>CAIQQN010000001.1 GCA_903873975.1 uncultured Anaerolineales bacterium
CGTGCCCACGGCTGCTGTAGTGATTTTGATGAAATCACGGCGGCTGATGTGATGAGAACCTGCCATGCGAACCTCCTGAAATGGGGTGGATTGTTTAAATAGAAAGCTATAAATCCTCGTAATATGATTATAAAGACGTTTTATCCATCCCCAAGAGGATGTCTGGAACGAATAATCCATGAGTATTGTCACTTTTAATTATAGAAACGAGAATGGGATAATAGATTATGTTAAAATTCTTGTGCCGCCGCGAGCAGCCGCGTAGCGGCGATGATGGCGTACCCGAAGGACAGACAGTCCCATAGCTTGCGGGGGGCATCCCTGTGACGTTGGCTTGAAATGACACATAGCGTGAAGGAGGCGTAGATGGGTCTCAAAAGGAATGTCGGCCTCATGGAAGGCCTGCGATATCGAGGGAAAGGCCCAATGTTGACTTATATCCTGCACAGGATTGGCGGTCTGAGCATCGTCATCTTCGTTGCGCTGCACATTCTGGCGTCCTTCCTGTCCAACCATGCCTGGGGGACGAGTGCGGGGATTTTCATCAACACCATCTACGAATCCTGGATCTTCCAGATATTCATCTTCTTCTGTGCGCTGTTTCACGTCATCAACGGCCTGCGCATTGTCATCCTGGACCTGTGGCCGAAGTTGATCGAATACCAGCGCGAAGCCATCTGGATTGAATGGTGCATTTTCCTGCCCATTTATGGCATCGCCCTTTTCGTCATTATCCGCGGTGGTTTGGGAGGCTGACATGATGAAAACGAAACCAAGAACTGCTCCCCAACGCGGCTTCCATTTTGATTATCTGATGTGGCTTTTCACCCGCCTGTCTGCCCTGGCGATGTACCTGCTTGTCATCGTGGGTGTCACTGCCGCCCTTCTGATGAGCGCCCGCCAGAACATGACGGTGGCCGACCTGATGCGCTGGGCGTTCATGCCGAACCCCAACCACGTTGCCAGTACCAATATTCCAGACCTTGAGGTCTGGAAAAGCATCTTCTGGAATGTGATGGCCCTCTTGATGCTCTTTTTTGCCGGGGCGCATGGGTTGCACGGTCTGCTCAATGTGTTGGAAGATTATATCTCCCGCACCTGGGTTCGCAACTTGCTGCGCATCCTGGTTCTCTTGATCTGGTTGTCCATGACCCTGATCGGCATCTCTGTGATCGTGACCTCCTAGGAGCAGCAGCATGCACAGCATACGTGAAGAACACACTATGAAAACTCATCAATATGAAGTGATCGTTGTTGGCGCAGGCGGAGCAGGTTTGATGGCCGGGCTGTATGCTTCCAGGACAGCCAAGACAGCCATCATCACCAAGCTTTACCCCACCCGCTCGCATACCGGTACCGCCCAGGGCGGTATTGGCGCGGCACTCGGCAGTGAAGAAGAAGACCATCCCGAATGGCATACCTATGATACCGTAAAAGGCTCGGATTACCTCGGCGACCAGGATGCCATCGAATTCATGTGCAACGAAGCCGTCCAGGCCGTTTACGAACTGGAACACATGGGCCTGCCCTTCGACCGGACACCGGAAGGCAAGATCTCCCAGCGCCCGTTTGGCGGACATACCAATAACGTGACCGGTAAAGCGGTCAAGCGCGCCTGCCATGCCGCCGACCGCACCGGTCACATGATCCTGCAGACCCTGTATCAGCAGTGCATGAAGAACAACGTCAACTTCTTTGACGAATTCGAGGTGGTGGACCTGCTGATGGTCAATGGCGCCGCGGCAGGCGTGGTGGCCATCGAACTTGCCACCGGCGAACTGCACGTTTTCCATGCCAAGGCTGTCATCTTTGCAACCGGTGGACACGGGCGCATCTGGGAAATTACATCCAATGCTTATGCCTTCACGGGCGACGGCCCCGCCGTCATCATGCGGCGCGGCCTGCCACTCGAAGACATGGAATTCTTCCAGTTCCACCCCACCGGCATCTACAAACTTGGCATCCTCATCACCGAAGGCGTGCGCGGCGAGGGCGGCATCCTGATCAACGGCAAGGGCGAACGCTTCATGGAGAAATACGCCCCCAGGGTCAAAGACCTGGCCTCGCGGGATGTGGTCAGCCGTGCCATCTACATGGAGATCCGTGATGGCAACGGCGCCAACGGCCAGAACTATGTTTACCTGGATGTACGGCCAGAATCCGTCAACAAATACGCCGCACTGGACGGACGCAAGAATCCGGATGGTTCACCTTACACTGTCACCGGAGAGGAAATCCTGGCGAAATTACCCGACATCGTGGACTTCTGCCGCGTCTATCTGGGCGTGGATCCGATCACCCAGCTGATGCCCATCCAGCCGACCGCGCACTATACCATGGGCGGCATCCCAACCAATAAATATGGTGAAACCATCCTGGACGAGAAGAATACTACCGTCCCTGGCTTGTATGCGGCCGGGGAGTGCGCCTGCGTCTCGGTCCATGGGGCCAACAGGCTGGGCACCAACTCGCTGCTCGACCTAGTGGTCTTCGGCAAACATGCCGGCCTGCGCGCGGCCGAGTTCGCCCATCAGGCGGAGTACCAGCCCCTGCCTGCCGATCCGACCGAATTTGCCCGCCTCCAGTTCGACCGCATCCGCAGCGCCGACGGCAAGGGAAATGCCTTCGATATCGCCACCACGATGAAGAAAGTGATGTTCGACGATATGGGCATCTTCCGTTCCGGCAAGGGCATGGAAAATGCCCTGAAGGTGGTGCGCGAGCTCAAAGAGCGCTACAAGCACGTCACCGTGACCGATACCGGCTCCATCTTCAACATGGAACTGATCAACGTCTGGGAACTGGGCAACCTGCTCGACCTGGCCGAAGTGACCACCGTCTCGGCCCTTGCCCGCACCGAGAGCCGGGGCGGCCATTCCCGTGAGGATTATCCCGACCGCGACGACAAGAACTGGCTCAAGCACAGCCTGGCCTGGGTGCGCCAGAACGGCCTGATCGACCTGAAATACAAGCCGGTCGTCATCACCAAATACGAGCCGAAGGTACGGACTTACTAGGAGGCTGACATGGAAGTAACGATCAAAATCTTTCGCTACAACCCAGAAAAGGATAAGAAGCCCTCCTTTAAGACCTACAAACTGGAGGCCATCGAGACTGACCGTGTGCTGGACCTGCTCGAAAAGGTGAAAGGCTACCAGGATGGGACGCTGTCCTTCCGCCGCTCGTGCGCACACGGCATCTGCGGCTCCGATGCTATGCGCATTAATGGGTTCAACCGCCTGGCCTGCAAAACCCTCGTCCGCGACACCGGCACGAAGATCACCGTCCAACCGATCCTCGGCTTGCGGGTGATCAAGGACCTAATCGTGGACATGGAGCCGTTCTTCGAACATTACCGCTCCGTCCAGCCCTGGTTCATCAACGATGACCCTGCACCGGAAAAGGAACGTCCCCAAAGTGTCGAGCAGCGCGCCCTTTTCGATGACACCACCAAGTGCATCCTGTGCGCCTGCTGCACCACCTCCTGCCCGTCCTACTGGGCCAATGGGAAATACGCCGGCCCGGCCGCCATCGTGGCAGCTCACCGCTTTATTTTCGACAGCCGCGACAAGGCTGCCGCTGAGCGCCTCAAGATCTTGAACGAGGTGTGGGGCGTTTTCCGCTGCCATACCGTCTTCAACTGCACCCTGGCCTGCCCGCGTGAGATCCAGATCACCAAAGCCATTGGCGAGGTCAAAATGGCGCTGACGACAGGAAAACTCGAATAGCCTGGCAACGAGAGCCCCGGCTTCTCCAGGAAGCCGGGGCTTTTCTTATTTCCACACTTGTACAACCTTTCCACATTCTCTATAATGGGAGCTGCTCGCCTGGCGTTGGTCTTCGACCACCTCGTACATTAAAAGCATGGTATATTCAAAAATTACGATTAGCGATTATTCGTGTTGGTACAAAGGGTTTCCATGTCGAAAGTGAAAAACATCTTCAGCCATTGGCTGCCACTTGCGGCAGTGACCACCCTGCTGTGCGGGCTGGTCTATCTGGTGGTCCAGCAGTCGCTGCGCTGGGGTGCGAATGACCCGCAAATCCAGATGGCCGAAGATGCTGCCGCGGCCCTGGCTGCGGGCAGGACGCCCGAGGCCGTGCTGCCAGCCAGCCAGGTGGAAATATCCAGCAGCCTGGCGCCATTCATGATTATTTACAGCGATATGGGCGAGCCGCTGGCTTCGTCCGGCCTCCTGCATGGAGCAGCTCCCCTCCTGCCGCCAGGCATTTTCGACTATACCCGTCAAAACAGTGAGGACCGGGTCTCCTGGCAACCCGAGGCCGGGGTGCGGGTTGCCGCGGTGGTGGTCGCTTACGGCGGGGCACAGCCGGGATTCGTCCTGGCAGGGCGCTCGCTGCGCGAGGTTGAGAAGGGCGAGAGCCAGGTGGAGCAGATCAGCGGGATCGTCTGGCTGGTTGGACTGGCGGGTTCGCTGGTCCTCGTTACTGGCTGCGAGTTGATCTTTACTGACAAAAAGCAGGCCGGCTGATATCATGGACGAACAGATCAGTCAAAAAGACTTGTTCACCGTGCCCGGCGCGGAACCGTCCCTCTTGCGCGCCGGACCGGTCTCCTGTCTCCTGCTCCACGGCTTCACTTCCAATCCCGAGGAGATGCAATTCCTGGCAGCCGACCTGCACGGACGCGGCTATACCGTACTGAACGTTCGCCTGGCCGGCCACGGGACAACCCCGCGCGACCTGAGGCGGACGCACTGGAGCGACTGGCTGCTTTCCGTCGAAGACGGGCTGGACCTCCTGGGCGGCCTCTCCAGGCAGACCGTACTCATCGGCCAGTCCATGGGCGGGATGGTCGCCCTGACCGCGGCGGCGCAATTTCCGGTGGCGGGTGTGGTGGCGCTTTCCACCCCATACTTCGGATTCCCACCGGTGCAAGTGCTTCTGGCCCGCTTAATTGGGGCGCTGGGCATGACGGCGCACAAGCAGGTGAAAGAGCACCCCGAACTGGGCCAGCGCCGCGAGGCCGATTACCCGGCTTACACCAGGTATCCGGCAAGAATCATCGTCGAACTCGCCAGGCTTCAGAAAGCCATGCATTTATCCTTGCCGAAGGTACAGGCGCCGGCGCTGTTGGTTCAATCCCATCAGGATATGGGCGGGATGGACGACCTCGAGCGGATCTACGCCCTCCTGGGCAGTGCCGCGAAAGAAAAAATCTGGTTGGACGGCTTCGACCATTCCATTGTGCGCGACGAGAAGCGCCAGGTTGTCTTCGATGCGATCGGGGAATTTCTTAAGAAGATCGAAGTAAAGAAATAGCCCATGCACTTCGCTCAACCGGGATCCGGAGACAGGGCGCGACCCGGTTCTCTCTTAGAATGATCCCTTTTCTACATTCTTTAAAACCCGCCGGGCACGCAGGGTGACCCACGGGTTGGGTTGCTTTTTAGGGCCGAAGTCCACCCAGGTCTTGCCGGTATATTCGTATTCCAATGCCCAGCGTCCCTGTTCATCCTGCTTCCGGCGGATCAGGTCCAGCGCATTAGCCAGACGCGGGTCGTTCCCGTATCCCAGCACCACCAGGGCTTCCACGACCTGCAGAATATCGGTGACATAGAAGACCGGGAAGCCGAACTTCCGCCAACTGCTGCTGGGTTTGCCGGTTGTTGAGGGATAATCCGCTCCGGCAGGATCCGTGCTGAACAAAAAATCCACACCCTGTTGGATGGCGCGCTCCACGAGGGGCGTGCGGCGCTGAGGTGACCACCCGCCGAACGCCAGCATGACCTTGGCTGCGCCCCAACCGCAGGGCAG
>CAIQQN010000002.1 GCA_903873975.1 uncultured Anaerolineales bacterium
CCGTTCAGTCCTCACTGGCCGGGGCAGACCGGGTGGCTGACTTGATGGCCGAGCCCCACGAGCCGCAGAACGTGCGCGGCGCGGAACCCTTGTCCGGGCGGGCCAGCGGCGATTTCGTCTTCAACCATGCATGCTTCGAGTACATACCCGGCATCCTGGTACTGGAGGATATTTCACTGGAGATCCCTGCCAGGTCTGTTGTAGCGCTGGTTGGGCCAACGGGCGTGGGCAAGACCACCCTGGTCAGTCTCATTCCGCGCTTTTACGACGTGACTGGCGGTTCGATCACCCTGGACGGGCGTGACCTGCGCGACTACACCCTCGACAGTCTGCGCGGGCAGATCAGCATCGTACTGCAGGATGTGTTCCTGTTCTACGGGACGGTGCGCGAGAACCTGCTGTTTGGCCGTCCAAATGCCGACGAGACTGATATGATCGCCGCTGCGAAAGCCGCCAACGCCCACGACTTCATCGCCGACCTGCCCGAGGGGTACGACACGCTCATCGGCGAGCGTGGTGTCAAGCTCTCCGGAGGGCAGAAGCAGCGCCTGTCCATCGCCCGTGCCATATTAAAAGACGCCCCGATTTTGATTCTCGATGAAGCAACTTCCTCGGTGGATACCGAGACCGAGCAGCTCATCCAGCAGGCGCTTGAACACCTGATGCAGGGAAGAACCACCATCATCATCGCCCATCGCCTGTCCACCATTCGCAACGCGGATAGGATCGTGGTGCTGGAGGATAAGTCCATCCGCGAGATGGGGACTCATGAGGAGTTGATGCGCCAGGACGGTTTATATCGAAGGCTTTCAACTGTACAAGGTAATCTCAATCCATAAAAAGCAGCCTCCGCAACATTGAGGAGGCTTTTTCAACCAGGAGGATACTCGTAACTCTCCTTGTGTTGTCTCACTTATTTCACTCTCTTGAGATTCTATAAATATTCCTTCAACTGCCTTGCCCTCCTCGGATGGCGCAGGCGCCGTAAGGCTTTTCCCTCAATCTGGCGGATGCGTTCGCGCGTCAGGCCGAACTTCTCACCCACCTCCTCCAGTGTGAACGGGACACCCGAATCCAGCCCGAAGCGCAGGCGCAGGATGCGCGCCTCGCGGGCTGTCAAAGTGCCCAACACCTCGTCAATCTTTTCCTTGAGCATGGACTGGTAGACACTCTGCATTGGCGTGGGGGTCAGTTCATCTTCGATAAACATCCCCAGTTCGGACTCTTCGTCATCCCCGACCGGACTCTCCAGCGAAAGCGGCAGCCAGGAAACCTGGAGAATCCACTGCACCTTTTGCAGGTCCAGACCCAGTTCCGCCGCCAACTCTTCGGGCGTGGGTACGCGTCCCAAACGCTGTTCCAGGTCATGAGTGGCTTTGTAGGTCTGCCGTATGCGGTCGCACATATGGACCGGGACGCGGATGGTGCGCGCCTGGTCAGCGATGGCACGCGTGATGGTCTGACGGATCCACCAGGTGGCATATGTTGAGAAACGGAAGCCTTTATGAACATCGTATTTCTCGACTGCCTTCATCAAGCCGAGGTTGCCCTCCTGGATCAGGTCCAGAAAAGGTACGCCGCGTCCCATGTAACGCTTGGCAATACTGACCACCAGGCGGGTGTTGGCTTTGATGATGTGCTCGCGGGCCAAGATCCCGTCTTGCACATAGGCTTCCAAGCGCTGCCGTTCCAGGGTTCGTTTGCGGCCGGGCGTGCGGAGCAAATCAGCTTTGGCCTGGCGCCCATCCTCAATACGGACAGCAATATTGAATTCCTCGTCCGCTTTGAGCAGTGGAACGCGCGACATCTCCTTGAGATACATTCCCACCGTATCATCGCTGGAGGTATCGCTGACCACAGGCTCCGGTTCGATCCAGGGTTCAAGACCAGGGATGGTCAGAAGATCAGCGGGAGGAGCGTCCATTACTTCGGGGTCCACCACTTCTACTCCCCGGTGGCGCAGGGCCAGCATGATAACCGACAGCCGCTCGGCATCCTCGCCCACATCGGGAGAGATTTCCAGCAGGTCATCGGTAGTCAAATAGCCCTGGACGGAGGCTTTCTCCAGAAGCAGGCTCAAGACTTCCCGGTTGCGATGTCGTCGGTCAAGTGGCGCCATTTATCACCCTCCTCTCCAGGCGCACTTACTTCAACAGGTCCTTCAGCACCGCGAACGCCGAATCGGGTTCGAGCCGGTGCCCGCAGTCGGCCTGGTTCAGGTTCTCACCACAAACCGGGCACAGGCCTTTACAGTTCGGTTTACACACCGGGCTGATGGGAAATTCGAGTAAAGCATATTCTCTCAGCAACGGCTCCAGGTCAATCTGGGCGTCTTCCGGCACAAGCAGGCCGGAATCGGTAATGTTACGTTTATCGAAAGCATACAGGTCGGAGAACGACCACTTAAGTGGTTGGGAAAAAGTCTCCAGGCAACGGACACATTCCAGGTTCGCGGCTGCTTCGAATTCACCCTGGAGCAGCAGTCCTTGTTGGGTGCGGTCAAAACACGCCTTGCCGGCAAAATTAGCCAAAGTCAGATCCTCCCCCAGGCGCATCCTTTCGTAGTCGAAATTAAAATCACGGCGCGTGCCGATCGGCGATTTGATCAGGAATCCGACGTTGAGTCGCAGAGGACGACGAAGGTTGGTCACATGAATACTTCTATACGCAAGTTTGGGAACATTTCCATTCTAGCACAGGGGAGACTCGAAGTCAAGAATTCTTTAAGGTTCATCCAGGGAGTTTATTACGAAATCAATGTATCTATCAAAGAAGTTCGAATAATCATTGACTTTTTGCATTAATCTCTCTATACTATTAATGGATATTCGCCGATTTTTTTTGATGAAGGAGGAAGCAAAAATGGATGCACATCCCTGGTTAGCCCACTATGATAAAGGAGTACCGCAAACAATCAATTATCCATCCGTTCCCATTTTCCATCTCCTGGAAGAATCAGCAAGGAAATATCCCGATCGTCCCTGCACCATCTTTAAAGGTGCGGCGATCTCCTTCCGGGAAATGGACGCCATCACCGATAAGTTGGCCGCGGCGCTGGCAGGATTGGGCGTCAAGAAGGGCGATCGTGTAGGGATCTTTATACCCAATACACCCCAGTTCGTCATGGTTTACTTTGGAATCCTCAAGGCAGGCGGAGTAGTCGTCGCCATTGACTCACGCTACACCGCGCCTGAGATTGTCCATCAAGCCAATGACGCTGGTATCGAGATCATGTTCGTGATGAGCAATTTCTACAAGACCATGAAGGTCGCCCAACCCAAGACAAAAATCAAGACACTGATCGTGACGAACATCAAGGAGACACTGCCGCCCGTACTGAAAGTCCTGTTCACCCTGGCCAAGGAGAAGAAAGGCGGCTTTCGCGTACAGTTGGATCCTGGCGACCTCTGGTTGATTGACCTGCTTGCCAAATACAAGCCCGAGGACCGCCCCAGACTGGATATCGGGCCGGATGACATTGCAATTTTCCAGTACAGCGGCGGCACCACCGGTGTCTCCAAAGGAGCGGTGGCCATGCACCGCAACCTGGTGGCTGACACCCTCCAGGTTGACAGTTGGATGCCCAACCTGTTACCCGGGAAAGAGACTGTAC
>CAIQQN010000003.1 GCA_903873975.1 uncultured Anaerolineales bacterium
CCCTATCCGGCAATCAAGGATGGCTGGTATGGAGGCAGGCTGATGGTCGCGCGGATGCGATTCGCGATGATGCTGAGATGCTCCGGGGTATGGACAAAATCCAGCGGGTTGGTGTCGATCGTCAGCACAGGCGTTCCTTCATAGGGCCGGGAGAAAAAGTCTTCGTAAGCCCGGTTGAGTTCTTCGATGTAACCGCGCTCCATATTGCGCTCGTAAGTGCGGTCGCGCGTGGCGATGCGCTGCATCAACACATCGGTATTGGCGCGCAGGTAAACCAGCAGGTCGGGCATCGGGATTTTCTCGGCCAGCGCCTCGTGGACGCGCTTGTACATTTCCAGTTCATCGCCTTGCAGGTTGATGCGGGCGAAGAGCGAGTCTTTGGCAAAAGTATAATCGGAGAGCAGGGACTTGCCGGATTCGACAATGGCCGTAACGCCTCGCCTTTGCTGGTGGTAGCGGCTCAGGAGGAAGAAGATCTGGGTCTGGAAGGCGTAACGGGCGCGGTCGGAATAGAAATCGGAGAGGAAGGGGTTTTCCTCAAAGACTTCCAGCAGAAGGTCCGCCTCGAACGACGGCGCAAGCATTCGTGCCAGGGTGGTCTTGCCGACCCCGATGACTCCTTCAATGGCGATGTACATAGTCTCTCCCACAATTGAAAGTAGTAGGCTGAGGATACCATAAAAGAAGGAGTCAATAGCCAAATAGTCAATTGTCAAATGTCAGAAGGGGGAAGGAAGGATAAATCTGCGCTTGACTCGTCCCACCGGACTCTGTATAATCTGTTCAACAATGCCGTGAGGAGTAGGCAGTCCGGCATGCTGGTAGAGAAGGATGGCTCTGGCTGAAAGCCTCCACAGCAACCCACTGCCGAAGTCGCACAGCCTCCCTGCTGAAGAAATCTTCGTGAGAGTAGAACAGCACGGGTTCCGCCCGTTACAGTCGGAGCCGGATGATGGTCCGGATGGAGCGCACCCTAACGGGTGAATTGAGGTGGTACCGCGGAAGGCATGCCTTTCGTCCTCATGGTGGACGACAGGCGTTTTGTTTTAATAAAGGAGCATGCATGGACACAAAAAAGGTCATCCAATCCCAGTATCTTGCAGCCCTGGGGATGTTGAAACAGGCGGTGGTTAAATGCCCGGACTCTTTGTGGAATGCAGCGGAGGACAGGAATAAGTTCTGGCACGTGGCCTACCACGCCCTTTTCTATACCCACCTGTATTTGCAAGATGCGGAAAAAGACTTCAGACCCTGGGAAAAAGCCCGCAACGAATACCAGTTTATGGGACCCATGCCCTGGCCGCCGCATAACTTGCCAAAGATCGGCGAACCTTATACGAGGGAGGATGTGTTGGCTTATTTTGCTTTCGTTCGGGAGCAGGTTCAAGCGCGAGTTCCGGCACTCGACCTGGAAGCCTCGTCCGGGTTCGAATGGCTACCGTTCGGAAAGCTGGAACTCCAGTTTTATAACATCCGCCACCTCCAGCA
Source organism: uncultured Anaerolineales bacterium (assembly GCA_903873975.1). Classification (GTDB taxonomy): domain Bacteria; phylum Chloroflexota; class Anaerolineae; order Anaerolineales; family Villigracilaceae; genus UBA877. The sequence goes on from CAIQQN010000003.1 coordinate 1,489, forward strand.
ACATGCCGCCGAACTGTATGAGCGCCTTGGCGCACGAGCTGGCATTGACCTGGATTGGATTGGCAGTGCGTCCTGATCTTCAGCGTTATTGCAGGAGCAAGAATGACCGAATACCAGTTACCCAAAGCCTATGATTTCAAGTCCACCGAGCCGCGCATTTACAAGATGTGGGAGCAGGGCGGCTACTTCCGGCCGACCAACGATCCCAACAAGCCGGATTTCGACCCGACCAAAAAGCCGTTCGTCATCTCCATTCCCCCGCCGAATGTGACCGGAGAACTGCACATCGGCCACGTCATGTTCGTGGCGATGGAAGACCTGATGATCCGCTATCACCGAATGAAGGGTATCCCATCCTTATGGGTGCCCGGCACCGACCATGCCGGCATTGCCACCCAACTGCAGGTGGAAAAAGACCTGCTGCGCACCGAAGAAGTAACGCGCGAAGAACTTGGGCGCGAAAAATTCATCGAGCGAGTCTGGTCCTGGAAGGCGAAATATCACCGCATCATCACCAGCCAGATCCGCCAGATCGGCGCCTCCTGCGATTGGGAGCGCGAGCGCTTCACCCTCGATGATGGCCTTTCAAGAGCGGTGCGCGAAGCTTTTGTCCGCCTGTACGAGAAGGGACTCATCTACCGCGGCCCGCGTCTTATCAACTGGTCTCCGGGGCTGAAGACCGCCGTCAGCGACCTGGAAGTGGAGTACTCCGAAGAACCCGGCAATCTATACTATTTCAAATATATGCTGGCCGGGTCGGATGAATACATCCCGGTTGCCACCACCCGCCCGGAAACCATCCTGGCCGATACGGCCGTTGCCGTCCACCCCACTGACGAGCGTTATAAAAAATTCATCGGGCGCAAAGTCGTAGTGCCGATGCTGGGACGCGAGATCCCGGTCATCGCCGATGAGTATGTGACGCGCGAGTTTGGCACCGGGGCGCTGAAGATCACCCCCGGCCATGATCCCAACGACTACGCCATCGGCCAGCGTCATGGACTACCGGTCCTTTCGATGCTGGATCGGGAGGCGAAGGTGACTGAAACCGGCGGGCCGTATGCGGGTCTGGACCGGTTTGTCTGCCGCGAAAAACTGTGGGCCGATATGCAGGCCGCCGGTCTGGTTATTAAAGAAGAGCCGTACACGCTCAACATCCCGCGCTCCCAGCGCGGCGGCGAGATCGTCGAGCCGATGATCTCCGAGCAGTGGTTTGTCAAGATCGAACCGTTGGCGAAGCCCGCCCTGGAAGCCGTCCGTGCGGGGCGCATCAAGATCATCCCGGAGCGCTTCGAGAAAGTTTATTACAACTGGCTGGAAAACATCAAGGATTGGTGCATCTCCCGCCAGTTGTGGTGGGGACACCGCATCCCGGTCTGGTACTGCGACGATTGCGGCGAGCAGACCTGCGCCCGCACAGACCCGACCCAATGCGCAGCCTGCGGCTCGCAGAACATCCGCCAGGACCCGGACGTGCTGGATACCTGGTTTTCCTCCGGCCTGTGGCCGTTCTCCACACTGGGCTGGCCGGAAGAGACGCCCGATTACAAGTACTTCTACCCCACCACCATGATGGAGACCGCTTACGATATCCTGTTCTTTTGGGTGGCGCGCATGATCATGGACGGGCTGGAGTTTACCGGCCAGGTGCCGTTCGAGACGGTCTACCTGCATGGGCTGGTACGCACTGAAGAGAGGCAGAAGATGTCCAAGAGCAAGGGCACGGGTGTTGACCCGCTGCCGGTCATGGAAGAGTTCGGCACCGATGCGCTGCGCTTCACCCTGCTGGTCGGCTCCACGCCCGGAAACGATTCGAGCATCAACCTAAAAAAAGTGGAAGGCAACCGCAATTTTGCCAATAAAATCTGGAATGCGGGCAGGTTTGTGATTTCAGCACTCCAGGGAGTAGGTGGTCAGGAATTAGGGATGACTTTTCCCAAAAGCCCTAATTCCCAAACCCTGGATAACTGGTCTTTGGCTGATTCTTGGATTTGGGCACACTTACAACAACTGGTACGGGATGTGGAGCGGTTGTTCCAGGCGTATCAATACGGCGAAGCTGGACGCCAGATCTACGAGTTCTTCTGGAGCGACTTTGCGGACTGGTACGTGGAAGTGGCAAAATTGCAAATGCAGAGAGCCGAGATAAGAGAACAGACCGCAGTAACACTCGCCCGCGTGCTGGATATATGCCTGCGCCTGCTGCACCCGATCACACCCTTCGTGACCGAGGAATTGTGGGGCCACCTGCGAGGCGCCCTGCTGGCTTCGCCGCTGGCTGAGTTGGCGAAAGACTGGCCCGCAGTGCTGATCATTGCCTCCTGGCCGGAGCCGCGCCCCGAAGAAGACTGGGAAGCCGCCAAAGTTGCGGATTTTGCACTGATTCAGGATACGATCCGCTCGATACGCAACTTGCGCGCCGAGAAAAAGGTCAGCCCGGCGAAGCGCATCCCGGCCACAATTGCTGGCGGAGTGAAGACTGCCCTGTTGAAAGAGCAGGCTGGAGTCATTGCAGCCCTGGCTGGACTCGATCAATCCCTCCTCTCGATTCTTGAATCTCTCCCGGCGAAGCCGGAGAACAGCATCGCCCTGGTTGCCGGTCCGGTGGAAATCTACATCCCGCTCTCCGGCATGGTGGACCTGGACGAGGAGCGCAACCGACTCCAGAAAGAATTGGCCGAGTCTCAGGTCCAGATAGACCGGCTGGAGAAACTACTCGGAAGTGACTTTGCCAACAAAGCCCCGGCCCTGGTCGTCCAGAAGGAACGCGAACGGCTGGCAGCATTCGAGGAAACGGCCGCCAAGTTGAAAACACAGCTTAAGCTTTGATGTTTTAATGCCTTTGGAGCCATTCCCCGGGTTGCTTTCATCCAAGTAATGGCTCCCATCAGGTAAAATCGTTATTTGTGAGCAGTTGGTAAACGGCTGAATGCCTGTTGTAGTAATTATAAGATTAGTGTACACTCTACTTGGTGTAAAGAATAATTGATAAATCCTACCAAAAGGTTGAAACCATGTGGTTTCTAACAATTACCAACCCAAAAAGTGAACCAATCCAGATCAAATTGACACCGGGGAAGATGTCGATTGGGCGCAACGTTACCAGCGATATTGTAGTCAATGATGTTGCTGCCTCCCGGCGGCACGCTGAGATCTATTTTGATCCATTGACTGAAATAATAAAAATCGACGATCTAAAAAGTTCAAATGGCACTTTTGTCAATCGCCAGAAGATCAGCGGGTATTACCGCTTGCAGAATGGTGATGTTATTCGGATCGGCCAGACGGTAATGCACCTGACGAAAATCACCAACCAGGCGGCCGACCAGATGGGTATTTCAGGTACGCGCCTCTTCACACGTGAACTGGTCCTGGAAGCCGTTGACGAGCACCCCATCCAGTTGTACGAAATCACAGAGAAGCTCAATACAGTGGTAAATATCGACTCTGCAATCACCCTGGTCACCGACCTGACCAAAAAAGCCATGGGAGTGGATATCTGTGAGATTGTCCTGGCCAGGGATTTTAATAGAATTAACATGGAGGGGGCAGATAATTTGAAAGTACGGACAATCCGGAACTCTTCTGTTGAAGCAAGCCCTCTGGCTCTGTGCGTTCCGGTAATCAGCAATGAGAAACCCCTCGCACTAATCTACGTGGAAAAGAATCGCCCGGGGGCCGCCCCCTTTGATGAACGTGATATGCAATTGGCCGTTGCAATAAGCCATCAAACCGCCCTGACCATGGTGAGAATTGGATTACTGGAAAAGATACGCAAAGAGGGACAGGTCAAGCAGCTCTTATTGCGTTTTGTCTCACCAATTGAAGCCGAGGTCCTGTTGGAAGACTACCTCAAGACAGGGAATCTGCCGAAGCTTGCCGAGAAAAAGGTCACGGTTCTATTTGTTGAAATCGCCGATGCGGCTGCATTTGCAGAACGATTGGGTCCGGAAAAATATACAGCCGTTCTCAATACTTTTAACCAATATGCCATGCAGGCCGTATTCAAGAAAAGTGGGATTGTTAAATCTCTCGGAGATGGGATGCTGGCATTTTTCATGGAGACTAAGAAGGATGAGCCGGGTCCTGAAGAACGGGCTGTCAGTGTTGCGCGGGAGATCATTGAATTCGTAAAAAAAGCGGCCCCGCCTGAGCCTAACCGGGAATTTATTGTCGGTGTGGCCATCAATACGGGGAAAGCACTAACCGGCTACGTGGGCACCCAGGAACGGTCAGAGTTTACTGTTATGGGGAATCTGATCAAAATGACCTATCGAATGCAGGAACAAGCTCTTCCCAACCGCATCTTTATTGGGGCATCGACCGAGGAGGCAATTCATAATAAATACCTGGTCCAAAAATCCGGCAGTATGACGATGATGGGCAGTGCACAGCCAATCCAGGTCTACGAGGTTTCCCTGGCAAAAATTTCACCGTTTGTCCAGATGGAGAACGACATGTCAGCGGCGTTCAAAGCGATTGCTGAGAAGTTAAAGGCGCGGGGGAATTGAGAAGGCTTATAAAATGACCAGATGATGTACGATTTGTTTTAATAGGCACCAATGACAATTAACATTCTCCCGGTCCGGACCGAGGCCGACAAGCGGGCTTTCTATAAGTTCGCCTTTCGCATCTACCGCGACGACCCGAACTGGGTGCCTCCGCTCTGGTCGCAACGCAAGGAATACCTAGACAAAAAAGCCGCCTTCTTCACTTACGGCGAAGGCGAATTCTGGCTGGCGAAGGAAGGGAAAAAAATCGTCGGGACCATCGGCACGGCGGTTAACCAGTCCCGCAATGTCGGGAAAGATTGGAAAGCCGGTACTTTCGGCTTTTTCGAAGTTCTGCCGGAGCGTTACGATGCAGCCAAAACAATGTGGGACCACGCCTGCGAATCGTGCCGCAGCAAGGGCATGACCGAGCTGCACGGTCCTTATAGTTTTTCTGCCGACGCCGATCCTGGTTTTTTGGTGGAAGGCTTCCAGACTCTGCCGTCCATTATGATGGGGCATAACCCGGCCTATTACCCGGAGTTCGCGGTCCGCTATGGTTTTGAAAAGCTCTTCGAAGGCCTGGCCTACCGCTATGACCTTTCATTAGTTGATTACAAACTTGAGAATGCCCCGGAAGTTCTCAAGAAAATTGCGGAGCGTGCCCTTCGTCGTCACGGCCAGGCGGTGATCCATTCGCCAAAGATGGAGGACTGGGACAACGAGGTGGTTAAACTCCATGCTGTTTACAATAAGTCACTGACGGTGCTGTCGGAGTTTGCCCTGATCGAGCTGGCCGAGTTCCAGGCCTCAGCCTCAGGTCTCCGGTCCGTGATGGACCCGGAACTGGTCTTCATCGCCGAAGTGGATGGGAAAACTGCCGGCTTTGCGCTTGGCATCCCGAATTTCACTGAGGCATTGAGATATGCCAACGGGCTGCAGTATCCCTGGGATTACGTCCGCCTGCTTCTGGCGCAGAAGAAGATCAAGAGTGTCAGTTTCAAGATCCTGGCGGTCGACCCGGACTTCTGGGGCTACGGGCTGGAGGCGCTGATGTTCCTGGAGATGGGAAAAGCACTTATCCGCAAGGGTTATGACTGGGTGGATGCATCCCTCACCAACGAGTTCAACCCGCAAACCAACAAACTCGCCACCCGCCTCGGCGCAACCGTATACCGGCGCTATCGGGAGTTTCGGCTGAGACTTTGATTGTTTTGTTTTCATGAGGTGATGGGCGGCGCGCATCTTTGCCGTGGTGGACGTCTGGGACGCGCTCACCTCCGACCGGCCCTACCGGAAAGCCTGGTCAGAGATGGAAGCCCTTGAGTATATTCGTCAGCAGACTGGTCTGCACTTCGACCCGCTCGTGGTAAAAACCTTCCTGGAACTGCCAGCCAGCAAGCGGAACGGCACATGAATCTCCGATCTGAGACCTGTGACAAAAGAAGTCAATTCCAAGACATTCGTCATTTGACACACAACCGCCGATAAAGTAACTTAAGCACGATTATCATCCGAATTCCATCAAGGAGTGTTAACCTATGGCACTGAAAATTACAGAAGAGTGCATTGCCTGTGGAGCCTGTATCCCGGAATGCCCGACCAATTCCATCACTGAGGGCAATGGTGTCCTCTACGTCATTGACGCCGCCACCTGTGTGGAATGCGTCGGTCACTTCGACACCCCGCAATGCCAGGCGGTCTGCCCGGTGGCCGATACGGCCATCCTCAAGGCATAACGTATAAAGTCATCAGCTAGGGGCGGAGTCATCCGCCCCTGGGCATTTAACGGTTTGATATGCCCTTTCGGGCAAGATACAAGCGATTCCCAAAGATCCAAGCAAACTGCCGCATAATTTGCAGTATAATCCCATCAACTGAATATTCAACCTTCGGGGCAGGGTGAGATTCCCGACCGGTGGTATAGCCCACGAGCGCCCAAGCGCATGATACGGTGACACTTGCACAGCATGTGAATTCCGTAGCCGACCGTAATAGTCCGGATAAAAGAAGGTGACGACGAGACTCGCATGGGTCTGGTCTGTCTATCCGCCCCGGAACTTGTTTCCGGGGTTCCTTATTCTGAAACCGCGCCTGCCCCGTTCTTTTGGACGAGGCAGTTTTACTTCTATGGACTGGAAACTTCTCCTCAAACCTCCCCGGGCATCGCGCCGCCCCCTGCACTGGACAGCCTTCGCCTCCCTGGCTGCGGCCCTGCTGGGCTGGTGGCTGGTCAGCCGTTTCGCCGGGTTGCCGGCTTTCATCCTGCCCGCGCCGGAGCAGGTGGCCGTCCGCTTCTGGAAAGCGCTGGTGGATGGGAGCCTGCTTGTCCACACCGCCACCACGCTGGCGGAAGTCCTGCTCGGGCTGCTGACCGGGACAGTTACGGCAGTTACGCTCGGCTATGCCATTGCCAAGAGCCGCCTGTTCGAGCAGTTGGTATCCCCTTACCTGGTTGCAACGCAAGCCATTCCCGTCGTTGCCATTGCCCCGCTGCTGGTCATCTGGTTTGGACCGGGCATCTTTTCCAAGGTGCTGATTTGTGCGCTGATTGTCTTCTTCCCGGTGCTGGTCAACACGGTGGTGGGTGTGCGGGCGGTGCCGCCTCCCTTTCATGACCTGATGCATTCACTGCGCGCCAC
>CAIQQN010000004.1 GCA_903873975.1 uncultured Anaerolineales bacterium
AACATGCTCAAAACCTTTGCGTTCACATACTATGTGCTCCAGAAGGGGGTGACCACCACGCAATGGGCGATGATGATGCTGATCTATACTTTCATCGACGCAGCCGACAATCCCATCTACGGTTTCCTTTCCGACCGGACGCGTTCGCGCTGGGGTCGCCGGCGCCCCTGGCTGACGATCGGAACGCCGCTGCTGATCCTTGGTTTGATCGCTTTCTACAACATGCCGGCTTTCCTGGCGGGGAATTCATTATTCGCTTACTGCATGTTGTTCTACATCCTGACAGGCACGCTGGATTCGGTGCTCAACGCCAACTACGCGGCCCTGTTCCCCGAACTGTTCCCGAGTGATGCCAGCCGGGCGAAGGCGAATGCCCTGCGGCAGGCTTTCATGCTGTTGGGAATGATCATCAGCATCGCCCTGACACCCGTGGTGACGAAAATGCTTGGATACGGCCTGGCTTCCATCCTGTACGGTCTGCTGGGCGGCGCGACCATCCTGTATATGACCTTCACCTGCCGCGAAAGGGAGCCCGAGCCTGAGGAAGCCAAACCCGGCTTCTGGAAAGCGATCAAGGATCTGCTGACCAACTGGAAATTCTGGATCGCGGGTTTCGTCGGCGCCTTCTACAGCGCCACCATGACGCTCGTCCTGGCTTCCGTGCCGTTCTATGTCCAATATGGACTCGGGCTTTCTAGCGGACAGTCCACCTTCCTGCTCGGGGCGGTCATGCTCATCGCCATCGGCGGTGTCGCCGTCTGGGCCTGGCTGGTGAAGAAGTTCAGCGTGATGCCGGTCTGGCGGGCTGCGTTGATCGTCCTGGCCGTGACCTTTATTCCGCTCTATTTTGCCAACTCGTTGGTCACCGCCATCCTCTTCTCGGCCATCGTCGGCTTTGGTTTTGCAGGCGTGATCACCACCATGGACCTGATCGGCGCAAAGATCATGGACGAGGACACCGAGAAGCATCACCTGCGGCGGGAGGGCATCATCGCCAACGCCCTGGGATTCATGGGCCGGTTGAGCGGCCTGTTCACCAGCGCCGCCTATTTGCTGGTCTCCAAAATTTACCTTTTCCAAAGCGGTGACAATCCCGGTCCCCATCCGGATGCCGCCGCCCGCTTCCTGATGACGATCGTTCCCCCGGTCCTGATGGTGATCAGTTTCGCCTTCTCGTGGTTCATCAATTTCAACAAGAAGGAAAATGCCCCGGCCGGTCCCGAGGCTGCATAAACGGGAGGAACGCCATGGCTCTTATTCACCTCGATCATGTGCCCGAAACCGTAAAAGTCAATCTCCCCCTGAATATCATCCTGCCCGACCCAGGGAAAATGGGAGACGTGCCGGTTGCAAAACGCAAGGTGCTCTACCTCCTGCATGGGCTCGGCGACGACGCCAGCGCCTGGCAGCGCTATACAGCGATAGAGACCCTTGCTGCCGCCTATGGACTGGTGGTGGTCATGCCTTCGGCGGGGCGCAGTTTCTACACCGACCAACCCAACGGGCAGAAATATTTTACCTATTTGACCGAAGAACTGCCGCACTACCTGGTGGACGTCTTTGGGTTGGCGCCCCGCCGCGAAGACACGCTCATCGCGGGCGTCTCCATGGGCGGCTACGGAGCTATCAAAGCGGCATTGCTGCGCCCCGAGCTTTATTGTGCGGCGGCAAGTTTTTCGGGAGTGCTTTCCCTCGAGGTTCTCAGGGTCATCCCCAACGACCCACGCCGGGAGGAGTTCACCTGGCTGTTTGGAGATCTGGAAGAACTGACCGGAAGCGAGCACGACCCGGCAGCCTGGCTGCAGCGTGCAGCCAAGAATCCAGCCCTTCTGCCCCGCCTGTTCATCGCCGTCAGCCGGCAGGAGGACATCTATCCGTTGAGCGGCATGTTCCACGCGGCCTGCCAATCGCTGGGCGTGCAGGCGGATTACCATGAGGAAGATGGCGGCCACGATTGGTTCTTCTGGGACGGGCAGATCCGGCGTTTCCTGGCTGCCATCCTGGGCCCGATCCCAAAACCGTAAGGATGGGTTCCCATCGAAGACTATTTGAGCATCCAATATTTCGTCGGGCACGAACGGGAGGGCGAGTACCTCACCCTTCCGTTCAGCATGCCCCCCCAGACCGAATCATTCTCCCTTACATACCGATACGAACGCCACCAGGAAAGCGAAACTCGGGCGAAGCAGGGGAGGTTTATTTCACGGCAGGAGATCAATATTATCGACCTGGGCCTGATCGCCCCGGACGGGGCACAGGTGGGAGCCTCCGGTTCGGATAAAACCGAGATCCAGGTTAGCGAGACGCAGGCCACCCCCGGCTACCGGCCCTGTTCCCTGATCCCCGGCGAATGGCAGATCATCCTGGGGGCATACAAGGTGGCGCCGGCAGGCGTGACGGTCTCGTACGAACTGACCTTTACTCCGAAGCGCCCGCGTCTTTTCAAGGGCGATCTGCACACCCACACGCTGGCCTCGGACGGCGTCCTGACCACCGAGGAACTGGCCAGACACGCCCAGCGGCAGGGATTGGATTTCCTGGCCATCACCGACCATAACCAGATGGTTTCGGCAGAGGCCCTGCCGCAGGTGCCGGGATTTACACTCATCCCCGGGATCGAATGGACCCATTACCGGGGACACGCCAATTTCCTGGGCGTGGACAAACCCTACAATGGAACTTTCGTGGCGAATACTCCAGAGGAAGTGCAGGCCCGGTTCACTGCAGCTCATGTGCGCGGTGCGCTCATCACAATAAACCATCCCTTCGACGAAATCTGCCCATTCAAGTTCGACCTGAATTCACTCCCCTTTGACTGCCTCGAAATCTGGAACGGGCCCATGCGGGAATCCAACCTGCGGGCAGTGGGATTATGGCAGAGCATGCTCACAGCCGGAAAAAAAGTTCCCATCTGCGGCGGGAGCGATTATCACCGCGACCATCTCTTTATCATGCTCGGCGGGCCCACCACGTGTGTGCATGCGCTGTCGGCCAGCCCGAGGGACATCCTTTCCGGATTGAGACAGGGGCATGCTTACATTACATTCGCCCCCAATGGACCCACGCTGGAGATGACCGCCGGAGAAGCCCTGCCGGGGGATAGCGTGCCTTTTTCCGGGGTGAGAGAGATGCAGTTCACCGCCAGCGGCTTGCTGAGGGGGGACATGCTCCAGGTGGTTACTGCACGCGGCAGCACCCCCATCCTGAAAGCAGAAACGGACGGAACATTTCAAGGGGCGTACAGCATGGACGCGGCGGGATTTGCCCGAATCGAGATATTGCGGAGTTTCGTGCCGGGGCTGCCTCTGCTGCCGGCATTGATCTCCAACCCGATCTATTTTGAGGCAGAGTAGTACTGCTGGGATTCGGGGGGACGAATAACCATCCTGCAGCCGGCCATTGTTTCTAGTGGTTTCATTGACTAGGCACGCTTGGGGTGTTCCTCGTAACCCAGATGAGTTACTTTTATTATTGCACCCCGTTTTCATCAAACAATCTTTTCTTGTCGGATGGTGAGCCACCGGGCTGGTTGCTTTCCCCCGGTAAAAAACAAAGCGGGTGGTTTGCGTGGTATCCGGTCCATTTATCCGTGACGGCCTTGCGAACGCCCGTATATAGTAGTGCCCCCAAGAGGGTGCTGTATATACGGATAATACAAAGTCGAGAGGGTGTTCTAATCTCCCCCAAAGGGAATCTCACTTCCATTTTGTGAGGATCTCTTCCCTCTGGAACGTTGCCTTGGCCAGGAAGAACACGACTACATCGACGGCGGCCAGAATGGCCGCCATGATCAATAGGTTATTTGTCGTCAGGGCGAATACTCTTGTTTCTGAAAGAACATAGACCGCTACAAAAGGTAGAAGGATCAGCGCGCCGAGTTGTTGGGCGGCGCGGACGTCGTTCACTCTTGAAGAGATCAGAACGTTATAGCCAACAGCCAGGAGGCAGGCAAGCGGCCCGAGCAGCAACACGACAATGACGATATCC
>CAIQQN010000005.1 GCA_903873975.1 uncultured Anaerolineales bacterium
CTGGTGTTTGTTTGGGAAGGATGCGGATTGGCAGGAGAGGTTGTTGGAAGTGCTGCTTTCTCTATCGGGGGTTTAGCATAGTTGAGAGCGCAAAAGTAATTACGCCATCTTCCGTATCCGCACTTCGATGCCTTTCTCCGCTTTCAATAGATCCACCAGTTTTTTTGTGTCCGTGTCGCCATAGTGATACGGATATAGGATGTGGGGGCGGAAGGATTTGGCTGCATCCGCCACCATCTCAGGCGTCATGGTGTAGGGCAGGTTCATCGGAAGGAAGGCGATATCAATCTTATTCAGCGCCTTCATCTCCGGGATGTTCTCGGTATCCCCGGCCACGTACAGGCGCGTCCCGCCAAAGCTCAGGATATAACCGTTGCCGCTTCCCTTCGGGTGGAACGGGTCCCCGCTCGGGCGCTTGTGGACCAGGTTATAGGCCGGGACCGCCTCGACCGGTATGCCGGAGACCGTCTGCCGGTCCCCGTTTCGCATTACGATCCCGCCTTTGGCCATTTGCTTGCAACCCTCGGTATAGACCAGCACGGTTTTCTCCGTCTGTATGGAAGCCAGGGCTTTGGGATCCAGGTGGTCGAAATGTTCGTGGGTGAGGAAGATTATGTCGGCTTTCGGCAGTTTGGAATAATCCGCCACTTCACCATATACGTCCACGTAGATGTTCATCCCTTTGAAGACCATCAGCAGGCTGCCGTGTCCCAGAAACGTGATGGACAGGTCTCCAGCAGAAGTGGGGAGTACGTCGGTTTCGAATGGTCCTTGTGTGGTCATAATCACCTTCCTTTTTCAGATTCTATTCTACGTTTTCATGCTTACCGTCGCAAAAGGGTTTATTCGCAGATTTTCCACAGCGGCAAAGCGTAACGCGGTTGCGGATTTCGTAAAGGCTTCCGTCCGCCGCCTCGACTGGGATTTCGCCCCGCACCCAGATCGGACCAAGCACCTTTTTGACCGGGTCGATCTCCAGGCCGATGGATAGTTCGAATTTGGGTTCGAGCAACTTTCCGTTTTTATCATGCAGTACCAGCCGCCCTGCCGGGCAATCCCACACTTCCTGAATGGCAATTTTCTTCGCTTCCGGGTTGTCTGAGGCACGCGTGTTATCCCACACGCCGCCGGCCCGGTCGCAGAAGCGTGCCAAGGCGCACAGGGCTACCACGTCAGTCAGGACAAGCTCCGGCCCGATTGTCTTCGGCTCGATCTGTTCGATAAAAGGTTTCCGGCTGGCCGTCTCGGTCCCGTCGAAAAAGATCTCGTTATGCGTCAAATCACAAAAAGGCTTGGTCTTGGAATATCCGCACCGGCACAAGTCGTATTCTTCCTTGACCTCGTACTCCTTCCCTTTTTGCCATCCCACAGATAGTCCCTCGGCATCCGGGACGAGTATCTGGTCTGCCAATGGGATGCCGCCAGTGACAGTGTAAGGACCATCCTCGTTAACTATGATCTTCATTTTGTCGTTCTTCTTCAACATGGTTCACTCTCATGTTCTATGGGATGGGTGAATCATACACCCATTTGTACTACAACCGTTAGAGGAATATTAGCCTATAATACCCCTGACAAGGAAAAATGAATGTTTTCCAAATTGAAAGACCTTTTGATCGGCCCCGCACTCCCCACTCAATCCATCGGCCATAAACAACTGAATAAAATCCGTGCCCTGGCAGCTTTCTCGCCGGATGCGCTGGCATCCATCGCCTATGCCAACCAGGAAATCTACCTGGGATTGGTGGTGGCGGGCAGCTTGGGCCTCTCCTACGCCTGGCCGATTGGACTGGGGATTACCAGCCTGCTGGTCATCGTGGCCTTGTCGTATTTCCAAACCATCCACGGCTATCCATCCGGCGGGGGCTCCTACATTGTCGCCCGTACGAATCTTGGCACCCTGCCCGGGCTGTTAGCCGCGGCTGCCCTGCTGGTGGACTATCTCCTGAACGCGGCTGTCAGCCTGACGGCGGGAGTAGCCGCCCTGGCTTCGGCCTTTCCGGAGCTCTGGCCGCACCGCGTCGCTATTGCACTGGTCCTGCTCCTGGTCATTACCCTGGTCAACCTGCGCGGCCTGCAGGAGGCCGGGACCTTCATGGCAGTCCCTGTTTATATCTTCCTGGGATCGTACCTGTCAATGCTCGTATACGGACTCATCCGTCTTGCCATCGAAGGGCCAACTCCGTTGGCAGCGGTTGCGCCTCCACCCATCCAGCCATTGACGTTATTCCTGATCCTGCATACTTTTTCCACCGGCAGCACCGCCTTGACCGGGGTCGAAGCTATCAGCAATGGTGTCCCGGCCTTCCAGCCGCCCCAGGCGAAAAACGCCGGACGAACGCTCATGGTCATGGCTGTTTTTATGGGTTTGCTTTTCGCCGGAAGCATCGGCCTGACGCAGTTCCTGGGCGTGGTAGCCGGTCCGCAGGAGACAATTTTGTCCGCCCTGGCGCGGCGGTTGTTTGATAATGGAATCCTTTATTACGTTATACAGTTCGCCACGCTGGGAATCCTGACCGTGGCTGCCAACACCAGCTTTGCCGGATTCCCCCGGCTGGCGGCCATCCTGGCGCGGGATGGGTTCCTGCCGCGTCAGTTCAGCAGTCTCGGTGATCGGCTGGCTTTTACCAACGGCATTCTCCTTTTGGGATTCTTTACGGCCGTTTTAATCGTTCTCTTTGGCGGTGACACTCATGCCCTCATCCCGTTATTTGCCATCGGCGCGTTCCTGGCTTTTACACTTTCGCAGGCTGGGATGGTGGTCCACTGGTGGAAGGAACGCGGCCAGCATTGGGGTCTAAAATCATTCATCAACGGTATCGGCGCCCTGGCAACCCTTACAACGCTGGTGGTGGTCATCATCAGCAAGTTTATGCAAGGTGCTTGGATCACCATCCTGCTCATCCCGCTGATCGTGCTCGGCTTCCGTCAGATTTTTGCCCACTATATACGGGTCCGGGAAGAACTCTCGCTGAAGGGGCTGCCACCCTCGCTGAAACCGGTCGAGCCCACCCGGGTGGTCATCCCGATTTCCGGCGTCCACCGTGGGATGGTCGGTGCGGTCAATTTTGCCCGTTCCATCTCCAAAAATGTGACCGCGGTCTATGTGGAACTGGAACCCGGGTCGGGGGAGAAGGCCCGCCTCGAATGGGAAGCCTGGTGGCCGGATGTGCCGATGGTGGTGGTTCCTTCGCCGTATCGTTCCGTTGTTGGCCCGCTGCTGCAATTCCTGGATGAAACGGACGCGCAGCACAATGACGGTCAACTGGCGGCGGTGGTGTTGCCCGAATTCATCCCTGGCAAATGGTGGCAGACGCTTTTGCATAACCAGTCTGCCTGGTTAATTAAAGCGGCGCTTCTATATCACCGTAACCTGGGACGGGAACGCGTTGTCATTGATGTTCCTTTCCATCTGCACCTGTAAGCAGGTTGGTTCATTTTCCAGGAAATAGTTGGACGAGGGCTGGAATAAACCAGGTTTGGCGAGCTTTGCTCGCCAAGTCAAAATTGATCTTCATTTTTCCTGGATTTCAGATTGCAAGATTGTGCGGGAGCGGGTATGTGGACGATGACTTTAAGCTGCCCCCGCGCTGCAAAAAATAATGTCTGGGATTGCGAACAAAATTGTTCTATAATTGATGCAATACCTTCGAATTGGAGCGCCTCATGCCCGATCTCATTTCTCTGGTCTGTCCATCCTGCGGCGGGAAATTACAGGTCTCGCCCAATGCCACCATGCTGACCTGCCAGCACTGCGGGAACGAGCATCTTGTCAAGCATGAGGCTGGTGGGATCACGCTGGAAGCCTATGCCCGCTGCCCCCAGTGCGGCCGGAACGATAAATCTGAAAAGGTGACAGCCGTTATCTCCAGCCAATCCCAGGAAATGTCCGGGATGGAACAAAAGAACGAGGTCGTCCTTGACATGCAGGGCAGGCAGCGGATGATCACGAACTCGGTGCCGTTCACCCGTAAACAGATCTCTATTCTCGGGCAGCGCCTTGCCCCTCCAGATGAGCCTCAATTTGGACCTGGCCTGCAATCCCGGGGATTTATCCCGGCCGGGGGTGGCTCACTGACTGTCGGGATTCTTGCCATTGTCGTCGGTGCGGTCCTGCTGATTGTCTCCGCCTGTTTCTTGCTGGGGGGAATATCCTTGCTGGTCGGTTCCTCGGGCTACCAGGCGCAAGATACGGTTACCATGTCAGTCATTGGCCTGATCGGCACTATATTCCTGTTCCTCGTGGGGGCTGCAGGAATTGCTCTGGGCATCTTTCTGATCGTCCGGTCGGGGAAAAATAAACGGGCTCAACTTGCAGAATACCAGCGCAGAGTGCAGGAGGAAATTGCGGAGCGTCAGCGCATTCAATCGACCTGGGAAAGGGCCATGGAACGCTGGAATCAGCTATACTATTGTGCACGTGACGATTGCGTTTTCGTTCCCGGTGAAAACACATCCGCCTCCACGTCAAAAATGAAGGAGTATTTATATAAATGAAGCGGATCCTTTCCTGCCTGGCAGTCACTGGTTGTCTCGTTCTCCTGCTGGCAGCCTGCAAATTCCCGCAGTTCGGCGCAGCCACACCGGACAATGACACCGTTGCCACCATGGTGGCGCAGACTCTGACGGCATTGGCCCAGCCTGCACAGCATACGCCGCTGCCTTCCCCCACTTCTCCGACATTGGTACCGCCCACCCATACCCGCACCCCCACCCAGCCCCCCACCGGGACAATGGGCCCAACAATTACCCAGATCCCCTCATTGATTCCCACTGAGACAGTAAAACCCACCAATACACCCATCCCGGCTCCGGGTATCATCGCGGGGGCTATCCTGGGGTATCCCTATGGTTCTCTCCCGAGCCTGGCAATCGTGGCATTCGGACAGGAACCGCCTTATTACTACTCCTGGTTGATCACTGGTACTGGCGCAACCTATTTCACAATGAGCAGTGAATATTTAATTCCCGGCCACTTTCAGGTTGTGGCCTATGACGCGTCAGGCCGCACAGGTGGCTGCACTGTTATTGCGCTGGTCATCAGCAAGCAGACGGTGAATTGCGATATCACCAATTGGGGCGGAGGCTACCCGGCTAAACCATCCGACGTTCCTAATCCATAGAAAATCTCCACGCGATCCTTTCCCGTAGGGTGCACGCTGTGCGCCTGTAATCCTCTCCGCAAATAGGAGTAGATATGCAAAAACCTCGTTGGCTCGTTTCTCTCCATCTCGACATCGTGATCGCTTTCCTGATTGCTATCGTTTCGACGACCTTGGCGCTTGCGGCCTGGCGCAGCAATCTGGTTTCCTCCAGCGCGGGGGATGCCAGCCGTCTTGGCATCATCAACACGATTAAGAAACAAGCCGCCACGAACGAAGACTGGCGCGCAACTTATGAGGAAGCCAATTATGCTGAAAATTACGCCGTCTACCTGGCTGAAGTGAAAGCCCTGGATGCCAGCGGTGATCCCACTGCGGCCGTCCAGGCGGCAAACCTGCGCCAGTACTTGCTTCCCAACCTGCAGCTTACGGCTGCACCACTGGCTTCCGACCCCGTCTATCAGAATCCAGATGGCACCTACGATCTCAGCAAACGCTTCGATGACCTGGAGGCCGCGGTCCCTGATCTGAGTGACCTCAACCCCCAGGCGTCATTTCAGCTCGCCGGTCGTTACTACGCCGAACAACGCTGGTTGACCGTCGCCATGGTGCTGCTGGCGGTCAGCCTGTTCTGGCTGGCATTGGCTGAGATCGGCGGGAAGCGCCAGCGCCTGCTGACTCTCTTGGTCGGTGGTGGTGTATATGGTCTGGGATTGGTCCTTCTTGCCATTGTCGAGGTGCTCTTCTTTATTCTGCGCGGAGGTGTGCTGTGACCGAATCCATCCCTGAACCAGCCTCCCAATCCCCGGGTACGGAGCGTTACAAGACCCTGGTGGTCGTCCTGACTGTCGTCACGACCGTCATCACCGCCATCGTTGCCAGTCTGCAGGCAGATGCCAACATCCGTGCTTCCACCAACAATAACGCCTCCCAGGAGTATGCCATCCAGGCTTCGGGCGAGCTCCACCGCCAGGGCCTGCAATCCACCTACGATATCAATGTGTTCGCCGGCTATCTTAAGGATGCGCAGGAAGCGCTCGTTTTTCAGTTGACCGCCCTTGAGCAGCAGCAAAAAGGAGATCCGCAGGGTGCTGCCTCCAGTCAGTTGAAGGCCGCCATATCCCAGGCGCGCGCCGACAAGGCCAGGCAGTTCTCAATCTTTTACGCCGACCCCCGCTACGCTCCCAAGACCGCGGACGGGATGCCGGATATGAAGGCCTATCTTACCGATTCCGTTGCCCTGGCCAACGACCTGGTCACATCGCAGAATGCTGCCGCCGATGCTTACAATCTCTGGAACCACAAAGCTGATTCGTATACCAGCGTACTGACCATTCTGGCAGTTGCCTTCTTCCTGTTTGGTTTGGCGCAGGCGCTCTCGCCGCGCCTGCGGCTGCTGTTTGCCATTTTCGGGATGGTCGCCTTGGCCGGCGCAGGAGCCTGGATGTTTTTGATCCTGGTCATCTAATGACCGTTTGCATAAAGTTTGGGGACAATGGAGTCCGACGACTCCCGTCGTCGGCGATTAAATAAAAGAAACGAAAAAAGAGCTGCGGTGGGCGCACAACGCTCCCGCAGCTCTTTTTTCACACATCTTACTTCCACCGGCTTACTTGCTCAGAGAAATATCCATGTTGAAATTTGCCGGTTCATTGTCTCCCCATACTAGATTATCGCCAGCGGTACCTTGATATCCCTCGGCGAGGCAAACAACTGTGTACGGGGTGTTGCGCGCCAGCTTCGCCGGAAGGAGGTACCGGCCGTTTGAGTCGGACTGGGCGTAGGTCAGGATATCACTATCGGGGAAACCCGCCGCCGACCAGTCCTCAGCTGTGACACCCGAGTTCAACACGATCACATACGCACCCGAGATCGGGTTGCCGGTATTTTTATCGGTCACTGTTCCAGAGAGCTGGATACCGTCCTGGGTGCTTGGCCCCGGTCCGGGGTTCGAGCCGTTGCCCACTACTACATCTGCCTGGGCAAGTGGATCGTTGCCTTGGCCGGCAAACAGTTCGAGGTGATAGGTGCCATCTGCCACGGGGTCACCCTGATTGCTGAGGGATGTCCCATAGGTGCCCTCGCTACCCTGATCCCAGGTATAGGTACCTGAAGTCACTTCTTGACCAGCCATGGTCCAGCTATCGCTCCATGCTTCGCCGTTGGTGAAACCGCTGAAGTTGAAGAGCGCCACAAGCACAATTGATCGGCTCGGGTAGGAGTCCACCTGGTCGCCCAGGTTGCCCTGTGAATCAACTGTGAACCATCCGATCGTCCCAATTTGCTCATTGCCGGTGGGCGGAGGGGTTGGGCCGGATCCTTGTGAATAAGGGCTTACGTAAGCTTGACCGCTCCGGGCAGCCTGGATCAGGGGCAGGGCCAGGTTGATCGGGCGCAGACCGTTGATGAAACCTCCGATCGGGATGCAGTTGTCCTGGCTGTCGATATTTCCGTCACCGTTGGTGTCTTGAATGACCCGGCAGTCCGTGGCTTCGGTGTTTGCACCCGAGGCGGCGATGCTCGGCACACCGATCAGCTGTCCTTTATCATTGGTGGCCATGCCTCCCGAGTTGCCGCCCGAGATGGTCGCGGAAGTCTTGATCCAGGCCCGGTCCCCGAGTTTATCCTCGGCGGTGAAGCCGGCCACACTCCCATCCGTGTAGGTGATCGTGTTGCCGCCGATGACCGGGAAGCCCAGGATGTTGATATGATCGCTGATGTGGACCTGGTCCGAATTGCCCAGGGCGACATAGGGCAGGGACAGGCTGGTGGTGTCAACGCTTTCGCCCTTCAAATTCGCTGTGATCTGGATCACTGCCAGGTCTGCATAGCCGTCAATTGCCCTGACTTCAGCCCGATAGGCGTAGACCGGCGATTGATCCTCGGAATTGACGATGCCGATCACCAGCGCATCAGGTGTCATGCCGGTTTCGCCAACCGCAGCCGGATCTGCCACGTGTGCATTGGTCAGGATAAGGCCGTCGGAGCTGATGATCGAACCGGAGCCTACGTAGAACGGAATGATATCTCCATTCTGGATATGGACACCGTAAATTTGGACCGTTGCCATGATCAAGTCTGACCGGGAGGCGACAGCAGCGGTCGGGTTCGATCCGGGTGTCGGTTGGACGGATGCTGTCGGGGTAGCGACGGTGGGGGTTGGGCCGCAGGCCAGGATTGCCAGGCCAAGCATCGCCGCCGCAATCCAGATTCGCAAATTGGTAGTGTTCTTATTCATATTGAACCTCCGGGCTTAATATTTGACCGAAATCAGGAAGCGATAGAAACGGCCCAGGTCTGCCTCGTAATCAGATTGGTCGGCGCGATAACTGACGATCACGGCCTGGCCGTTATTGACGAAGACGTAATCCTGTCCGCGCACCACCGCAGGGATGACTGCGTGGTTTAGATTGGCAGCCGATTCAACATATACGTAATCGATCTCAATGGCATCATGCCCCTGAACGACGACCTTCTGCTGGTTGAGGACACGGTAGCCGGTTAACGTGTTGCCGCGCTCGAGTGTTACCAGGCTGACGCTCTGGCCCAGCTGCGCATCTGCCGGGACGGCTTGGACCTCGATCAGGTAGGTGGTACCGTAGCCACTGGTCGTGAGATCGGTGACATGCAACACTTCGTTCCCGCCCGGTTGTTTTAACAGCCAGCCTGCCGGTGTCTGGGCGGTAATGTTCCCACTCTTGAAGGCTACGCTGCGGTTTTCCACGCTTGATTTAAGCAGCCAGCCCGCCGCCAGGGCGACCAGGGTCAGAAGCAAAACGGAGAGCGCTGCAAAACGATCGCCCACTGAGGTAAATTTCGTAACTTTGGCAGTTGTAGTCATGATCTCCTCCTATTTCGTCGCCAGCGCGGATTTGATATTCCGGCGGATCAACCATACCACCAGTCCCATGATGGCGACTGCCACGACCGTTGCCAGGAGCAGGCCCCACCAGGGGTTCGCTGTGCCTCCTGTCAGACTGATGCCGCCCCGTGTGATGCGGCCCCGCAACCAGTTGAACAATCCGTTGGCAACCGCAGCCAGGGTTACACCCAGCGGCATCCACCAGATGGGATCCGCTTTGAATTTTGCCTGGCCGAGGAAATAGCCGGTGATGCCGCTGAAACTGGCCTGGGCCAGTGCCACGACAGCCATGGCGATGACGCCCGCGCCCAGGTTCACACCGCCATTGGCGACCACGAACTGGATATTCAGGACGGTCGCGTATCCAAGGCCGGCGGCGGTCGCATAGATGATGCCGTCCGTGGGTTCGTCGAATTCCGCGGAGTTGTAGATGCTGAACCTTACTGCCGCGTATTTCAAAAATTCCTGGGTGAAGCCCACCACCAGGATGCTGCCGAGGATGGTGGTCAGTGTATTCGTGTAGAGCCAATGGCCAACGCGGAAGACGTTGTCCAGCAGAGGCGTACCCACTGCGGCAGCCAGTAACGCGCCCAGTGCGAACACGCCCAGAACATAGCCAACCGGCTCCGGCTCCAGGCGGTCCTGCTGGTAAAAAAAGACCATCCAGATGGCTGCCGGTACCAGGGCCAACACCACCCCCACCAGCACCAGGGTGGACGTGGTGAAGGCAGGCTTGATGACTGCATCGAGGGCGTAGACCACGACTACGAAGACAACCAGCGCCACGACCAGGCCCAGGATCGCTCGCCAGCTTCCCCGCCGTTCATGCGTGGCGCTTTCGAAGTGTTCGGCGCAAAACCAGCGCTTGTCAATTGACTTGACACCTTCTTTTCCACAAACACAGCAAATGTTTTCGGGCATATTATTCCTCCATTCTTGATATTGATTATCAATATTATACTAGATTAATAATTATCAAACAAGCTGATTCTTGGGTTCTTTGGGAATCGCTGTGAAATAGGGGACGATTCGAGGGGAGTTGGGCGTGCGGAAATGCTCATAACCTGCCTGGTTTGCGCCAACCGGTAGATGGCTGCACATGCACGGACCCTCATTGTTTAACTCGATTAAGACAAGGTCCAATTTTCCACCTCCAAACCACATCCGTGGCGTACAGGATGTCTGCTTGATATGTGTTGAACCGACGTTTGGCAGCTAAGTACCTGGAGCGCAGGAGGCAACAACATAGTTACCTTTGCTGAAAGTATATCATTTTCAGGGTGACTATACAACAGTCCCCGTATCGCAATTTTCCCGGATCACGTCAACTGATGGAGGCCATCCCACATTTAAGAGCAGCCCCACAAAGAGGGTTCTGGTTTTGGCACTGAGGGAAAGTGACTGTCACATAAGCGACAGGTTTTAGGATTTATAGGCATTCTCCCGGCATATGGAATGCTTGGGTAGGTATTGCATGCCCTCCATTGATAGAATGTTCGATTTCCTTGCGATTATAGAAATGTCCAATTTGACAAATTAGAACATATGTTTTATAATCATTACACGGCAAGGGGCATTGCATTCTGGCTCCTTGCCGCGCTTTCTTCCGCACTTTGACAGCCAAACATTCTGAGCAAGGTTCCCGACTGTAGGGGCGCACTAACCGTGGCGGCATCAAGCTGCAATCGACCGTGTTCGGCGAGTCATCTCGCCGAACACGGTTGCTTAGACGACATTGGCTGAGGCGGCTTTGAGCCCTATCAGCCACATCGACGCCATGAGGCGTCGATATGTTTCGCCGAAGGAGGCGCCCATGTTCTGTAGGCATTCGCCTGCCATGCAATCCCGGTGCTCTCCCGGGGGAGGAACTATTGTTCCTCAGAAACAATGCACACCCCTGGCAACTCTGATCTCCACACCCCCACCCATGGGGGTTTCGCGGGTATCCTCTCCCGGTCGAGACGCCAAGCTTTTCCATGATAATCCGTCCGGGTTCGCCTTCGCCGTCAACTCCAGCAGTTCGCCGATTGGATGGCAGACCTGTTCGATAGTCTCCAGATCGAGCGGGCAGGTATTATTGGGACTATTTGGTTAATTCCCAATCTACTACAACAGCTCATCCAGTAGATCCATCATCTCCTGGTCCCCTCCCGCTGGAGGAGTCCAATCCACCTGGACTACTTCCACCCCTTGCTGTTCCAGGCTTGCACCGAATGATTTCAATCCAATGTTGACCGCGATAATCGGTCCGGTTAGAAGTGTGTTCTCTGATGTTTCCATTTCGACCTCTATCCCTTTCCCAGCAATTGGCAAAGGGCAGTGGAAGCCAGGGCATTGCTGCAAAAAACTATTACACCTGTCTCCTGGAGCATTTTCATCTGAAGACCTAAAACCTGTGGATCATTCTCCGTCCCACAAATCGAGGCCACCACGGTCAGAGAACCTCCCCGCTGTTTTGATAAACGTTTGGCTTCCAAGATCGCATCCAGCAGTTCGCCAACCGGATCCATGGAAGCGTTATAACCCAGAATAAAATCCAGATAAAGTACTGCCACTTGGGGGTCATGGCTCTCAGCCAAGATTCGGCGCTTGCGCAGCGTTCCATCGATCATGGGATGCGGTTTGCCGACCGTGTAATAATCATCTCCCATATCTACAATCGTATGCTCAATACTTTGGTCTGGGTTAGCAAGACGGTAATTTTGGTCAAAAGGGCTGTTGGAATAAATGGTATAGCCAGCCTCATGCAGGATTTGCTGCGACTGGTAACAGAAAGTTCCTCCAGCCAGAATGCCGCGCAGGTATTTTTGTTCGGGAGACCAGCCCTTCTTTTCCGCTTGAAGTACCGCCAGCCCTTCAGTGCTCAGGACTTCTGACGTTGAAGCTGGTTGTCCGCTAGAAAGGGCCACGGCGAGTCGGACAGCTTCATCGATAGTGCGGGCCGGCTGGAAATTGGTCTTTCCGTTCAGACTGCCTGTATCGATCCCCAGGAGGCATCCTACTACTGGTTTTTTGAGCGTTTTTATTCTCTCGAGCAGAGTCGCCAGGGTGCTTGCTTCTGGTGGTTTGGATATGATCGCGATCACTCTCGTCTCTTGATCCACTTCCAGCGCATCCAGGGCTGTCAGGGTCGTTAACCCCTTGATCTTCCCGGAGAGATCGTGGCTGCCGGTTCCGATGGCATGCGAAATCCCGGACCCGGCATTGTGCACCTGGCTGGTAAATTCCTGCAACCCGGTGCCCGCTGCCCCGATGGCTCCGATTGGCCCCCTGCGCACTGCGTTGGCGAACCCGATCCCCTTTCCTCCGATTAAACTGGTGCCGCAGTCCGGGCCCATCACGAGCAGGCCTTTCTCCTTGGCCAACTGCTTCAGCATGAGTTCATCTTCAATGGAAACATTGTCGCTGAATAGGAAAACATTCAGGCCGGCTTCCAGCGCCTTTCTTGCCTCCCGGGCAGCATACTCTCCGGGGACGGAGATCACTGCCAGGTTGGCATTTGGTTTTTGGGAAAGTCCATCCTCTAGCGTTCTGACGCTCAAAGACGGTGCATTTTCCTGGATTGCCTCCAGCCACTCATCCAGGCGCCTAAGAACATTTACCACGATAGCTTGGGATTCAGCAATGACTGCCACGATCAGATCGTTGGGTTGAGCCGTCTCGATCGGACCATCTTGAATACCAATATCCTTCAAGAGTTGTTTATTGGCTGGGCTTCCCATCAATACAGCGGTTTGCTGGACGCCTTTGACTTCCGAGATGCGCCGGTTGACACTCATTAGGAAGACCGAATCATAATACTGGTTCTGACGGATAACAAAACCGGTGGCCATTGCGAATCCTCTCTTCTTCTTAATTATTTGCCAACATCATATTTCCTGCTGAAAGCGATCAACGCTTTCTTGAAGCACTCCAGGGGAGCGCGCACCAGACCGGCGCCGATCTTTGGATAACCGGGATCTTTGTGGGCGATGGCAGTATCAATGATTGGGGTGATTCCGGTCTGCACCACCTTGCGAATGTCGATTCCAATCGCAGTTCCGGCAAAACCGAGGGCAGGCAAACGGTAAGTGGGGTGGGTGGTGACCGTGATCTTTTTCATTTCGCGGGAATAGGCCAGGGCTTCTTCCGGAGTTCCGCCGACCAGGCTGAGAATCCCGGGTGCACCGCCGATGGTGAACGCACCCCACCCCACCGTCTCGGTGATGGCAGAATCACCCATATCCATGCCTGCCACTTCTGCAGTGTAACCGGGCAGGTAAAGGCCGTCCACCTTGGGACTTGGCGCGGTAAACCATTCATCCCCCAACGCGCTAACTCGTATACCGAATTCAATTCCGTTCCGACACATGGCAGTGACAACTGTGCTGTATTCGATCCCCATGGCTGGATCAGCGATTGCTTTGCCAGAGGCCATGGCAAGGCCCAAGAAGATGAGCTCGTGGTTAGTGACATATTTCAACGTCCAGAGCATTTTGTCTTTCGGTAGTTCGGTCTGAGCCATTGCAACCGCCATGGCATTGGCGAACAGGCTTGAGGCGGCGGTATGCCTGTTGTGCAATTCATCTCCCATTTGCAGTGCCTTGGTGATGATCGGTTTCAGTTCCAATCCGCCGATCGTATGGAGTGCCTTGCGCAGGGTGGGAGCCCAAACATCCCGCCATAAACGCAACCCCTGCAGAGCCTCTTCGCTGTAATCTCCAAATTGCTGGTTGCCTTCCACCTGGCGGCAGTACGCTCGGTTCCCAAAGGTTTTATTCTCCACCACCCAGACCGGCGCGGATGGAGATATTGTGCCTGCCATAGGGCCAACCGTCTGATGTTGATGATTGGGCTCCAAGCGAATCTTGCCTTGATCGAGGAGCGCGGTCGCTTCCTCAATACTCGTGGCCCAACCCTCATAGATCACCTGCCCAATGATGGCGCCTCGCTGAGCGCCGCACATTCTCTGCCATTCAATGGGTGGACCGGAGTGCGTAATCATTTTGCCTTGCATGCCGGGGATGACCTCCTGCGCGGGGGCAATATCTACGAGAACTGGGTCGCCCATGTTCAAGCGATGTGCAGCTTCTTCGTTAGCTTTTTCAATCTTCTGTTTAATGTCCATGTCTGTTCCTTTCGTCTCCAAGTGATTTCGATCAACCTGATTTTGGGTATACCAGTAGCATCCCGGTCACAAAACCAGCCAAAAGATTACAGCCTGTTGAATGACCTACTTTGACTAAATCCACAACTGCTGAAGTGACATTTTCCACCAGTCCATCTGTCAACAGTGCGATGCCAAAACGGTTCAAAGGCTCCAGGGCATGGCCGGAAGCATTATCCTTCAGTAGGGCGAAACTGATCTGGTTGGTGCGGGATCGATGCTTATCGACCCACTCGGGAAGATTGGCTGGTCCATAATAATGGATGGTTGGATCAGAGCAAGAGAGAATAAAGATTGCGAAAAACAGGCCTCCCAAGAAGTCATCCCCGGTAGGGGTCAGGCCCTCCCCCAAGCCAATAAGCGGCTCGGTTTCCTTCAATAACTCAGAGAGATCGCGATGGAGGCAGGCTCTGGCTATCCTTTCGACCGCCGTCCAGACCCTGCGAGACAGAGCATCTTCCGGCATAAAATCCGTATCCAATTGCTCATTTCGTGCGATCTGAAGGACCGACCGGATAAAAAGACCAACATCAAGAGGCGATTCCTGGAACGAGAATGTTTCAAATACTGCGGAAAGTTTATAAGGCAATATATCGAGATCGATGACTTCCTGGACAGGCACAGAAGGAGCTTCCCAGACCTTTGAAGGAGATAGCTCCAGTTTTATCCCGGATGCCAGGTCAATCGAACGATCTTGGACTCTAAAGAGTGTGTCAACAGTTACCTCGGGTAACGGGTCGGGCCAACGAACGCAGCGACGATGCATGGGGCTATCAGCACTTGCCAGCCAAACCAAGTCTCCCGCCTCTGTGAGAAGATATATGGCATGATTTACCGCGGCAAGCACCTTGCCGCCTCGGCCGTGAGTCAGCCAGAAATTGGCAGCTTTGCCAATTATGGGGATCTTTCTAGAAATAGGATCCAAGCCCAATCTTATTTTCCAGGGGCAGGTACAAGACTTGCCCCTTTTTCGAGATGCACAATCAGTTATTTCGGGCTGCCGACCACGCCCTTGACGAACCAGTCGACAGTGCTCATGTCAGCCTCAGCCAGGACTTCGCCCTTGGCAATGCGGACGGTTCCATCCTGGTCCGTGATCGGACCCATGAACACGACGAGAGTGCCGGTCTCGATCGCGGCTTCCTTCTCGGCGACCATGTCTTTCACTTTCTGCGGTACGCGTGGTCCAAACGGTGCAATGGCCATGCAGCCTTCAGCCAGGCCGCAGTGCAGGGATTTCACGTCTCCCCAGGTACCATCTATCACTTCCTGAGCCAGCCAGGTCAGCTTATCGCCCAGGGTGAAGCCGGTTCCGGAGATCCAGTACTCGGGAGCGAACTTCTGGGCTGCCAGGTTCTGGAAGCCGATCGAGTAGACACCGCGCGATTCAGCGGTCGTGATGACCGTGATGGGTGAATCGACATGCATGGTGATCACATCCGCGCCCTGGTTGATGAGCGAGTTAGTCACTTCGGCTTCCTTGGCTGAATCGCCCCAGGAAAAGGTGTACGTCACAATCGTTTCAGCGTCCGGGTTCACCGATTGAACGCCCAGTTCGAAGGCATTGACGAAGACCAGGGTCCAGGATAATGGAGAGTTGGCAACGAAGCCGATCTTGTTGGATTGGGTCATCATGCCGGCCGCCACACCCATGAGGTACCAGCCATCTGGGGGATTGCCAAAGAAATTGCCCATGTTGTCACGTACCAACCAGCCACCTGCATGTTCAAAGATGACATCCGGGTATTTCTGTGCCAGCGCATAAGCGGGACCTTGATGGCTGAAACCGGTTGCGATGATCATCTTGGCACCCTGGGAGATCATGTTCAACATGGTGGTAATCGCGCCGGCTTCATCGTACACATTCTCGGCTTCGATGATTTGTACGCAAGGGATATTGGTCTTGATCGCCATGACAGCCTCGTGCATGGCCTGGTTGTAGCCGGCATCATTGATGTATCCGCCGTAGGTTGCACCGATGATCGGGCACGGGCCTGCTCCCACCCGCGCGGTCGTGGCCGTGGCCGCAGTCGTGACCGTGGCCACGGTCGTGGCCGTGGCAGCGGTCGTGGCCGTGGCCGCAGTCTTCGAGGCACAGGCCGAAAGTAGCATGAGCGTGCAAATTACTATAGAAATCACAACATAAATTTTTTTCATCTCATCTTCTCCTTGGAGTATGGTTGATAAGGTGCAAGGGTTGGGGCTGAAATATAGATCCTGAACAAAGAACACCTCCTTTCCGAACAACTGCGCTTTCTCATCCACTGCCTTGATAGACCCTACCCAGCATGGCCGGAGCCGCATTCCTGCGGTTGCCTCCCCAGGCGATCAGCACGATCAGCGTCAGGAGATAGGGGATGGTGTCCAACAGGTAAGGTGAGACTTGTACGCCGCTGGATTGCAGCAGCAACTGGAAAGCTACCGCACCGCTGAAGACAAGTGCGCCAACGATGGCGCGCAGCGGATGCCACTTCGAGAAGATCACCAGTGCCACGGCGATAAAGCCGCGCCCAGCGGTCATACCTTCTGTCCAGTTCGTGGCATAGGCGATCGCCAGGTGGGCTGCCCCAAGGCCTGCCAGCATGCCTCCTACGAACAGTGCCTGGTAGCGAACCAGGTTCGGGTTGCGCCCGGAGGCATAAGCCGTGTCGGCATTTTCACCCACCGCCCGCACGCCGAGCCCCCAGCGGGTGCGATAGAGAAGCCACCACACTAGAATCGCCATTGGGACGACCAGGTAGATCAGCAAGTCGAACTTGAACAGGGAGGAATACTTCAGGGGCAGGTCAGCGGTGCCGGGTAAGACGAACCTGGTCAGGCTGTTGATCTTCTCGCCGACAAACGATTTCCCGATCAGGGAGCTCAGGCCGAAGCCGAAGAACATCAGCGCCAGGCCGCTGGCCAGTTGGTTGGCTTTGCGGGTGATAGCCAAGTAACCCAACAGCATGTTCATCAAGCCGCCTGCCAGCATGGAAACCAGGATGCCCAGGTAGGGATTGCCGCTGAGCGAGGTCACTGCGAAACCGGACGATGCGCTGACAAGCAGCACCCCCTCCAGGCCCAGGTTGACGATCCCCGCCCGTTCATCGATGACCTCCCCGAGGGTGGTGTATAGCAGGGAGGTTCCTGAATAGATGGCGCTAGAAAGAACGCCCAGGATGGAAAGCAGTGTCATGGTTTTCTTCCTTTGAAAAAAGTTGGTCTGGCCAGTACGATGAACAGGGTGAATGCCAGCAGGATGTTAATGACCGCGTACGGCAGGCCTCGCGTCAACTGCAACAGGTTGCCGCCCGAGAAAATAACGGATACCACGAAGGCCATTAAAACAATCCCGAGCGGGTCGCCACCTGCCAGCCAGCAGATCATGAAGCCCAGGAAACCCATGTTCATCGAGAAGTTGGGGAAGAGCGTGCCGTAGAACCCAGAGACCTGTACCATACCCGCCAGGCCGGCGATTGCCCCTCCCAAGCACATGACGACCACAAGGTATTTTGCCAGGGGGATCCCATTTCTCTTGGCGGCCACGGGATTGCTGCCAATGGCGCGCATTTCCAGACCCCAGCGGGTGTATTTCATAACGAGCCAGAAGACGATCAACAATACCAGACCAATGACCAGGCCGAGATGGACGCGCGTCCCAAAGAAGGTCGGCAGCCGTGCCGCATCGACAAAAGGGGGCGTCTTGACCGTATCCCTGGGTGAATGCCAGAACCCAAGGATCAGGAAGCCGATGATCTTGGGTGCGACTGAGTTCAGTAGCAAAGAGGTGATGGTTTCGTTCACAAGGCCAACGGATTTCAGGTAACCCGGGATGAATGCCCACAGCGCCCCTCCCAGCAAGCCCAGTAGGACCATCAAGGGCAGCAGCAACCAGGCGGGCAGGGTAGGGAAGGTGAGCGCCCCGAAGGTGGCGAAGGCGGCACCGATGAAAAATTGACCTTCCCCACCGATGTTGATCAAGCCAACCCGGAATGGCAGAGCCACCGCCAATGCGGTAAGCAACATCGGGATCATGGACACGATCACTTCAGAGAAGCCATAGGCACTGCCAAGGGTCGAAGAGAAGATGTCCTTGTAGGAGGCGATCGGGTCCTTCCCGGCAATCAATAGGATCACGCCGAACATGATACAAGCAAGCAGGATCATCAACAAGTACCGCACCAACGTTTGCAGCGCCTTTTGCCCACTGGCGGGGAAACGGTTTACAGTCTCAGCTAATTTTGTCATGTTGACCCTCGGAACCGGTCATCAGGTGGCCAACTTCAAAGATATTCGTTTCTTCAGGATTGAAGGAACCTGCAATCGCTCCGCCGTAAAGGACGATCAGGCGGTCGCTAAGAGTGAAAAGTTCCTCCAGGTCCTCCGAGATAAGCAAGATGCCGGCACCGTGATCGCGTGCCTGGATAAGTGCCTGGCGGGCTGCGATGGTGCTCTGCACGTCTAGGCCGCGCGTCAGGTAAGAGGCGATGATCAGGCGCGGCTCCTGCGTCATTTCGCGTACGATGACCATGCGCTGCAGGTTGCCCCCCGATAACGAGCGGGCCGGGACATAAAGTGGAAATGAGAACTCCAGAGCCTGCATCGTATGCTCCGCGTCGTCTTTAACGGCTTTCCAGTCCATACGCAGGCCGCCTGCCCGGGCATACCTCCAGGTGCGGGTCAGCGCCATGTTTTGCAGGACAGTCATGAACGGTGCAATCGCCATGGTCAATGGATTTTCTGGGATGAAACCGACACCGCTCCTGCGCACTTGCTGGATCGACCGGCGGGTGTAGTCCCTGCCGAAGAGGAACTTCCCACCATGCGCGCATTTGATCATCCCAAGCGCAAGGTCCCCAAGCTCCTTCTGGCCGTTTCCAGAGACGCCTGCTACACCAACGATCTCCCCGGGATGCACTTTCAAGTCGATCCTCTTCAAACTGGTCTGAGCACCTTCTCCATGGGTATCAACCCTGCGCAGTTCCAGCAGAGGAGCATCTGTTTTTTCATTTCTAGTTTTACGACCGGTCTCCAAAGCCGCAAGTTTCTTCTTGAACATCAACCTCACCAGGTTCTCTTCGCTGGCCTCAGCCTTCAGCATGCTTCCAGCCATGGCGCCCTGTCGCAGCACGCTGATCCGGTCTGCACACTCCAGCACCTCTTTCAATTTGTGGGTGATCAGGACAATGGCAAATCCATCCTTACGCAGGCTGTCCAGTACCTTGAAGAGCGCATCCACTTCGTGCGGAGCCAGTACCCGGGTCGGCTCATCCAGGATCAGCAGGCGTGCCTCCGCCAGCAGCAATTTTAGGATCTCAACCTTCTGCTGCTCTCCGATGGAAAGTTGGGAAACCAAGGCATGGGGGTTTACTTGAAGATCATAGCGTCTGGAAACTTCAAGAATAAGCTCGTTGATCTTGTTGATGTTGAGCACGGCCGGAAGATCTGGAAGGAATAAGGCAATATTCTCGGCAACGCTGAGGGCCGGGATCAAATTGAAATCCTGGAATACCATTCCAATCTTTTGGGTGCGGGCATCATGAGGAGAATGGATGTTGATACTTTGCCCGTCGATCAGGATCTTACCCGTATCATAACGATAAAAACCGTAAAGGATCTTCATCAAGGTGCTCTTCCCAGCACCGTTTTCCCCCAGGAGTGCATGGACCTCGCCTGTGTAGATATCAAGGTCTAGCTGGTCATTCGCCAGAACGCCCGGGAATGCTTTCGTGATCCCGCGCATCGAGACGAACGGGGTTGGGTCTGGTTTAGGAGCAGATCTGCTGGGCATGGATCTCCGTTGGAGAAATGGGTTCGATGGGCAGAACAGGCGGATCGATGGACAAGATTCGCCAGCTACATCATACAAAAACTCGACAGTCATGTTAAGCGTAGAAAATAGGGGTTTCCGAAGGATGTCCGGCGGGGGATAAATACGCGCCTGGACACCGTATTTTCTACGGGGTCCAGGGTGGGAAATTGGTTGAATGCTAACCGTTCTGTATTATTCAATCAGGCCATGCTGACGCGCATAGCGCACCAGCTCAACCCGGTTATGCAGGCCTAGTTTGTCAGAAATATTAGCCCGGTGGCCTTCCACCGTCCGGATGCTGATGTTCAGCTCCTGCCCAATTTGCCGGTTGGTATAGCCTTCAACGATCAACCTGAGGATTTCCGTTTCGCGTTGGGTCAGGGATTCTGTCGGGTCCTTCTGGTTGATCTTGGGGCTTTGAGATTCCTCGAGCAGGCTCCGCACCATGGCAGGATCCACGTAAAGATCCCCACGCAGGATGGTTCTGATGGCAGAGATCAATTCCGCTTCGGCAGCCCGCTTTAGGATATATCCAGCCGCTCCAGCCTTGATCGCTTCTTTCAATAACGCTTCATCCTCATGAAGAGTAAGGATCAAGATTTTCAGGGCCGGGAATTGTGGTTTGATCTTGCGGGTGACGGAAATTCCGTCCAGATCAGGCATGCTCAGGTCGAGGATTAACACCTCCGGGTTGGTTTTTTCGACCAACTCGATCGCTTCATACCCGCCGGCTGCTTCGCCGACCAGCTCGAAGGCTGCATCTTCCGCGAGTAGGGCCCGAAGTCCCGCCCGCACGATCGCATGATCGTCCGCGATCAACACTCTAGTCATTACAGGGCACCTCTGCTCTAACAGTCGTTCCCTTCCCGGGAGAACTTTCTATCGTAAAAGTACCGCCCAGCATTTCGATGCGTTCGCGCATGCCGAACAACCCCAGATGCTCCTCGAGGCCAGTCGAACTATCCAGGAAGCCGATCCCATCATCCTCGATGATGGCAACGACATGCTGGTTATGTAGATTGAGCAGGACATCCACACGTGTGGCGTGGGCGTGCAGGATCACATTGGTCAGTGATTCCTGGATGATGCGAAATAATGCTGTTTCCATATCGATGCTCAGGCGTCTGCCTTCCATCCCAACCGCTTCAAAATCAACCGGAATATCGTATTGCCGGTTGAATTCAGCGATATATTGCCGCAGCGTGGTCACCAGGCCAAGATGGTCCAGGCTTGCAGGGCGTAGATTGACTGCCAGCTTGTGCAGGTTTTCCTGGATTGTATTAGCGGTTTTTTTTAATACATCGATTCTCTGGCGGAGTGCTTCCGGCTGGTCCACACTGCGATCCAGCAATCCAAGCTGGACGGTTAAGGCAGTCAGCAGTTGACCGGATTCATCGTGCAGTTCACGCGAGAGGTTCAGCCGTTCTTCCTCCTGCGCCTTCATCAAACGTTGGGAAAGCCCGTGCAATTGCCGGTTGCTCCTGCGGATCTCATCCAGGAGCAGGGAATTCTGGATGGCAACAGCCGCCAGGTTGGCATAGGATTGCATGAGCACTTGATTATCCTTTGTGAAGTAATCCTTCCGTTTACTGAGCAGGCGCAGCGTTCCGATCAATCGGTTGCTGAAAAGGAGTGGGAATACAGCATAGGATGAGTAAGGGATCTTCGCCCCTTGGGTTGCAGAGGAAGGAACTCCTAACGTTCTTACCACCAGCTGCGGTGCATCCTGTGGGGGATCATAGGCCTGCAATTGCGCTTTCAGACCTCTGACCTGGTCAGGAGCAATCCCGTAGACAGTGGCAATTGTGGAGCCGCCCTCCTCCCAAGTCTCTATCCAGGCAACCTCCAATCCCAAGCGGGTGACAGCCAGTTGACATATGGTCTTAAAAATACTGGTGACCTCGAAGCTGTCCAAAAAAGTCTTGGAGGATTCATTCAAGATGGCAAGTTCTGCCACCCGTTGCTGGAGTGAGTCGGTCGCCTTCCTCCGTTCGATGGTCGCGGCTGCCAGGATGAGCGCCGTTAAAGCCACAACTGCCATGAATGTCTGCAGGAGAACTAGGCTATCGTTCTTGGACTCGAGCGAGAATGGGCCCATGCCTTGTGAAGTCCCCCAGATCGCGATTCCGGAAACCAAGAAAATTGCGATGGTTGCACCTCGTTGCTCGAAGCGCAATGCTGCCCAGATCACGAAAGGAAAGATGACATAGATCATCGCCTGATGAAATACACCGCTGAGAGGCAGACTGCTGAATACGAACCAGGTAACGACTGCTAACAAAATAAGGAGAATGCAAGCTTCAATGGATAGTCGCTTGTTCAAACGAGCAGAGGAGAGTGAGATCCATGTCAGCAACACCGGAGCAACTACCAGTGCTCCAAGCAGGTCCCCGATCCACCAGGTCACCCAGATCGCCCAGAATGTCTGCCATGCCCCGTTCCCAGTCAGCATTAGGGTGAGTGTGCCAATGCTTGCTCCGATGGTTGTACACGCAAGAGATACCAGAATCAATCCTATAACATCCTGGATACGGTCGATCTCGTTGTGAAGGCCAACCAGCTTTTTCAGGAAGTAGACCGCCATTAGCGCTTCCAGTGTGTTCCCGATCGTTATTCCCAAAGCTAGGGAAAAGGGAGCCCCTGTCAGCAAGGAACCGATCAGCACTCCCAGGCTGATCCCGGGCCACAGTCGGTACCCGAAGATGAGCAAGGCCGCCAGGCCGATCCCTGTTGGCGGCCAAACTGGAGACGTGTTGGCCTGCACATAAGCCATCTTTAACCCCACCCTGGCAGCCAAATGGTAAATAATCGCCAGGATCAGGATCTTTGCTAGGTAGATTGCAAGCGATTTGGTCTGAACCAGATTGGGTGGATGGGTTTTTATCATATTCAGATTGGGAAAATCACACTCGAATAATCATAGTTCCTTCAATCTGATTATATACGAGAAACTTTCGAAGACCACATGTCTTTGGATGAAATGTCCTATTTGACAAATTAGAACATATGTTTTATAATCATTGCACGGCAAGGTGCGCGCTGGCAACGTCGAACTTTCACAGCGCCATGCCGGGTTTTCTTTCGCACTTTTAAAACTGAATATTCTGTAGCCGTGGTAGGTGCATGATACATCGTCCCGGTGCTCTTCCGGGAGATGGTATTCGTTTGTTTTGTAGAAAATCGAATGTGGTCAGAATCCCCTTGCCCACTCATGGAATTAATAATGAAGAAGCCCCCGAAGAGAATGCGGGAACCGGGGGGTATTCGTTTGTTCCTCTTTTTTCCCAAAAACAAACGACTAACCGAGGCGGCGTCAAGCCGCCATCGGTTGCTTCGACGACACGAGTCGTCGAAGTAAGCCTGAGGATGCTTTCTGCTCTCCGCTCTCCTCCTTTTTCCCTTGCTCTCGAATTTTTTTCCTTCGTGTTCCTTCGTGGTGAATCTTTTCTTCCGCCCTCTCCTCTCTGATTCTGCAAGCAGCAATAGAACACACTTGCGATAGAATAGACCTGTTCATCCTAATCCCTCTTCCTGGATCTCTCTCATGGATTTCAAACTCAACGCCCCCTTCCAGCCCACCGGCGACCAGCCGGAAGCCATCCGCCAGCTTGTGGATGGGGTCCAGCGCGGACTTAAGCACCAAGTCCTGCTCGGCGCCACCGGCACCGGCAAAACCTTCACCATCGCCTCGGTCATCCAGCAGGTTCAGAAACCAGCCCTCATCATGGCCCACAACAAGACCCTGGCGGCCCAACTGTACGCTGAGTTCCGCGAGTTCTTCCCCGAAAACGCCGTCTCGTATTTTGTGTCGTACTACGATTACTACCAGCCCGAAGCCTACGTCCCGCGCCATGACCTGTTCATCGAAAAAGAAACTGAAATAAACGAGGAGATCGAGCGCCTTCGGCTCGCAGCCACCACCTCTTTAATGTCACGCCGGGATGTCATCATCGTTGCCTCGGTCTCCTGCATCTACGGCCTGGGCAACCCGGAAGAGTACGGCAAGGGCGTGGTGGGACTGCACGTGGGCGGGATCACCCGCCGCAACGCCCTCATCCGTCAACTGGTGGACGGACAGTACCAACGCAATGACATGGAGCTGCGTCCCGGGACCTTCCGCGTGCGCGGCGACACCCTGGAGATCATCCCCGCCTACGAGAACAAGCGCGGCTACCGGGTCACTTTCTTCGGCGACGAGGTGGAACGCATTTCGGAAGTCAACCCGCTGACCGGCGAAATCCTCTCCGAGCCGCAGCAGGTGGACATCTATCCCGCCAAGCACTACCTGGCCGGGGATGAACGGCTCAAGGTATCCATCGCCAATATCGAAAAGGAACTGGACGAGCGGATCGCTTTCTTCAAAGCCAGTGAGAAACTGCTCGAAGCCCAGCGCATCGAGCAGCGCACCCGCTACGACCTGGAGATGCTGCGGGAAGTGGGCACCTGCGCAGGGATCGAGAACTACTCGCGCCAGCTCGACCAGCGCCTCCCCGGCACCCACCCCTGGACGTTGGTGGACTTCCTGCCTCACGACTACCTGCTGGTGATCGACGAGTCGCACATGAGCATCCCGCAGATCCGTGGCATGTACAACGGCGACCGCTCCCGCAAGGAGACGCTGGTGGAATATGGTTTCCGCCTGCCTTCGGCGCTGGATAACCGCCCGCTCAAGTTCGACGAGTTCGAGCAGGTGATGGGCAACACCATCTACACCTCCGCCACGCCCGGTCCGTACGAGATGAGCCACGCCGAACAGGTGGTCGAACAGATCATCCGCCCGACCGGCCTGGTGGACCCGCAAGTGGAGGTGCGCCCGACCAAGGGCCAGGTGGACGACCTGGTGAAAGAGATCCGGGCACGGGTGGAGAACGGGCAGCGGGTTCTGGTGACCACCCTTACGAAACGCATGTCTGAAGACCTGTCGGAGTACCTGATGGAGCTTGGCATCAAGGTCCACTACCTGCACTCGGAAGTGGAGACGCTCGAAAGGATCGGCATCCTGCGCGACCTGCGCCTGGGCGTGTTTGACGTAATCGTGGGCATCAACCTGCTGCGGGAGGGCCTCGACCTGCCGGAGGTCTCGCTGGTGGCGATCCTCGATGC
>CAIQQN010000006.1 GCA_903873975.1 uncultured Anaerolineales bacterium
GATTACTCTTGAGAGCGCAAATAAACGCTTTCGCCAGCTCTTTTTTGATGTAGCACATGTTTTCTTTCGATGAATACCAGGTATCAAACAAAACGAAGCGAAATTTCAGCTTATTTTGCACGCATACCATCAACATATTGCACATCAATTCATTTTTTGTGTACAAGCTGCAAAAACCGGGGCATGGCGCACAGTTAAACCGGAGTAAGCCGCACACCCAAACCGGAGCATGGCGCACACTTAAACCGGAGTAAGTCGCACACTTTTAGAAAAAGTGGGGGCAAGAGAAAAGCACTGGTTAATCCAAAATATGGCATGCTACTTCCTGAGAAAACAAGGAGATAGTGATGCCCCAGGAGCGATTAACCATGCGAAAAATCAAAGAAATCTTGCGTTTGAAACATGAAGCAGGCCTATCCAACCGAGCCATAGCCGGAGCCTGCAACATCTCCAACAGCACAGTTGGAGAGTATTTGCGTCGAGCGGAGGCAGCTGGGATCAGTTGGCCGTTGGGAGAGCTGAGTGAAGACGAAATATATCAAAAGATGTTTGGGGAACCAACGCCATTGCCAGAAAAAGCCAAGCCGCTGCCGGATTGGGAAGAGGTGCGAAACGAATTACGCAAAAAGGGTGTCACATTACACCTGATCTGGATCGAATATATTGAGAAACACCCGGATGGCTACAAACACTCCCAATACGAAGAATATTATCGACGCTGGAAGAAAACCCACCGTGAACCGAGCATGCATAATACCCACGTGGGTGGCGAACGCATGCAGGTGGATTATGCTGGTCTAAAAATGCAGGTAATCAACCCGGAAACAGGGGAAATCAGCCAGGTTCCGGTATTTGTGGCAGAACTGCCAGCCAGCAACTACATTTATGCTGAAGCCCAGTCCAGCGAGAACCAATGCAACTGGAATAATGGACACGTTAGGGCGATTGAATTTTTTGGAGGTGTGGTACGCATTGTTGTCCCCGACAATTTAAGGACTGGAATTACCAAGCCGAATTATTACGAGCCGGACATCAATCCGGCTTACCAGGAGTTGGCCGAGCACTACCAGTTCGCTGTCTTACCGGCCAGGGTTAAAAAACCTAAAGATAAAGGCAAAATTGAAAACGGGGTTCAAAATGTCGAGCGCTGGATCATTGCACCCCTCAGAAAACGCACCTTTTTTAGCCTGGCAGAGGTGAATCAGGCCATCCGGGAACAGTTAGACAAACTTAACAACAAGGTCATGCTGGCGGTGGGGCGCACTCGGCGGCAGGAGTTTGAAGACATCGACCAACCGAACTTGAGACCCATTCCGGAAAAACCTTATGAATATGCCATTCGCAAAACGGCCCGGGTCCATATCGACTACCATGTGGAATTTGAAAAGCATCTGTATTCCGTTCCACATCGCTTGATCCACCAGGAAGTCGATCTTCGTGCCACAGAACATATGGTGGAGATCTTTTACAAAGGCAAATCAGTCGCTGTCCATCCTCGCAGCTTCAAGCCAGGACGGTTTTCGACCCTGCATGAGCATATGCCGCCCAATCACCTGTTTGTGGACCAGGTCAACGCTAAACAACTCCTGCAATGGGCCGAGGCGGTAGGTCCGCAGACTACTGCATTGATTAGCGCAACCCTAAAATCACGTCCATTTCCTGAACAAGCCTATCGTTCCTGCCTGGGCATACTCAGTCTGGCAAAAAAGCACCCCCACGCCCGGATTGAACAGGCCTGCCAGGCGGCTCTGGAAGCCAAAACTTTCTCCTATAAAGTCGTTAAAGAAGAATTGGATTGGCTCTCAAAACAACCAGCTTTGCCAATCACACCGGAAACCCTGCCCACCCACGCCAATATCCGCGGCCATGATTACTACCAATAAGGAGAGCCATTATGATTTCACAAACACTGTTAGAAAAACTATTGGAACTGCGCCTGACCGCTTTTCGGGAAGGACTGCGAGAACAATCCTCCAATCCACACTACGGGGATCTCTCTTTTGAGGAACGGCTCCTGCTGCTGGTTGACTTGGAATGCACCCGCCGCGCAGGCAGCCGCATCCAGCGCCGTTTGAAACTGGCCGAGTTTCCCATGCCAGCCACGATTGAAGATCTCGATTTTTCCCCTGAACGTGAACTGGATCGGCGCTTGATCCTGGAACTGGCTCAATGCAGCTGGATCGACAAAGCGCTCAATATTTTGATCCTGGGAGCCAC
>CAIQQN010000007.1 GCA_903873975.1 uncultured Anaerolineales bacterium
GCGGTAGTGGCAATGAAAAAATAGAGCAGCAGCAGGGCAATTGCCATGACGAACAGGTCGTAGGCGCTGAAAGTAAAGCGGCTAAAGGTTCCCACCGTGAGGGCGAAACTGTGTGGGCCGAAGAAGTACATCGAGGTGTTCAATAGGATGGCGAGGACGCGTATCTCCGTCGGCCCCAGCCGGCTGTAGGAGATTCTGAATTCGCCCACCACACACGTCCTCACATAGGCCAGCACGGACACGAGCAGGTAGGCGATCAAGGCCAGGCAGGCAATGTCGAATCTTATATAGGGGGTCATCCCCAATCCCAGGAAGATCATTACCTCGTTGCCGGCATCGACGACGTGGTCAATGAAAAATCCATAGAGAGGACGTTCTATGCCTCGAAACCGCGCCAGGGTGCCGTCCAGACTGTCACCGAACCAGTTGACCACAAAACCCACCGTAGCCAGCCATAGGAAATTACGGTTCAGAACGGTCAGTATATAACTGGCCATGATAATAATGGCACCAAGTACACCGATGGCAGTGCATATATCCGGTGTGATCCAGGCTGGCAGGTGCGCCGCCAGCCATTTCAAAGCCGGCCTCTCCAGTGGACCGAGCAGGATATCATTAACTCTCTTGTGATTCTTTATGTCTGTCATGCGCATCTCCTAGACAATCCAGGACTCCTCCCGGTTTGGTATCAGCTGGGTGTCTGGTTCAATGCCTCCGGCCAGACCGGTAGGGAAATCGACCATTGGCGGGGAGCTTGCTGGATGAAATCTTCGCCGATGGTCAACACTTTCTCGGCATTGCGCAGCATTTCCATATCCGTATCTGGATATGATTCCATCTCGATTGGATCCGATGTAAAGATGTGATTTCTTCCATCCGGCAGCCGGATGGTCGCCATGACCATCACCGGTACATGGGCTTTGGCTGCCAGGTATACGTGGTGCATCGGAAGGTCAGCCGGCCTCCCGAAGAAACGCGGACGACGTTTGGGTACCGGGATGGGACGGTCGATCCCGGTCATAACCGCCCCGCCCTGTTGCAGGTACCTGATCGCCCGTCGCAGGGCGCTGACCGAGGCCGGGATCAGGTTCATGCCGGTCTTCTTGCGCATCTCATATTCCACGCGCTGGCTGCCTTGTGGATCGGGTATGGTCAGGATCATCGCTTGCATTCCTCGCAGGGCAAGGATGCGCAGGAACAGGTCGAAGTTGCTGAGATGCAGTCCGGCCACCATCAAACCGCGCTGGTCGAATTCAGGGCGTTGGATGAGTTGTTGAACAGTAGCACTAAGCACGATCTGCTGTTCTATCGTGCCAGGATTTCGTATGTAATGATACAGGTCAAAAATGGAACGCGCCGAGTTGCGATACGTCTCGTGGACTGCCTGGTCCAGGGCTTCCTTGTCCAGTCTCTCCCCGCTGATTACCCACTGGTTTGTACGCACTGCCCGGACCATCCGGGACCCTGGGTGCGCCACAATGCGATCCGCCGCGAAATCGGCAAGACGGTACCCAAGCCAGTCGGGTATCCACCCCGCGACGGTGGAGAGCATGTTGACGCCAAAACTGCTGTTGATGACCTGCTGAATGTCGATCGCCATGTTTCCTTGGTTGTTAGAATTTGTTCAAGCAGTCGGTCACCCGCAAGAACTACTCCTTTAGCCAGTCAGCAAAATCCATTCTTCAGCCTGGGACACACCCTGGTACACCCCTTCGAAGAACAGGCAAATTCATGGGAACCTGCTTTATTATACTTTACCCTTTTGCCAGGGATAAAAACACATCTTCCAGCGTCGGCTCACCGCTCTCGAGCGCGACCACCGTCATCCCGGCGGACTTCAACTGGAGGCGCAGGTCTTTCTCTTTCATTCCCCGCATGGTGATCATCCGCAAATGGTCGCCCGCCAGGCCCACGCGCACCACGCCCGTGCAAGTCTCGCTGGCATTCAACGCAGTTTGCAGCGGCTCGGCATGTACCTCCCACACGTCACCGGGCACAACCTCCATTTTTAGCGCTGCCGGGGTATCCAGCGCCAGCAGTTTGCCATCCCGCATCATACCCACCCGCCCGCAGTATTCGGCTTCGTCCATGTAATGGGTGGTGACAAGCACCGTCACACCCTCTGCCGCCAGTGCATAGATCAGGTCCCAGAAACTGCGCCGCGCGGTCGGGTCCACTCCGGAGGTAGGTTCGTCGAGGAAAAGGAGTTTCGGCCGGTGGACAAGCGCAATCGCCAGCGCCAGTCGCTGGCGCCAGCCCGCCGAGAGCGCCCGCGCCAGTTCGGACCCGTGACCTGCCAGCCCGACCAGTGCCAGCGTCTCCTCGATGCGCTTCTTGTCATGGATGCCATAGACGCCGCCGTAAAAAGTCAGGTTTTCCCAGACGGTCAGGTCATCGTACAGGGCAAATTTCTGTGACATATACCCTGCGCGGGCTCGCACCTGCTCCGATTGGCGGAAGGCATCGAAGCCGAGCACAGTGGCCTTGCCGTCCGATGGCTCGTACAACCCAAGCAGCATGCGGA
This sequence comes from uncultured Anaerolineales bacterium, assembly GCA_903873975.1. Lineage (GTDB taxonomy): Bacteria > Chloroflexota > Anaerolineae > Anaerolineales > Villigracilaceae > UBA877. The sequence goes on from CAIQQN010000007.1 coordinate 2,525, forward strand.
TGGTGGTGGTTTTTCCGGAGCCGTTCGGGCCGAGATAGCCGACGATCTCCCCGGCCTCCACGCTGAACGAAACGTTGTCCACAGCGACGAAATCGCCGAAGCGGCGGGTGAGGTTTTGGGCGAGGATGACAGGTTCGGGCATAAAAACTCCGCAAAGAGACAAAATCGGGATTCTAAAAATTCCAGCCAGGCAAAATGTACTCGAATAGGATGGCAGACAAATTATTACCTGCCGTGAACGGAACGAATAAGAGCTGCCACATTTTCGGGTTTCGCATCCATCGGCACTTCGCAACCAGAACTCAAGATAAATCCTCCATCGGAACCAATATCTTTTATCAAGCGATGGCAATACTCATCAACTTGATCGGTTTCTCCTTGTGCCAGTAACGCAGCTGGCACATCCCCTTTCAGGCAAAGCCAATCGCCTAGAATATCTTTGGCTTTGTAAATATCCGTCATGCCATCAAGCTCTATAATACAACTCGCCCGCGGCATCTCGTGGAGATATGGAAGCATGGGCGTCCAGTTCCCATCACAGTGGAGTACAGAAACGATGCCACTTTTTACAAAGAAATCCACCATTTGTATTAGATTCGGTAACACGAAGCGTTCAAACATCTTGGGAGAGACAAAAGATGCGCTGCTTCTCATCGGGTAAATACACACTCGCCTGCCTCTTGTTAATCGCAAAGGTATCTTAGCCATGTTGACAATTCCTGGTGTGGCAGTTTTGCAGGCCTGCTCAATAACATCCGGACAAATAAAAAGGTCCTGGCAAAATGGTATGAGCGAACGTGCTAAAGAAAACAAGTCAAAGGCGGGATAGCAAGCTGAGTAAAATAAAGCGGGAATGCCATATTTCCTTTTCCAGTAAGTCACATTTTTCTTGATGCGGATTCCCTGTTGAATGAAACCTAACACCATCGAAATACGCCCTACGGGGCTGGCAGAAATATCGGATCGGATCTTGGGTAAATACTGCATGAACCAGGCTTGATAACCTTTATTAATGATGAGATCGTAATCACTACGATTCATCACTTCGCTTTCTTTGTATTGAAATTGAGCATTGGGTTCAAGATCTTCACCAGGTAATAGTGCTCGTAACATTTGAGATTTCGCCGCATCACGAGGCCAAAGCGGAAAGACAGCATCCGGCGTTCCCACTCTTAAAAAAGTGATCTCCAGCGCTTGTTGCCATTTACGCAAATTGGAGAAAATTTCGGCCTGCGACAAACCTGCGCATTGAGCAGCAAAGGAAATAATCAATGGCGCGACCGGGATAGGGTCTGTCCTCTTTAAGGCAATGGCAGCCTCGATGCGCTCCGCAGCATGCATATTTTCTATCCTTTGTTCTCCGACAACACAATGAACACGTCTTCCAGCGTCGGGGTGACGAGGCGCGCCTCCACCCCCCCGCCATCGCGGGCGGGGAAAGCCTCCTCCAGGGCCGCCATAACGGACTCCGCCCGCCCGGAGACGACGCGCAGGTGCAGTTTGTCGCCAAAAGTGCGCACATCTTCCACCTCTTTGATTTTCTCTGCCCTCTGTCGCAAGGAAGGCAGCTGCCTGCCGCGTACCTCGACGATGCACCCTTCCAGCCTGGAGCGCAGTTCGGACGGCGTGCCTTCAGCAATCATCCGCCCGAGGCGCATGAACCCTACCCGGTTGCAGCGGGCGGCTTCGTCCATGTAGGGAGTGGAGAGGATGACGGCAACGCTCCCCCTCTCTTCCCCTCCTGTTTCCCCAGGAAATGATGAGGGAGCGGGGGCAGCCACGAGCCGGATGAGCAGTTGCCAGAAATCCTGCCGGGTCACCGGGTCTACGCCGGTGGTGGGTTCGTCAAGCAGGAGCACCTTCGGGCGGGTGACGAGAGCCGAAGCCAGGCCGAGTTTCTGCTTCATCCCGCCGGAGAGCTGGCCGGCGCGGCGAACTTTGAAGCTTTCAAGGCCGACAAACTCCAGGATTTCCATGCAGCGTGGCAGCCATTCCTGCCGGGAGAGGCCGCGCACTTCGGCAAAAAAACGGATGTTTTCCAGCACCGTCAGGTCCTCATAAAATGAGAAGCGCTGGGACAGGTAGCCAAGTTGGGCGCGCACCTGCTCGGTCTGCTTGCTGACGGAAAAGCCGCAAATGGAGGCGTCGCCGGAATCCGGTTTGAGGGCTCCCACCAGCAGGCGCATGGTGGTGGTTTTACCCGCCCCGTCCGAGCCGACCAGCCCGTAAATCTCACCGGAGGCGATATTCAAATTCATATCGTCCACGGCCAGGGTGGCGCTGAAGGTCTTGCGCAAATGTTCAGCAACAATCGAGGCGGTCATGTCATTTCCCTGGCGTTGAAATAGTTCTTTATCACAATTCCTCCACTGGATGAATGATAACCATTGCCTCCGATGCGGCCAGTTCTTCCAACTGCTGGCGGCTGGGCCTCATCGGTAGTTTGTGCATCTTCATCATCAAGCCGATCATCAATGGGTGGTGCTTCAAGCGATAGGCCAGGAAGTCGGCCACTTTCTCCGGGTCGGTGACCGGTTCCGCCAGGGCCTTGAAGTTCCGGCGGCCCACCGAAACCTGCACCTGGGGGTTGGCTTGTATGTTCCGGAACCAGTCCGCCTTTGCGCCGCGCGCCGCACCAATGAAGTACGCCCCGTCAATCTTTTCGTACTGCAGCGGGGTGGCATACTGCTTCCCGGATTTGCGCCCGGTATGCCGCAGGAGCAGGATCAGCCAGCCAACGATCCAGCCCCTGCCCGAGTCATACAGACGCTGGTGGATGCGTTGGACATTCTTGATCCGGCTCCAGAATTCATCAGGGATCATTTCAACCTTTCGTTTGAACGTTGCACGTTGACACGTGCCAACGTTTCAACGATTAAAGGTTACATCCGCCGGCATACCTGGCTTTAGTTTCCCGCCCGGGTCCAGCACCTGGAGTTTGATGGCGAACACCGTACTGGTGCGCCCTTCGACGGTTTGGACGTTGCGGGGAGTGAACTCGGCCTGATCGGCAATTTGACTGACAGTTGCAGTGAAGGTCTCGCCGGGGAAGGAATCCACCATCATGCTGGCAGGCTGCCCAAGGGAAAGTTCGCCGTAGCGGTCTTCAGGGATGTAGACGGTGATGGTCAGGTTGTCGAGGCGTCCCAGCGTCATCGCCGCCGCGCTGGGTGCAACGATTTCGCCGGGCTGGATGGAGCTCGTCAGGATGGTGCCATCTGCCGGAGCGGTGACGGTCAACTTGGCGATCTGAACATCGATCAACCTCAGACTGGCCTCCGCCTGCGTCACGGCCAGGGCTGCCTGGTCCGCGGCGGCCTGCGCCTGGTGGAGAACCGCCTGCGCGGCTGCAACCTGGGGAGAGTCCTCCCCGGTCTGCAGGGTCAGCAGGCGATCCTGGGTGGCGTCGTAGCGTTCCTGGGCCACCGCCAGTTCGGCACGGGCGGTGAGGATGGCCTTCGCCGGGTCGGAATCTTTCAGGTCGTCATAAGCAGCCTGGGCATCCTCCTGTTCGGCCTTGGCGTCATCGTAGGCACTCTGGGCTGCGTCGCGCAGATCGGTGTTGGTGGAAAGATTGGCGCGCAGTAGCACATTCTGCGCAACAATAAGTGCAGCCTGTGCGTCGAGCAGACGACTCTCGGCGGTGTCAAAGTCGGAGGATGCGGGGGCAGATATGAGTGCATTTAAACTGTCATACGCTTTGTCCCGGGCAGTTAGAGCATCATCCTCTTCGTTGAGAGCGGCAATGATCTCCTCCGAGCGGGTGGTGGAACTGCCGAATTCGGAAGTCCAATCGCTGGTTCGGCTGGCAGCGGACGCCAGGCGGGCGGCATTCACAGCCAGGTTGTAGTTGGCCTGCGCGGTCCCCAGGGCGGAATCCGCCGTGGAGGCAGCAGCCCGCATCAGGTCCAGGGAGGCCGCCGCGACAGCCCGCTGCGCCTGGAGCAGGGTATCGTCCAGGCGGAAAAGCACGTCGCCGGCTTTGACCTGGGCGCCTTCATCTGCCGATACTTCGGTTATTTTGCCGCCAATCTCAGGGGCGATGGTCACTTCAACGGCTTCAATGCTACCGGAGGCGGTCAGGGCGGTGCTGCCCTTGTTCATCAGGGCGCGCATGCCGAAATACCCGCCGGCAATGATTGCCAGCGCCAGGATAATGATCACGGGGACAGGGGGGCGTTTGTGGTTCATATGGACTCCTTTACGAACTACGAATTACAAATTACGATTTACGAATTACTACTTACAAATCCCGAATTACCAATTTCGCTAATCCAGGCGTTTGCGGAAACGAATGGCAGCCGCGCTCATGATGGCAATCCCAAACACAGCCAGGGCCAGGATTTCACTCCAGATGGGTCCTGCCCCCACCCCCTTGATCAGCAGGGCGCGGATGATGATCAGGTAGTAACGCAGTGGGATGATGTAGGAGATCCACTGCAGGATTTTCGGCATGGCTTCCAGTGGGAAGAAAAAACCGGACAGGAAGATGCTCGGCAGGAGTGTCATCCAGACCGTCAGCATGGCCTCCTGCTGGGTATTGGCGATGGTGGAGGCGAACAATCCAATTCCAAGACCAGATAGTACCAGCAGGCCCGAACAGGCCAGGATGAGGCTGAGGTCGCCGCGCACGGGCATGCCAAACCACCAGTGACCGATGGCCAGCACTTCCAGCGTGTCAATGAAAGCCAGGATGGCGTAGGGCAGTATCTTTCCGATCACCAGTTCCCAGGGACGGATGGGTGTGACGATCAACTGCTCGATGGTGCCACGTTCGCGCTCGCGCACCACCGCCGTGGCGGTCAGGATGGAGGTGATGGCATACAGGATCATGCCGATCACACCCGGGATCATGAAATGGGAGCTGACCAGGTCCGGGTTGTACCAGACTCTCGTAAGTACCTGCAGCGGCGGCTGGAAGTTGCTGGCGTCCATGCCGCTGCGCTCCAAGCGCTGGATCATCAACCGGGTGGCCTGCGATTGGCCGATCAATGTGGCCGCCGAAAGCGCCGTGGTCCCGGCCGTTGCGTCCGACCCGTCCAGGATGAATGCCACCTCCGCCTTCCCCTTTGCCAGGGCAGTGTTGTAATCCGGCGGGATGATCATACCGGCCCGCGCCTTCCCCTGCTCGATCAATTGGCGGATATCGTTCTCCGAACCGACCATGTATGCCAGTTTGAAGTAATCGGCCGCGCGATAAGCGTCCAGCAGGGAGCGGCTCTCCGTACAGCGGCACTGGTCAAAGACTGCCAGCGGTACGTTGCGCACATCGCTGGTGGCAGAATATCCCAGCAGGAATAACTGCATGATCGGGATGACGAGGATAATAGCTAGCGTGCGTTTGTCACGCGTGATCTGGATGAATTCCTTGCGCAGGATGGAGACGAGACGACTGTTCATGCGGGCTCCTTGGTTGCCAGTACACCATAAAGAAAGATATCGACAAAATGGTCCAGCGCATTTTCCTGCATGGCTGCTGCCGGCGTCCCGGTCAGCAGGTACTCGGTCATGTAATAGGAAAAGAACAATCCCAGAAAAGCCCGGAACAGGACATAGGGCGGTATCTTGCGGAGTTCCCCGCGGCTGGTCTGGAATCGCTGGATGAGGGGTGCGATCTGCGGATAAACGATCTGGAACATCCTGGGAATATCCCGGCCGTTGAATTCGACCAGCTCGACGAACAGGAATTTGACAAAATCGGGCCGGCGGCCCAACTCGCCCACCATGCTTCTGGCCGCGTTGCGAACGAATTCCTCGACCGTATCACCGGGTGCGGCCTGGAGCAGGGGCAAAATCTCGTGGAATGGATGCTTTTCGATGATCAGTTCGCTGAAGATGGCTTCCTTGCTTGCGAAATGGTTGTAGATCCCGCCCAGCGCCAGTCCGGCGCGTTCGGCGATCTGGCGCATGGATGTGGCGGCATAGCCCTGCTCGAGGAACAGGGCATAGGCAGCTTCGACGATGGTCTGGGTTGTGCGTTCACCTTTGGTCAGGCTTTCTTCTGGCATAAGTTTCTATCCTGAAATGAACGAACGTTCGTTTTTATTTTACATCTGGATACAAAGAATTGTCAAGACAAGAACAAAGTAACCCCCCTCCTATAAGTACTCATGTTTATTGGCTTTTGATTGCTTTGCTGCAATCATTAATAAACTTTTATGTGTCGTTGCGAGGAGCGTTCTTTGCGACGAAGCAATCCCCTCCTCATTTGGGAAATTACTTGTTACGATAAAATAGAGCATGCTTGCAACAAAGCAGCTTTTTCTTATATAATCGGATTATTCTAAAAATTAGTCCCGTACATTCGGCCAGGTCTGTTTTTTAGCAGAGAAGAACCGGCTTCGTCCAGGTTCTCACCATACATAGAAAAGAGGAGGTAAATGCAATGGAACAGAAAGCTGGAGCCCAGATCGGTAAACGAGCCTTTATTCAATCACTGGTCATCTTGTTCGTCCTGATGATGATCGCGGGGGTACTCACCCGCCTGCTCCCCGCCGGACAATATACCCACACCGAAGTGGGCGGCCGCCAGGTCATCGACCCGGCCTCCTACAAAACCATCGCCCGGCCGGACTATCCCATCTGGCGCTGGTTCCTTGCGCCGATCGAGGTGCTCGGTAGTTCCAGCGGATTGATGGTCATCGTCATCATCATCGTCCTGTTCTTCGCCGGCGGCGCCTTCGCGGTGCTGGATAAGACCGGCACGATCCGCGCCTTCATCGGGCGGGTGGTTGTCCGTTTTCGCGCCCGCAAGTACATCCTTCTGATGGCTGTCTGCCTGGCTTTTATGTTCCTGGGCGCCACCCTGGGCACGTTCGAGGAGGTCGTCCTGCTTGTGCCGGTCATGATCGCCCTCTCGTATTCCCTCGGTTGGGATGCGCTCGTTGGGCTGGGGATGTCGATCCTCGCCACTAACACAGGCTTTTCAGCAGCCATCACCAACCCGTACACGATCGGAGTCGCCCAACAGCTCGCCGGCTTGCCGCTGTTTTCGGGCGCATGGCTGCGCGTGATCATCTTCATCGCCATCTACGCCGTCTTCACGGCCTTTATCGTCACCTACGCCCGCAAAATCGACCGCGACCCGAAAGCCTCACTGCTCTTCGGTGTGGACAAGGCCGAGCGCGAAAAATACAGGAACATGGATACCTCGTTCGCCAATGAAGACCCGCGCCAAGGCCGGGCCATGATCTTCTTCGGCGTGTTCATCCTGCTCATCTTTGCAGC
>CAIQQN010000008.1 GCA_903873975.1 uncultured Anaerolineales bacterium
AATCGCCACGCCCCCTCCAGGGATTTCGTCGGCGGCTTCCTGACAGCCTCGCTCGTCTTCTGCGTTGGTCCGATGACCATCCTCGGGTCCATCCAAGACGGTCTGAAAGGTGATTACAGCTTGCTGGCAATAAAGTCGGTTCTGGATGGATTCGCGGCGTTGGCTTTTGCGTCCACTCTGGGGGTGGGGGTCTTATTTTCGGTGATTGTCATCCTGTTCTTTCAGGGGGGGATCAGCCTGCTGGCAGCACAGTTGAGCGCGGTTATCACACCGGCAATGATGTCTGAGATGACCGCGGTTGGCGGGGTGCTCCTGCTCGGTATTGCCATCAGCAGCCTGCTGGAAATCAAACCCATCAGGGTGGGGAATTTTTTGCCTTCACTCGCCATTGCCCCGCTGGTTGTGGCAATCCTGACATTCCTTGGCGTTAAATAATATTACCCAGTAACGGCTTATCCATCGCTGGGTTATTCCGGAAAAGGTTATAGCGGAAAATTACTTGCCCGCCAGCGCGGTTTCAATGGTCGTAGATACAACATCAAAGGACTGTTGGATCTGGACAAGCGTCCCATTAACCAGGATGCTTGGCGTGCCAGGAAGATTCAAAGTGTGGGCTTGGGATGTTTCATTGTTGATATCGCTGGAATATTTTTTTGCCTGATAGCATTGGTTAAAAGCCATCATGTCCAGGTTTAGATTCTGGCCCATGGTGACCAAACGCTCATCGGTAAAAAGGGAGGCATCTTCGGTGACCTGGTTGGCATAAAGTGTGTCATGATAATCCCAGAAACGACCCTGTTCTGCAGCACACATGGCAGCATTGGCTGCTCGATAGGATGCATCCGTGCCATCATTCCCATCAATCACAATGTAAGAATGAAAGGTGTAATATACCTTGCCAGTGTCCACGTAGGTCTGTATGATTTGGGATTCATAATTCTGCGTGTAATACTTACAGATTGAACAACGAAAATCTTCGTACACATCCACTTTTACCGGAGCATTAGGGTCACCGAGGTGAACCCCATTCTCTTGGGCAGTGCTCGCCTTCGGGGTGATGGATATCACCGAGGCTTGGGTCGCGCTGGCCGTAGCCTGCGTTTTCAAGACCATCGGTCTGATAAATGCAAAAGCAACCAGCAACGCACCCACTGCCACCAGCGAAATAACCAGGATGCGGTTGCGGGTTCTCTCCCGCTGACGGCGTTGTCGGATTTCTTGACGTTTACTCATTATTTAATCTCCTCAAGTTCCAATGATTGGATTTTCCCATAATCGGGGGGGTTTGTCCAGACACAACCCTGTCTCCTAGAAAGAAAACGGGGTTGTTCTAATCCAACTCTAATGCAAGCATGGAGGCTGCACCCCCGCCATCTCGAAAAAGTCCTGCAACCAACTCCAGCATGCGCCGCCTCCGGGCCGGGACAGGGAGCCGGCGCACAACTTCAAGTTCCGCTGAACCCACATAAAGGTGACAAACCGGTTGGTCGCTGTGGCGGCTTAAGGAGATGGCACAGGTAGACCCGCAATAAGCGATCTTATCGCCTTCTGCCTCCAGCCAAGCTTCCACCTGTGGGTTGGTCTTCTTCAGGGGTTTCACCATCGCGTTCAGGACAAACTTAATGCGCCTTTTTTGCGGCATCAGTTTGAGAGCTGCAGCTGCCATCCCCATCAGAGCGCCCTGCTCGCGTGTACCATACAGACAGGATGCCTTACCGATGCGACGCAGTATCCCTTTCCCGCCTCGCCCATAAAAAGCTTCGATGGCTTCAGTAAACTTTGCATATTCAATTGTCTTGATAGCGGGGTTGGTATCATTGGGCGGGAAATTGCCAACAAAACACTCCAGGTCCACACTGTGTAAGACCGCATTCAATCCGTTCTCGCCCATTACTTCCTGGGCAGAAACCAGCGCTTGTCACACCAGGGCGTTGACGATAACGGCTTCTTCAGGATCAACCATACTGACTCGTTACTATAAGACTTGCAACTGGTACACCGGGTAACGTTCCACGGTTTCGCGGAAGCCCATCCGCTGGTATAGTGCCAGCGAAGCGGTATTATCACTCTGGGTGTTGACCGTCAGATGGGATATTCCGCGCTGCCCGGCTTGCTGAATCAGGTTCGCGACCAGGATATATCCTAATCCTTTTCCCTGCGCAGCTGGCCGGACTGCAAGCCTGGCAAGGTGTACTCCAAGCGGATTGCGGGTACTGATCTGGTAGCCAATCACCTGATTATCTTTCTCAGCCACGGTTGCCCAAATAGCCTGTGGATAGGCTCGCTCCAACGCCAGGAGTGAATTCTGCCAGAGTAGTTCGAACGCTGAAGCGTCCACTTCGGCGACAGCAGGCAGGTCAAACGGCATCATCGCCCGCATGGATATCTCTGGTGACAATGTCATCTCGTCTGGAACTCCTCCATCTCGCTCGAGCATGACAATGGACTGGTGGCTGGCGAACCCGCTGGAAAGGAGCAAGTCATAAAGCCATTCTTGTAAAACAATGGCAGCGGCGACAAATTGGCCTTCGTGAACCAATTCAGCACGTGCATTATCCCATAGCATTTGCCAGGATTCCTGAACAGGGAGCTTACCAGAGTTTACAAACAGCCGCACCCAGGCTACAGACGGCGGGTCCGGCGGGCAGCCCAGAGCGGCGATAACCTGTCCCTGGCTTTCGATCACGGAGAATGGCGGTGAGCTGATCCAATCGAGCGGTTGGCGCCAATCCAGGTGGCGGTGAACATGCGAACTGAAATGGATCAGGTTGGCAATCTGGCGCTGGTCGGTCAGAACAGCCGGGCGAACCTGCAGATCCGGGCCAAAAATCATAACCGGAAGAACAGAAGCATTTTCATGAAGCGCTGCTTCGGGGTCGGGTTCTTGACAGCCGCCAGCCCGGACTGTAAAGCGATGATCGCGTCAAGAAATTTGAAGCGGCGCAGGTAAAGTGCGGAGAGCAATTGCATCACTTCGAGGCGTAAATCTATTTCACCTGTTTTTTCGAGGATTTCACCAGCTCGGGTAAAGAAATCAATTGCTTCCTTGAAGCGCTTGAGAGCTTCCAGAGCCGAAGCCTGATTTGCCAACGCCATCCCCTGACGGCGAGAATCACCAATTTCAGCAAAAACCGCATCCGTGCCTTGGGAGGCTTCCAAAGCAGACTGGGCTTGTTTGTTGCGCAGCAGAGCCACGGACTGGTTGTTCTTCATTTCAGCGGACATGGGAGCATCGCCCGCGATTGCAAATGCAGAGGCGGCTTCATCAAAGGCCTGTACTGCGGCCGGATAATCACCGGCTTGATAAATGCTTTTGGCCTGGTCTGCAATCTCTTGAGGAGAAAGTTTATCCACCATATCAGAGTGTAATATCCAGTATATCTTCAGCTACCGAGCGCAGTTTATCAGTAGACATGCCGCTCAATTTCATCGCCAGTTCCAGGTATGGACGGTTGATCGGCTTGCAAACGAAATTCTGCAAATCAGTCGGGAGCTGTAAGAAATCCTGGACCGCTTTTTGCTGGACCATCCACAAACCGATGGGACCTGTCTGGTCAAAGAGCGTTTCAACCTGGCCACCCAGCAAGGCCGTCAAACCTTCCAATTCAGGTAAGGGGATGGGACGTTCACCCAACTCATAGGCCTTGAGGCGCGCGGTCGTGATGCCTGAAAGTTCCGAAAGGGCGCGCGGTGAAATGCTGGCCTTCTCGCGTACCTGTCGCAATAGTGCCCCGATCAGGCGTTGGCGGAGGCCAATAAACGCAGGCAGGTTCAGGGTCTCGGTGGGAGGCGCATCGTCTGATGTGGCGTCCTTGCTCCAGAAGCGGTGCAGGGGCAGGTGCAGGGCATAGGAAAGCACTTCCAGTTCCGGAAGGGAAGGCGATCTGCGACCTTCCTCCCAAGCACGGAATATACCTGCCGTCACTCCGATTGGGCGGGCACATTCCTGGGTGGTCATACGCGCCACCAGGCGCGCATCACGGATCAAAACACCTAATTTTCTGGAACGAAGGGCGACTTGGATTTGAATGCTCATGAGGTTTCCTCACAAAAACAGAAATGACAGAATTATTATAGCAGAAAGCCACGCAAGAGTTAACGTCGCTGGCGGGCGGCCAGGATATCGGCGGCGGTGGCACCAAAAATCTCCGCACCGAGTTTGAAGTATGCCGCCTCCAAGCGCGGACCAAATAACGGACGGATGTCTGTCGGCTTTACCTGACCGAGAATCTTACCGTCTGCGTTCACGCCGGTCTCGTTGAACAGGAATGGGGTCCTAGAAATAATATCCGTAAAGAATTTACCTTTATCGTCAAATTCAATTCTCATAAGAGCCTCTGGATCATTCTCAGCGATTCCGTTTTTTGCCCACTTCAATCATTTGCTGCGCAACCGTTCGCCCAATTCGGCAATTTGAATCGCAGCCTGCTTCAGAGTGAGCGCAGAAGAGTCATTTGAAAATTTGGCGATGACAGGTTCATGACGATTATTGGCAATCGTAAAATTTCCGCTTATGTGTGGCATAGTTAACCGGATTTGGAGACCGGTCATCAGCTCGATTTCGGTCTTCGATAAGCCTTCCAACCCGATTGCCCGGTTTTGAAGAGCATACAAACGTCTCGGATCTATGCCCTGATTTTTTAAATATTCCCATACCTTCTTGGTCAGGATACCAGTGGACAGGTCTGTGCCAACAACCAGAACAACCACATCCGCTTTCTGGATGATTGGCAGGCTGATACGCGAAAGGGTCCGGCCTATATCCACAAGGATGTAATCATAGGATTCTGTGATCCCGTTTAAAATCCCATCAAGGCGGTCCACTGTCAGCAGGTTTGCTAAATCCGGATCAGGTGACCCAGCCAGCAGATGAAAATACCAGTTTGGCACACGCGGGAGATTATCCTTGAAAAAGGCAGCGGAAGTCTCGGCTGGAGACTGCATCGCCACTGTAACTAGATTCAAGGGGTCGTCATATCCGACAATATTGGCAATCGAACCGATCGGCAAAACCAGGTCCATTACAGCAACACGGGTTTCGATTTTTTCGCTGCCCAGGCACATGGCAATATTGGCACACAACGAAGATGTCCCTGTTCCTCCTTTGGCGCTCAAGAAGGCCACGAGAACCCCCTGTTTCTTGGGGACTGTTGATTCTCCCCGCATTAAGCGCGGGATTAGTTCCAAAAGAAGTGGTAAAGCTTGGCTGGATTTGGCCATGTATTCATTACAGCCAGCTGAAAGAAGGGCGTTAATATCCCCCGAATCTTGCCGGCTGCTGAGCGCCACGCACGGCACCTTGGATGTGCGGCGATCCTGGCGGAGGCGGTTCACCAGCTCCAGACCGGGAACATCCGGTAACACTGGATCCAGGATGATGAGATCCGGGTGGTCTTTCCAGGCTGATATCAGGCCCTCACGGCCCAGAGATGCCGACAGAACAGTATAGCCGCTCTTACGCAACATAACTGTCAGATAATTGCGGCTGGCTGCATCCCCGTCAATGACCAAGACTGAAACCGGTTGTGTATCCATCAGCACCTGTTGATAATCACTCTTCAATCGGAGTCATCAAGTATCCAAGGCCGGAACGGGTGGCAATATGTTTCGGCATATGCGGATCATCTTCCACTTTCTGGCGCAGGCGGGCAATGGTAACCCACAGGATCTCCTTATCGTTGCGATATTCCGGGCCCCACACACCGGTAAGCAGCTCCTCGGCAGAC
>CAIQQN010000009.1 GCA_903873975.1 uncultured Anaerolineales bacterium
CCTTTGCATTGACATTTCATATGAGACCCTCGTTTGGGTGGGTGGTGATCCTGATGTTTTTTACGGTCTGGGGGATTGGGCGGATGGTGAACTGGCTGCTAAGCCGGGAGGGTTGATTACGCCCAGGAACGCAGCCAGGCTTCTGTCTCGCGCGGTGACTTGAACCTATATACTTTCAAGGCTGCATATTCGGGGGCAGCGATAAGCGCGGCATAGGTCCGCTTGCGCCGCCTATAAGTCTGGAACGCCCACAGGAAGAGCGAGTCTTTGCTAAAGAACTGCGGCCAGAGTCTTTCTCTGTTCGTCCCCCATAGAGTCTCTTTCATCAAAACCCGTTTCCATGTCCGTTTCCAGAGTCTCCAGAGGATGAGCAGCAGGGGATAGTCCAGCCAGACGACCGCCTCGGCTCGCGGCCAGGTCAGGTCGCGGATGATCCCGTAATTTCCGTCCACCACCCAGACATCGCTGCGGGTGGCCTCGTCTGCACGCTGGCGCATTTCTTCATCGGTGCAGTGTGTCCAGTTTGGACCCCAGTGAAGGGCATCCAGTTCGATATAGGGGAGTTGGAGCCGCCGGGCCAATTTGCTGGCTAGCGTGCTTTTGCCGGAGCCGGTGGTGCCGACTACGCAGATGCGGCGGATGGTGACGGGAAGTGGGTCGGGTTGTGCGCTCATCGAGAGCACCTTATACCACGAAAGAGCGACTTTTATGATACGATTCACGCATCTTCTCACCAATCACACGAGGCCCCCATGTTCGATCTCCCCGATGATGAAATCCTTCCTCTCTCCAAAGAGCACGTCTTCTGGACCTGGTCAGCTCAGGCTAAAGTGAATCCCATCCCGCTCAAGCGCGCCGAGGGCGTCTACTTCTGGGACACGTCCGGCAAACGCTACCTGGACTTCAACTCGATGACCATGTGCGTCAATATCGGACACGGGAACCAGCGCGTGATTGAGGCGATGGTGAACCAGGCCCGTGAACTGCCCTACGCCGCGCCGGGTATGGCCACCAGGGTCCGGGCCCTGGCCAGCAAAATGGTGGCTGAGGTGACCCCCGGCGGGGCGCTGACCAAGGTTCTCTTCACCCTCGGCGGAGCGGACGCCAACGAGAACGCCGTCAAACTGGCACGCGGCTACACCGGCCGCTTCAAAGTTCTTACCCGCTACCGTTCCTACCACGGCGCCACTGCCGGGGCGATGGCTCTCACCGGCGACCCGCGCCGCGTGGCTTGGGAACCGGGTCTGATGCCGGGCGTCGTCCACTTCCTCGACCCCTACCGTTACCGTTCCACCTTCCACCGCACCAACCCTGACATTTCAGAAGAAGAGTTCTGTCAGGATTACCTGAACCACCTCGAAGAGGTCATCCGCTACGAGGGGCCGGAGACGATTGCGGCGGTTTTGATTGAATCTGTCACCGGGACGAACGGCATCATTATTCCCCCGGATGGGTACATGCAGGGTGTTCGGGCCTTGTGTGACAAATATGGCATCGTCATGATTGCCGACGAGGTGATGAGCGGTTTTGGCCGTACCGGGAAATGGTTTGCGGTGGACCACTGGGACGTTATCCCCGACATCATCACCATGGCCAAGGGACTCACCTCCGCCTATGCCCCGCTCGGCGCAGTGGCAATGAAACCGGAGATCGCCGCCGCGTTCGACGAGCGTGCCTTCGAGTCCGGGCTGACCTATACCTCGCACCCGGTCTCGCTGGCCGCTGCGGTGGCCAACATCCAGGTGATGAAGGAGCTCAGGCTTGTGGAGCACGCTGCGGAAATGGGACCGGTCCTGCATAAACTGCTGGCTGACCTGGGCGAGACGCATCCATCCGTTGGGGATGCCCGCAATATCGGCCTGTTCGGTATTATCGAACTGGTGAAGGATCGCAAGACGAAGGAACCGCTGGCTCCCTGGAACGGCTCCAGCCCTGAAATGATCCTCTTCCGCAAATATTGCACCGAACATGGCCTGTACCTGTACACCCACTGGCACACCGCCCTCATCATTCCGCCGTTGATCATCACCGAAGAGCAGTTGCAGGAAGGCTTTGCGGTGCTGGACAAGGCGCTGGAGATTACGGATAAGGCGGTAAAGGTTTAAATATCGATGGCTTTTCTTGAGGATGACGCCGTGTTCCAAAAACGATCCCCTTTTATCCTGGGCATCGTGCTCGCGTTGGGTTTGATTCTTGCTGGTTGCAGTCTACCTGTTGCATCGCCGACTACCGTGCCCAGCGCCTTACCCTCCGTTGACTCTACTCCTTCTGTCAGTTCGACTCCCGCCATCGGGATGCTAGTCCGCTTCGTCAACCTGACCAATGGTGGCACGGTCGCCGGGACATTCGACGAAAACGGGAAACCGCTCGTTATGATTCAAGTCGAAGTCACCGGGCTGGCGCCGCTCACCGTGACCCTGACTGCCAACGGGTTGGATGTCCCGGGGGCAGCTGATAACCAGGCCGGAGTCACCCCCTTCACTGGCGAAATTCGCTGGTCTCCGCTGAACGGCGGCGGGCAGTATACGCTCGTTGCCTCGGCAATGGATAATGAAAAGCAGATCGTTCAAGCAGCAGTTCATGTTACGGTTACTGGAATTCCTGTGTTTACTCCTACGCCACCTCCGCCGGATATGGTCGAGGCGCAGCGCCGCATTTCCGAATTGATCCAGCAGGAGTTCGGCGTTTCCGTCCCGAAACCCTCAGTTTACCGCTTTGACGCCCCCCAACGACCCGACATTTCTCGCTGGATCGGTTCCGCCTACTATGACGGGACGCACTACTATATTGACCTTTACGACGATACACATTACGCCTGGAGCAACAGCGATTACTCCGACCCGGCGCATCGGAAGGGCGGAGATAAATGGGTTATTTGCCGCCCATCCGGGACATTCCGCGTGTTGACTGTTTTCGTGGATTATGGCAACACCGGTACAGACAGGGCCGCAGCCCTGGCGCAAGTTCCGATGGTGGTGGATTGGCTGAATGGACTCTATACGAACTTTTCCATCAGCCAGGGGCAGACTGAGCCGCTGATGCGCGTCGAGGCGGATGCAGCTTATGTCTCGCCGCCTCCTGCGCCAGGCGAATTCCTGACTGTTGATCAGATCCGTTCTTTAACCGGCAAGGATCCCTCCGCCTACGATTTCCTCATGCAGATTGACCTGGATGCTAATGCCGCTCTTGCGAGCCATTATTTTTCTGACATCCTCGAACCCGGCGGTGGCGTGGCTTTGCAGGGCTGCGGGACGGGGAACAAATACGGTATCATTAATATCTGGTCAAGCGTACCCGCTGCCAGCGACTTGAAAGGTGGTCTGGTGATGGATTTCGACCATGAACTGAGCCACCTCTTCGGCATGCTGGATAACTGGCCTTTTATCCAAGGCGCAACTGGCCCGGATGGAGCGCCAGTCGACGATTGGATCCCCTATGTGATGTTTGGCTGGACGGATGCGGACGGGGACGGCATTCCAGAGATCATTGACCCCACGCCGTACGGCACTACCAATCCGTGACCGCAATTACAGGGTACTGCGGAAATATGTGAACCCAAATTGCTGTAATCCCCTGCATTTTGATAGTTCAAAGTTCACGTATTTATACAAGAAGCAGCAAATCCCGCTAATTCCGAGCCTTTCCCTGCAGTAAAATTCATCTATTTATGCAAGAAGCAGTAGGTCGTGTCATTGCGACATCGTCCCTGTTCTTTGGGGAACTCCTGCGCTTTTTGCAGGGGCAAAGTACGGGTACCCGTAGCGTATTGGAGTGGTAATCCCCTCGCCGGTTATGCACCGTCCCGAAGGTTTTTTCAGACGCCTCAATTTCCCATTAAAACCTTCGGGAGGTTCTAATTGAATATACCTATTTTCAAATCATTCACCAAGCCAGAAATTCGAGCGGGTATTTCCTATAAACTTGGTGCCTTTATGTCTTGGTGGTTAAGGCTCTAGGCGTTTACATACTAAGTTTGGTTATTCATTATTTCGGAAAGATCATCTCTTCCGGGCGGACGAACTGGTCGAATTCCTCTTCGGTCACAAACCCGCCTCTCACGGCCTCTTCCCGCAGAGTGCTGCCGTTCTTCAGGGCCAGTTTCGCGATAACGGCCGCTTTGTCGTAACCGATATGCGGGGTCAGGGCGGTGACCAGCATGAGCGATTTTTCCATCAACTCGGCGATCCGCTCGAGGTTTGGCTCAATTCCAAGGATGCAGTTGTCGGTGAGACTTACCACCGCCTCGCCAAGCAGGCGGATGGACTGGAGCACGTTGTAAGCGATGACGGGTTTGAAAACGTTGAGCTCCAGTTGCCCTTGTGCTCCGGCAAACGTGACTGTGGTGTGGTTGCCCATCACCTGGGCGCAGACCATGCTCATGGCTTCACATTGGGTCGGGTTTACCTTGCCCGGCATGATGGAGGATCCGGGTTCATTCTCAGGCAGGGATAGTTCGCCAAACCCCGAGCGCGGACCTGACGCCAGCAGGCGGATATCATTGGCTATTTTATTGAGGCTCACCGCGATGGTGTTCAAGACCCCGGAGATTTCCACCATGCTGTCGTGCGCTGCCAGCGCTTCGAACTTGTTGAGTGCAGAGCTGAAAGGCAGCCTTGTGAACTTCGCCACTTCCTTCCCAAATCTCTCGCCAAAACCGGGTTTTGAGTTCAAACCTGTGCCCACGGCCGTGCCGCCCTCAGCGAGCGGATACAAGCGTTTGAGGCTGTCGTTGATCCGCTCGATCCCCAGTTTTATCTGCGCCGCGTAGCCGGAGAACTCCTGGCCCAGCGTCAGCGGAGTGGCATCCTGTAGGTGGGTCCGCCCGATCTTGAGGATGTCTTTCCATGCCTCAGATTTTTCAAAGAGAACTGAATACAGGTGCTCCAGGGCCGGGATAAGTACGTGCTGCAATTGCTCGACCGTGGCGATGTGCATGGCTGTTGGGAAGGCATCGTTGCTGGACTGACTGCGATTGACATGATCGTTCGGATGGACCGGTGTTTTGGAACCCAAAATTCCCCCCAGCCGCTCGATCGCCAGATTGGAGATCACCTCGTTGGCGTTCATGTTGGATTGCGTGCCGGAGCCGGTTTGCCAGATGACCAGCGGGAAGTTGTCGTCCAGCTTGCCGTCGATCAACTCCTGGGCTGCCTCCGCGATGGCGCTGCCGATTTTTTTGTCGATGGTTTTCTGGGCGATATTGGTCAATGCTGCGCAGCGCTTGACAATGCCTAGGGCCCGGATCAGAGGCCGCGGCAGGCGTTCATCCCCGATCTTGAAATTCCCCAGGGAACGTTGTGTCTGTGCGCCCCAGTATTTGTCAGCCGGTACTTCTATGGGGCCAAACGAATCTGTTTCGGTGCGGGTGGGTTTCGTCTTATTTTTCATGGTTGCCTCTGATTCGCTATCTCGTACAAAGTATTCACAGTTCTCCAATTCCTGGTTGTGGCTGAAACACTCAACTTTCTCTCGAAAAAGTTGTTAGAGTACTTGGTCCTGCCATAGCCGTTCGGACAAAAGAGATAGATTTCTTTGGCATAAACCAGGAATTCGTCGTCGTTGCCCGCCCTGGATCTTTTAGTGTCTTCTGGAACCGGGAGATTGCTTAAGACCGGTCCTGACGGCGAGTCGGACAGGAAGGTAACGTGGAGTTTTTCAGGTTTTTCATTTCTCTGATTGACGAATGGGTTGTTGTCTATGATTTGCTGAAAACGGTTTTTGTCGCGCAGCAAGACCCGCACAGGGGTTCCAAATGACTTTGCTATTTTCGCCTCGATTGCCCTGGCTAGAGGGGCGGGATCTTGCTCCGCGCAATCAAAAAGCACATTCCCGCTCTGGATATAGGTCACCACGTTGGCAAGGTTTAGCGATTCGTATAGCCGCTTAAGCTCTGGCATGCGGATCTTGTTTTGACCGCTTACGTTGATGCCGCGCAGCATCGAAATAAATGTTTTCATTAAGAAAAATTACATCTCCATATTATTCAACAATTCTTTTAATGCCCGCAATTCTTCTTTTGACAGAGTTACTCCCTTGCCCATCTTCTGTCTGTCCGGCGACCATTCTCGAATGTCATATTTTGGATCTCTTTCATTCCAACTAATCAGGTTGAACTCCTTTGCCCAGCCCGAGTTAGTCATGGAAAGCACGCCGATATTCTTGATGATTTCGTATTTGAATTCAGACATGCTTGAGCCTCTATTATGAATGAGATTTTAGTTCCATTGTAAGGATAATGGCGCGAATCACCCCATCGATATCGTTCATTACTTGGTTATTCCAAAAGCAGATTACTTTGTAACCTTGCTCTTCCAAATACTTTGTTCTTTCTTCGTCAGACTCATTTTGCTCGATATGTTGATTTCCATCCAGCTCAATAATCAGACTTGCTTTGGGTGCGCAAAAATCAGGGATATATTTTCCAATGGCATGCTGTCTTCTAAAATATATCCCCTTCAATTTATTCCTGCGTAAATATGCCCACAGTTTTCTTTCCGCGGGTGTAGGTACTTTTCGTAATTTTCTGGCAAGCTCGTAACCTGTAGGTGTGGTTCTTCTAGGCGGCATTTCGTGATTCTACATCTTTCCAACACCCCTACCCATCCTCCCCCAAATCCGACAACTGAACATCCGGTAATATAAAAAGATTTCTATGTCGGATTTGGGGGAGGTGCCGAAGGCGGTGGGGGTTGCTTTTATCCGCAGGTCTCCTCACCCCCGCTGAAAGGATGGGCACTCATTCCGCCCGGATTGACGCGCCGCAGTAATCACATTCGGCGGTGTTCGCGTCGACCCAATTGACCTCACCTCCATGCAGCGCCGCGCCGCACTTTGGACAATTGGTCGGCAGGCTGCCATGGTGCGGCTGGTCGGTTGGGGCGCTGGCCGGAATGGCTCCCACCGTCGGGCCGAATTCCTTCACCAGCGCCTCTGCCGAGTCTTTCATGCCTTGGTTGGCCAGCTTACGGGTGATATTGGCGTAAAACATGGACGTGCGCTGCACCATCTGGTATTGAATGAAAAGACCCAACGCGGCTCGCGCATGAGCCAGGGCATCCTTCTCATCCTTTCCATCGGCATAGGTATGGGCTGCCTTGGCATGCAGGTTGGCCGCCCGGCGTGGATGGTTGCTGGTTTCCATGACGCCTGCCAGCTGGGCAAAGAGCGGGGCAGCCTGGGCGGATTGTCCGCTCGCCACCAGCTGGTTGGCTTGGTTCAACATCTGGAGTTGGGCCGGGTTGATGGACATTGCTTTTGGACCAGGATTTCGAAATCGTCTGAACATGATATCCTCCGTCAGAATGGATTGTTAGGAACTGAAAATTGGACTCGGTTCTGGATCGACTGGACGCATGCGCCTCAACTGGGGGTGGGAAAATATCTTCTCCGTTGGGCAGGGGTCTCCTGACCCCACCCAGGTTTTGACCGCATATCATCCCCGAAGGGGACACCGTCCCGGTGTCCTTCCGGGAGGTTTTGCTTCGTTCCTGCGCTTCAGCGTCCGCTGCCCGATTTTCCTGCTTACTTGCGTCAAATTATTGGATGTTCCAGCCGTGTTTCTTCGCCTCGCTCTCTAGGTTAGCCACCCTCTGTTCCAGGGTCAATGGTGGGGAGTTAGGATGCCGGTATATCCCAGCCAGGCTCTGTAATCGGCAGCGGTCCCGGGGAACAAGTCAATATCCATTACGTGAGAGTTACCCGGCACGCTCAGCTCATGGTTTATTATAGCTTTTTTTTTCTACTTTCTAAGCCATTTTTTGCGCTGGTCGCCCGCCAGTGGTTACTTCGTGATTGCATGATGACATAGGAATTTTGCAAATTCCCTTCCTCAACTCAAGAATCTCCCGCAGGGTGATCCGTGGGAGTCTGATGGAGCCACTGTCCCGCAAGGTCAATTGGGAGAATCCAGAACCTTGCAAAGACCCTGCGGGACATTTTTCATGAACGGTTATCATTCTTCCGGATTATTATGTTGCGAGCAATATTCCGGCAGTCAAACCGATCAAGGCGTAAAGGGATTAGCTACTGTGTCGGTAGGCTGGAATACAAAGGTCGTTCGAATAACAGAAAATGCTGCTCCTCCAGCATCCCACTTTACCAGAGCATAGAATACCACACCATCGTATTTTTCCAGGGTAAAGGGTGGGGTTACTTGTAAATAACGGCAGGCTGTATCTGTACGATCGGTTTCATCAGTAGCGCGATATGCATAACCGGTTGTATCACCCACAGTTGAGGTAAATGTGCTTAAATCAACATGTAACAGGGTTGTGTTAGGGTTGGCTTTATAGCAGTAATCAACACCAACCAGTTGCAGTTTCCTGCCATATAGAACGGTGGGGATGGATGGTTGAATTGTTACCCAAGCGCCCCCGACGGTTGCTTTCCATATATCTGTCCTTAAGCCAAGGTTTTCAAAGAATATATCATCCGTTGATGACCTTTTTAGCCATTCCCCGTTCCCCGGGGTGATCATGATCGACCCTGTGTCGGGTGGCACTTCAGCCTGTCTTTGCAGCATGGCGGCCATCTCGCCGCGGGTGATGGGGTTATCCGGCCGGTACGTGCCGTCTCCGTATCCGAAGGTAATGCTGTGATCTTTCAACCAGCAGATGTAGGTTTCGGCCCAATGGCCATTGGTGTCGGAAAAACAGCCCGTGTTGGCAATGGCTTTCCCGGCCCAAAAGGCGGCTACAAGCAGCACAGCCACCACTCCAATGCTGACGAACATAAATTTGCGGTTCATAGGTTCCTCCTCTGGTTTAGGAAATATCCGCGATTGTGTGAAATAGTTGTTTGGATTCTCCGAATCCATTATAACTTCCTTGAGGGGAAATACAATAGGCTCTGTATCTTATTTCTTCTTAAAGTGGATGATTTCTCTGTTGGGCGAGAATTTCACGACACCGCCCAGGTTTTGACTACAGGTCTTCCCACCCTCCTCTACCTCCTCTCTTATCATATTTTCTATTGCTAACCTGATATCTCACAGCTGCCCCAATTCCCGCCATCACTGGCCGAGGCAGTCTCAAGCTGCCTAATCCATATATTAAGAAAAGCGTAGATTGACAAATTAGAACATTTGTTTTATTATTATTGCGCGACAAGGGTGGGCGCTGGCAGCGTCATTAGTCAAGACTGTTTTTGCGAAGCATATCATCCCCGTAAGGGGACTCCTGTGGATCAAGCCGCCACGTGTCGAAGCGACGTTCGCGAAGCAGCCCTGTGGGCCAAGCCGCTATCGACCGGTTTGGCGACATTGCGAAGCATCCCCGTGGGACGAGTCGCCAAACACGGCTGGTAGATGACATGAGTCGTCTAAACTGCACAGCGCCATGCCGTAGACATGAGTCTGGCGCTCATTCGTCTTCCTTGCTGCATTTTCTTTAGTACTTTTACAATTAAATATCTTAATGCCTTCACTTCATCCCCGGCAAGGGGCGTCGTAACTACGCTTTTCTCAGGGTATTCGTTTGTTTTGCAGAAAATCGAATATGGGCAGAATCTCATGCCCACTAATAGAATTAACAATGAAGAAACTCTCGAATGAAACGCGGGATTCCCCGGTATTCGTTTGTTATTCGATTGATCCTCGAAACAATCGAATATCATCCCATAAGCAGACATCATCCCGGTGCATTCCCGGGAGCGGGTTGTTTGTTTTGCAGAAAAACAACCTCGGGCAGGTTATTCATGTGCATGAGAGGACTTTATAATGAAGAAGCTCTCGAAGAGAATATGAGAGCCGGGAGGGGTAGTTTGTTCCTCCGTTGTTCCTCGAAACAAACAACTAGCCGGGGCCAGGTCGAGGTAGCATTAGCCATATCGACACCATGATGCGTCGATGACCGATGTTCTGCTCATTGGTTGAACCATTTTTCCATAACCCGTCCATGGGTGGTAAACTTACCCCGACTATTGACACCCTGCTCTGTTTTCAAATTTCTGTTCTCTAATCTCTGCTCTCTATTTTCTTCCCCTCCCCCAGGAGTAACCCATGCCTATCACTCTAGATGGCTCATCCCTCACCATTGAAAAACTGGTCGCCATTGCCCGGAACGACGAAAAAGTGGCTCTTACCCCGGCTGCACTCGAGCGCATAAAGGTCTGCCGGGTCATGCTGGAGGAGAAACTGGCTGCCCACGAAACCATGTATGGCACCAACACCGGTATCGGTGAGTTTTCGGAGAAGATCCTCTCCGACGAGCAGGTGAAGGAATTCCAGAAGTATCTCATCTACAACCACGCTGCCGGCATCGGCGACCCGGTTCCAGTGGAGCAGGTGCGCGGCGCCCTGGCGGGGCGCATCAACGTCCATGCCCACGGGAATTCCGGCTGCCGTCCCGAGATCACCCTGACGTTGGTCGAAATGCTCAATAAGGGCGTCACCCCACTGGTCTGCAATAAAGGCTCGGTCGGCGCCTGCGGTGACCTGGCCCCCATGGCCCAGGCCATGCTCCTGCTCTTGGGTGAAGGCGAAGCTTTCTTTAACGGCGAACGGCTTCCCGGTTCCGAAGCGATGAAGCGGGCTGGCATCCCGGTCCCGGGCCTCCAGGCCCGCGATGGGCTGGCAGCCATCAACGGCTCCAACCTGCTGACGGCCATGTCGGCAATTCAGATATATGATATGGAACGCTTCCTCAAGCAGGCCGAGATTGCCGCTGCCTTGTCCATCGAAGCTCTTCTTGGGAACTTGAAACCTTACGATACCAGGCTGCACGAATTGCGCGGTTTCAAGGGTGCGATTGCTTCCGCCAGGAACCTGATGAAGATCATCGCCGGGTCGGACCTGGCCACCGGCAAGATGAAAACCAAGGTGCAGGATGCCTACTCGATGCGTTCCACCCCGCAGGTCGTCGGCGCGGCCCGCGATGCGGTTGCCTACGCCCGCTCGCAGGTGGAGATCGAGCTGAATGGTGTGGGCGATAACCCGATCTTCATACCCGAAATGAAATTGACTCTCACCGGCGCCAACTTCCAGGGGTCGCCGGTGGCCCTGCCGATGGATATGGCCGGGATTGCCATCACCATGGTTTGCGTAATGGCGGAGCGCCGCCTCAACCGCTTGACCAATCCGGCCCTCTCGCAGGGCCTGCCCGATTTCCTGGCCCACAGCCCCGGTTTCTACTCCGGTCTGATGCTCAGCCAGTACACTGCCGATCATCTCATTGTGGAGCAGCGTATCCTTTCAGCCCCTGCCAGTATCCAGTCCATTCCTGCCGCCGCCGACCAGGAGGATTTCGTCTCGATGGGTATGAACACCGCTCTCAAGAATGGTCAGATACTGGATAACGCTTATGGGGTGCTCGGCATCGAGTTCATGGCCGCTGCCCAGGCGCTGGACTTCCGCCAGTTCACCCCCGGCAAGGGCACGCAGGCAGCGCGTGAGGTCATCCGCCGGCACGTGGCCCATCTCGAGGTGGATCGCCCGCTCTACCCCGATCATAACGCCATGAAAGCGCTGGTCAGATCGGGTGAGATTTTGGAAGCGGTGGAGAAGGAAATCGGGAAGTTGGAGTAAAGCCTTGCCCAAACTTTCGCAGCTCACCCGCACCTCGTTCATGCTGGCTTTTTTCTTTACTTTTGACAAAGCACTGGCCTTTATCAAAGCCATGCTCTTCAACAAGATTGTCGGGTTGGAGGGCATGGGGATTTTTGGCGCCTCCAACAACATTCCCGATTACCTTTCGGCGCTGCTCTCCGGCGGTGCGCTGGGAATGGCCTTCATTCCTGTACTGAAAGAATACCTGGATCGCCAGGGTCGCTCCGCCGCCTGGGACTTGTTCGCCCGTGTGATTAACCTGGCATTCCTGGTGACTGCGGCAGTGTCGGTGATCATCATTGCCCTGGCTGGCCCGCTGGTGCGCTTTATTATTGTCCCGCACTTCACCCCTGAAAAGCAGGCCCTGACCGCCTCGTTGATGCGCCTCGACCTGCTCGCCATCCTGCTCTTTTCCATCAGCGGGCTGATCATGTCGGGCTTGCAGGCCAACAAGCACTTCCTGCTGCCGGCCTTGGCGCCCATTTTTTACAACCTGGGACAGATTTTCGGCGTTACCATCCTGACGCCCAACCAGGGTCTTCATCTCGGCCCTGTGACACTTCCTGCCTTCGGGTTGGGGCTGTACGGCATGGTCTACGGTGTCATCCTGGGAGCGGCCATGCATTTGCTGATCCAGGTGCCGGGTCTGATCCATTATGGATTCCGCTGGAGGCCGGTCATCGGGCTGAAAACGCCCGGCGTCCGGCGGGTAATCATCCTGCTCTGGCCGCGTGTGCTGACAATGGCCAGCATCCAGGCTTATTTCGTTGCCCGTGACAACCTGGCATCCAACTTCGGTGCTGCCGGGGTGGGGGCGCTCAACCTGGGCTGGACCATTCAGCAGGTTCCGGAGACGGTCATCGGGACGGCC
>CAIQQN010000010.1 GCA_903873975.1 uncultured Anaerolineales bacterium
CCTCGCTGAAATTACCGGCGGGACCTTCGGCTCCGGCAGTGGCAAAGAAATGCTTGCCCCGCTCCCTGAACGCGGCACATACCATCCCATGTGGATGCCGGTCGCCGAATTGCTGGACCAGCCTGTAAAACCGCGCGAATTGGCCGAACTGGTCGTTCGCGGCATGCAAGACGGCTGGCCGGAACAGCCAGTCGTGATCCCGGAACAACCTCGATAATGCACATCTTATTGATTCACCAGGCATTTGCCTCCCTTGACGAGCCTGGCGGGACACGTCACCACGAGTTCGCCCGCTACCTCGCCGCGCAGGGGCATCGGGTGACGGTGATTGCTTCCCCTGTCAGTTATCTTACTGGCTCTGCCCTCACCCCCGGTTCATCTCCTGCACCGCGGGAGATGGAGGCAGGCGTGAAGGTAATCCGCGCCTACGCCTACCGTGCCCATCACAAATCCTTCGTCCACCGCATTTTCGCCTTCGTCTCGTTCATGACCTCCTCGTTTCTTATAGGTCTGGGAGTTAAAAACGTGGACGTGGTCTGGGGCACCTCGCCGCCCATTTTCCAGGGTTTCACCGCCTGGCTGCTGGCGCGACTGAAAGGTGTGCCGTTTCTCTTCGAAGTACGGGACCTGTGGCCGGCGTTTGCCATCGCCGTCGGCGTACTGCGTAACCGAACCCTGATCCTGCTCTCGCTCTGGCTGGAACGCTTCCTTTATCGCCGCGCCGACCTGGTGATAGTCAACAGTCCCGGCTTTTTGGCTCACGTGACGGAACGCGGCGCCAGGCGTGTCGAAATCATCCCCAACGGCGCCGACCCGGATATGTTCGACCCGGCTGATGACGGTCTTGCGTTCCGGTCTGCCAACCACCTGGAAGATGAATTTGTTGTCCTCTATGCTGGCGCGCACGGACTGTCCAACGACCTGGCTATGGTTCTGGAATCCGCCCGTTTGTTGTCGGGCAGTCCTCAGGTACGGATTGTGTTGCTCGGCGACGGTAAGGAGAAACCCGCGCTGCAAAAACAAGCCGCCGGGATGGGACTGGTCAACGTTGTGTTCCTGCCGCCCGTTTCAAAAAACGAAATACCTGCCGCGCTGGCCGGTGCAGACGCCTGCCTCGCCATCCTGAAGCCCATCGAGGAATACAAGACCACCTATCCGAATAAGGTTTTTGACTATATGGCCGCCGGCCGACCTGTGGTGCTCGCTATTGACGGGGTCATTCGTGAAGTGGTCGAGGCGGCGGGCTGCGGCATCTTTGCCCAACCCGGTAACCCGTCCGCCTTGGCGCAGGCCATCCTGGCATTGGCCGCGGACAAGGAAAAATCCAGCCGGATGGGGTTGGCGGGACGGAAGTATCTCGAAGAACACTTCAGTCGCAAAGGAATCGCGGAGAAACTGGTTGGGATTTTGGATGAGATGACCAAGTGAAAAACAAGGTTGACATTCGCCTGTGGGCTGCACGGATTTTAATCGCCATCGTCGTGGCTTGGAATTTGGAATGTGCGCTGGTCTTTCTTCTTAAACCGGAAGTGTATGCACCCGGCTTCGAGTTGACCGGCATTCCGGGTGCGGCGGCGATACGCGGCACAGCCATCCTGTTCGTGATGTGGAACATTCCCTACCTGGTGGCGCTCTGGCATCCGCGCCGCAACCGGGTCTCGCTGTGGGAGGCGCTGGCGATGCAGGCTGTTGGGCTGGCCGGGGAGGGTTTCATCTTCGCCACCCTTGCACCGGGAAATACCACCTTGAGCAATTCCCTACTGCGTTTCATCTCCTTCGACGCGGCCGGGGTGCTGGCGCTGATGGTGGCGGTATGGATGTTGCGAAAAATACAACTTGGTGATGATGGCTTATAATTGATTGAAAGGATGCTCCCATGCCTGTCATCACCTTCGACCGCTACTACCGCTACGACGACCTGACCCGCCTGCTGCATGAATTTGCTACGGAATACCCCAACCTCATCAAACTCCAGTCCATCGGGAAATCCCACGAAGGTCGCGATGTATGGCTGGTAACCGCCACCAACTTCGTAACCGGCCCTGATATCGAGAAGCCCGCCCTGTGGGTGGATGGCAACCTGCACGCCTCAGAAGTGGCTGGTTCGATGGCTGTGATGTACTTCATCAACACCCTCGTCACTCGCTACGGGCAGGATGCCAATATCACCACCGCCCTCGATACGCGCGCCTTTTACATTGTCCCGCGCGTCAACCCCGACGGAGCCGAGTGGGCGTTGGCCGACAAGCCCAGGATCGTCCGCTCAAGCACGCGGCCATATCCATATGACGAGGAACCGGTCGAGGGACTGCTCCAGGAAGACATTGACGGAGACGGGCGCATCCTGACCATGCGCGTCCTTGATCCGAATGGAGCCTGGAAACCCCACCCCGACGACCCGCGGCTGATGATCCGGCGCGGCCCGGTCGAAACAGGCGGGACCTATTACCGGCTGCTGCCCGAGGGATTGCTGCGCAACTTCGACGGGGTCACGATCCAGGTCCGAGGCCCGAAGGAAGGGCTCGACCTGAATCGCAACTTCCCGATTGGCTGGCGACAGGAGAACGAGCAGCCTGGCGCGGGTCCGTACCCGGTCAGTGAGCCGGAGTCGCGTAACATTGTGGACTTCATTGTCCGGCACCCGAACCTGACCGGCGTAATCACTTTCCACACTTTCAGTGGCCTTCTCCTGCGCCCGTACGACGACCGCGCCGATGATGAGTTCCCTCCCGAGGATCTATGGACCTACAAGAAGATCGGCGACCAGGGCACGGCGATGACTGGTTACCCGAACATCTCGTGCTACCACGAGTTCCGCTATCACCCGAAAAAAGTCACCACCGGCGCATTTGACTCTTGGATGTACGATCATTTCGGGGTCTTTACCTGGACAGTGGAACTCTGGAGCCCGATGCGGCAGGCAGGTATCAAGGATTATAAGTTCATCGATTGGTTCCGCGAGCACCCCTTGGAGGACGATCTCAAGCTGATGCAGTGGAACGATAATGTTCTGAGCGGGAAAGGTTTTGTGGACTGGTACGCCTTCAACCATCCGCAACTTGGCAAAGTGGAACTGGGCGGTTGGGACTCGATGAATGCCTGGGGTAACCCACCCGCCGAATTCCTGGAGAAGGAAATCCAGCCGTTCCCGGATTGGATCATCTGGCACACGCTGATCTCTCCAAAACTGGCTTTGCGTGAGGTGAGGGTTAAGCCAATTGGTACAGATGCATATTGCATCCGGTTGGTGGTCGAGAATACCGGCTGGCTGCCAACCAACGTCACCAAGAAGGCAGTGGAGAAGAAGGTCTCGCGGGGCGTGATCTGCGAGATCAAAATCCCCAAAGGCGCAACGCTGCAATCGGGTAAGGTACGCGAGGAATTCACCCAACTGGAGGGCCGCGCCTATAAATCTGCCTTCGCCGACACCTGGGAAGGCGGGACCGACGATCGGTTGAAGGTCGAATGGGTGATCCGTGCACCCAAAGGTGGGAAGGTCAAACTGGTGGCTCGTCACGAACGCGCTGGGGTTGTGAGGGCAGAAGTTATATTGAAATAGAAAACCAGCCCTGCGAAAAAACCGCAGGGCTGGTTGGCGTATCAGGGAATTTATCCCATTTTCCCGGTCAGATATGCGTCGGTCAGTTCCTTTTCGGGGCGCGTAAAAATCTTCTCGGTGGATCCAAACTCGACCAGTTCACCCAGCCAGAAGAGACCAGTGTAGTCCGAGACGCGTCCGGCCTGCTGCATATTGTGGGTCACGATCACAATTGTGTAATCTTTCTTGAGTTCGGAAATCAAGTCTTCGATACCGCCGGTAGCGATGGGATCAAGGGCGGAGGTGGATTCGTCGAACAGGATCACCTCCGGCTTGACGGCCAGCACGCGTGCAATGCAAATCCGCTGCTGTTGACCGAGTGAGAAACCCAATGCATTGGCTCTCAGGTCCTTCTTGATCTCATCCCACAGCACAGCATCCCTCAGGCTCTTCTCTACTATTTCATCCAATTGGGCTTTGTTTTGTACCATGCCCAGCACGCGCGGACCAAAGGCCACGTTATCGTACACAGTCTGCGGGAATGGGTTCGGTTTCTGGAACACCATCCCCACCCGCTGGCGCAGCTCGGCTACATTGTAATCGGGGGCATAGATATTCTTTCCTTCCAGCAGAATCTCCCCCTCGAGGCGTGTTCCGGGGATGTTGTCATTCATCCGGTTAAGGCAGCGCAGGAAGGTGGATTTGCCGCACCCTGAAGGTCCGATCAGCGCTGTGACTTTGCGCGGCAGGATATCCATGTTGATTTTGGACAGGGCTAATTTCGTGCCGTAGTAGAAGTTCAGGTGATTAATGGCAAGGACAGGGATTTGGGCCACGGGTCAATTTTACACGATTCTTCCTGCAGTCACGCTTCTTTATGCCTTATAATCTGTGCGATGAAATTTGCCCGTCTCATCCTGTTTGTCTTTCTGTTATTTATAACCACCTGCGGAAGGGGCTCCGGTCAGTCATCCTCCCCAACCCAGGCATCTGCCTACATCCAGAATAAAGGCTCCGATACGATGGTCAACCTGGCTCTGGCCTGGGCGGAACGCTACCAGGCCGAGCATCCCGACCTCAGCCTTTCGGTGACCGGCGGCGGGTCCGGGACCGGGATCGCCGCCCTCGTCAACGGGACAGTGGATATCGCCAATGCTTCGCGTGCCATGACAGCCGATGAAATAAAACAGGCGGAAGCGAACGGGATCACACCGGTCGAGTTTGTGGTCTCCCGGGATGCCATTGCCGTCGTTGTCAATCCGGAGAACCCGGTCCGGCGTTTGACCCTCCAGCAGGTTTCCGACATCTACAGCGGGAAGATCAATAGATGGTCCGAGATTGGCGGCGATGACCGGCCCATCGTGCGGCTCTCGCGCGAGACCAATTCCGGCACCCACGTATATTTCCTGCAAACGGTCATCCGCCTGGGCGACAATAACAATAAAACCCTTTTTTCGATGGACACCTTGCTCCTGCCATCGTCGGAAGGTATCATCAACGAAGTGCGCCAGAACCCCAACGCCATTGGCTACGATGGTCTTGGTTATATTCCACGCGACTTGATGGGCAGCCTGATTGCCGTCGCCCATGATGTGAAGGGACCGTACGTGCTGCCGTCCATTGCGACGGTCAATGATAACTCCTACCCGGTCGCTCGTGATCTGTACATGTACACCGCCGGGGAACCGGCTGGTGCGATCAAAGACTACATCAATTGGATTCTTTCCTCCGAAGCCCAGGTGATTGTGGCCGATCTGGGTTTCGTGCCAATTAAATAACCCCTCCTCTCCCCTTCTACTTCGCTTAAGAAAGGTTGGGAGAGGGGTAATGAGCTGAGGCAGGAGCATTATGGATAAATCCCTCAACAGGCGTGAAACCATCATCACCGCGGTTGTAAAAGCCTGTGGCTATTCGGCCATCGTTTTTGTCATCCTCATCTTCTTCTTCCTCCTGCGCGAAGGCGTCCCGGCTTTGGCCGAGGTCAAACTCGGTGACCTGCTTACCACGCGCTGGTATCCTATCGAAAACCACTTCGGTCTCCTGCCGCTCCTCACCGGGTCGCTCATCGTGACGGTGGGCGCCATGCTGATCGCCATCCCTTTCGGGATTGGGACGGCAGTCTTCCTCTCCGAAATCGCCCCGCGCTGGATGCGTGAAATTCTCAAGCCGCTGGTGGAATTGCTGGGCGGACTGCCCTCGGTGGTGCTCGGCTTCCTGGGAATTCTGGTCCTTTCGCCATTCCTGCGGGTTTTTCTGGACCTGCCCACCGGTCTGACCGCCCTGGCCG
>CAIQQN010000011.1 GCA_903873975.1 uncultured Anaerolineales bacterium
ATGCCAGCCACGCCTACCACCACCATGGCGATCTGTAATGGGAAGAAGGATGGCACTGCACCAGTCTTTGGGCGGAACAGGTCCGGGATGATAAAGCCCAGCAGCGTGCCCAGCAGGCCAAACAGTGAGGACGAAATTTGCAGGTGGTTACGCTCCGTGTCTGATTCGGTCACTTCCGGCAGCAGGGCGGAATACACCAATCCGATCATGGTGTAGCAGCCATCATACAGCACCATGCTGACCAGCATCCACATGAAGAGGGTGAAATCGCCGGCGTGTTGGGGCGCCAGCCAGACCAAGATGAAGGTCGCTGCTAGGAACGGGGCGGTGTACCGCATGTAAGGGATACGGCGGCCGCGTTTGGAGCGGGTGCTGTCCGAGATATAGCCAAAGATGGGATCGTTCAGGGCGTTCCAGACCGCGTAGATGGCTGAAGCAATGGCGATCCAACGGGCACTGAGACCCAGGTAATCCTGGTAAAAGATGGGCAGCAGGGCACCAAAGACGCCCGAGATGAGGCTGGTACCCAGGGCGGCGATCCCCCAGGTCACCTTGTATCCGAATGAGAGCTTGATCGCGCGTGGGGCAGTAGCAGACATGGCTTCTCCTTTTCGATGGCTGGGATTACGGCATGAGTTCTTTCAAGGCCCGGTAGCCAATAACATGCACACCGATCTTCTGAATGTGCTGGCGGAGTTCCTCGTTCATAAAATCCTGGTAATCGGCGGCACGGCAGCGCCAGTCTGGGGTGATGGCGCGCAGTTCAGGCGTATCCTTGGAAGGGTGGATGATGAAATGGGTGATGCCAGGCTGCAGGTCCGAGAAGGCCTGCTTGGTGCGCTCCAGGCGGTTCTCGTCGGTGTCCAGGTTCATCCCGCCGAGCATGTCCAGCAGCGGCAGGCTGGACCCTTCGAGCTGTTGGATGAAAGCGGCAGCTATTTTGGCAAATTCTGCCTCCAGGCCGGCCGCGCGCCAGCCCGCTTCATCCAGGCGTGGAATCATCGGCGGCAGGTGGAACTTCATCGCCAGCTGGACATAGATGCCCATGAATTTGGGGTGCGCCACGGTACCCATGTGCGTGTCAACATGGGTCGGGAAGATCCCGGCCTTGAGCGCCCGCTCCACCTGGGCGGTGAGTTCCAACTCGACGGCGGCCGGGTCGCCGTGTTCCTGGGCCGGCGCGGACAGGTGATAGAAGTATCCCTCTTCATCCACCATGCCGGAAGCGGGATCGCGCGTCGAGACAGGCCCCCAGCGGTAGGTTTTCCATTCGCTGGTCAGGGTGAGATGGATACCCAGATCGACCTGGGGGTGCTGGCGGGCGTATTCGGCAGCGTGCAGGAACCATGGACAGGGGACCATCACCGCGCCGGATGAAATAATGCCGGTTTCGTTCAGGTCGGCAAAAGCCTCCACGCTGGCCTGGCACATGCCAATGTCGTCAGTATGGATGATGGCCACGCGGTCATTATCTGCCAGGCCGAGTTTTTTAAGGACGGGGTTGGGAGTCGTTGTCATGGGGAACCCTCCAGCGGAGATAAAGATTATTTATTATAGAGGGGTTTTCAGTTGAACGCAACATAGAAAAAGCAAACGGACAGGCTCCGGAGGAACCTGCCTGTTTTGGTCAAACGATTATCTGTGCCGCTTTCTATGCGGACCCTCCCCTCAATGTGGGAGCTGGGACGGACTTGGGGCGTCGCCTGTGGCCGGTTGCCCGTAATCCGAGCAGCACCACCCCGAAGTAGGCCGCGTAGGCCAGCACCTGCATCAGTGAAGGGCTGGCGCTGTACCCGAACAACGCGCCCAGAGTCTGCCCGAGCACGGACGACATGCTGACCACGCCTCCCAGGTTCCAGACATGCTCGATGAGGGCAGGAATCCAGGCCACCTCGACCAGTTCACCCACGCCGCGTGCCGCCAACCCGGCGGCAAACAGGTGCAGCAGGAAACCCGTCACCTGGAAGAAGCGCCGCAAGTCGAGCCGGACGGTCGTCGCAAAAAACGACCAGCCGAGCAGAATGGCTGTACCGAGGCCGAGGATTGCACCCAGGATTGTCTGGCGCGCGCTCGAGGAAAACGTCGCGGCCGTCAGGAACAGGGCCAGTTCCACGCCCTCGCGCAGAACGGCGATAAAAGCCAATCCAAACAGTGACCATTTCCCGGTCTGTGAGGCGTGCTGGACTCCGGATTCGAGTTCGGACTTCATGTTGCGTGCCCGCTGGCTCATCCAGAAGATCATCCAGGTCAGGATCCCGGCCGCTATTAACATAGTAATACCTTCAAAGACGGCTTCCGCCGGGTCCTTCAATTCCAGACCAAGACGCGTGAGCAGGATGGCAGTAATCAGGCTGAGCAGGGCGGCGCTGCCCGCTCCGGCCCAGATGGTGGAGGTCAGATCCTGGCGGTGCATCTGGCGCAATGCGCTCAGGACGATACCAATGATTAACGCAGCTTCAAGTCCCTCACGGAGGGAGAGGATATAGGATGGAAGCATGGTGACACCTCTAATATGGTTATATATGATTATATTTATCCAATTATACCCTATTCTATCACCCTGCGGACCGCGGAAAGGCACCTATGTCAGTATGAAGTCAGGAAATCCTCTCTCCCCCAAAGAATAAAATCAGGCGGCAATTCAACTGCCGCCTGAGGAATGTCTCCAGAAAGTGGTGTTCACCCTCACCGGCCTAGCCTGAAATGGTCGGGGTGAGCTTAATCCAGGTGGCGCCACCGTCGGTCGTCTTGACCAGGCCGCCTTCGTCGTTCAAATGGCCGACTGCCCAGCCGTGCTGCGGGTCGACAAAGGAGAACTGCCCGTCCCAGGTCACGGAGGAGAGGTATTCCCAGGTCTGGCCGCCGTCCGTACTGCGGTAGATATCGTGGCCGAGCAGCAGGGCGTGGCCAGCGTCGAAATAGAGCAGCGTATCCTGGGAAGCCATGACCTTATTCGGCAGTTGGACCGTCTGCCAGGTCGCGCCTCCGTCCTGGCTGGCATACAGGTAGCTGGTAAACACATGCGGCGGGGAATAGTAGTCGAAGCAGCCCATCAGCATCCAGATTGACTGGGGCGGGAGCAGTACCGGCTGGTAGGTCTCGCAGTATGGATACTTGTCGAACAGGCCGGGCGTTTCAGGTGGCGGCGGGAGCTGGCGGTCTTCCCAATTGGCACCGCCGTCGGTCGTGACGGCGTAACCAGGCGGGGCGGAGCCATACGCGCCGGTAGTCTGGTAGGTTCGCCAGCCGTTACTGACATCTGCGAAAGCCAACCCGGTATAGTCGTCGCTGATCTCGCCGTCCAGGGAGTTCCAAGTCAGGCCGCCGTCCGTGCTGCGGAAGAGGTCATGGGAGTAATGCGTGCCGGCGCCCACGGAGACCCCGCGCACCAGCAGCCAGATATCCCCGGCATCCAGCGTGGCAAATTCAGCCCACACAACATTGCCATAAACCTGATGCAAGAGCGGTGCGCTGCGGATCCAGGTGCTGCCCCCGTCGGTTGTGTGCCAGACCGGGGCTTCCGGGGCGATCTGATCCCCCTGGGAGAAGACCACCCAGGCGGTCTGCCTGTCCAGGAAGACACCATAGGCCTTGTCCGGCGGACCGCTTGGCAGGGATTCGGGCGGGGTGACCTCGCGCCAGGTCTGGCCGCCGTCGGCTGTCACCAGCACGTCCTGCCCGCTCAGACCCCAGCCTTCGGTCAGGCTGGTCATGGCAATCTGATCCAACTGGATGGGATCGCCGGGGTGGAAATGAGCCGGCGCAGCCTGGAAGGACTCGAGGGTCGGGGCGGGGATCGTCTCTGTCGGTATGGCGGTTGCCTTGGGGGTGGGACTCGCGGCTGCCATGATGGGCAGTTTGGTCGGTGGGAGCAGGCTGGGAGTGGCAAGGGGCCGCTTCAGCGGGCTGCAGGCCGCAGCGGTCACCACAAGGATGGCCATAAATGCAAAGAGGGAAATTCTAAACTTCATGTTTTGCTCCTCCTCGGAATAACAATAAATCACCATTACACCTGGATGGAACCCTGATGGCCAGGGCGACAAGGGCGGGTAGGACCCCGCCCCGGCAGGTTATTTCCTGGTTGCCTTTCTCGGTCTTCCCCCATGAAAGGCCGGTGCGGTGATCGTACAGATCGTGCAGATGCGTTCGTCCAGCAGGCGGACGCGCAGGCGCTCGTCAATGGATTCGAGCATATCCACTGCCACGGTGAGAACGGTCGGTAGTTCGGCGTTGTAGCGGTAGTTAAAAAGCTGATGCAGTTTTTCTTTCGCCCACGGCGACGTGGATTGCGCCCCCAGGTCATCCAGGATCAACAACGGGGCGGTGCGGATCTCGTCGAAGCGGTGGTCGTATGAAACGTTGCTCGACGGGCTGAAGGTGGCCCGTAGATGGTCAAGCAGGTCGGGGACCATGATGAAGAGCGGCGGGTTCCCCTTGTCGGCCAGGGTGTTAGCGATGGCGGCGGCCAGGTGGGTCTTTCCGCAGCCGTACGGACCGGTCAGCACCAGCCAACCGCGCGGCTTGGCGGCGAAGGTGGTGGCAGCCTTGACGGCCTTTTCCAGCGAGCGCACTTCGTCCGGGGCGAGGCCTTCTTCGCGCCGATCGTCGAAACTGGCGAAGGTGCGGCTGGCGTGCAGGTCGAGCGAGGAGAGTTCGGGGTGGCCTTTATCGTCGGTGGGACGCCGATAATCGGGTGCGGCAATGCGTACCGCGCTGACCAGTTCCGGGTCCGCCAGGCGGGAGCGGATGCGCGCCTCGATCTCATCCAGGTCGAGGTTGGTCGTCACCACCAGCGGCAGCTTGTTGATGTAGCGGTAGTTGATTATCTGGAACAGTTTTTCCTGTGCCCAGGCGGTGGCGTTCTGCGTACCAAAATCGTCCAGCACCAGCAGCGGGGCATTGCGGATCTCTTCGAAGCGCTGCTCGAAAGTGGTGTCTTCACTGTCGTAGGAAAAGCGCAGGGTGTCGAGCAGATCGGGTACAGTCAGGAAGAGGGTTGGCACCCCCATGCCGACGACAGAATTGGCGATGGCCGCCGCCAGGTGAGTCTTGCCGCAGCCGAATCCGCCCTGCAGGAGTAACCAGCCGTTCAGCGAACCGGCGTACTGCCTGGCGCGGTTGAACGCCCATTCGAGCGTATTGGCCTGCATTTCCCCCACGCCCTTGCGGCCGCGCGTATTAAAGCTTGCAAAGGTCAAGCCCTGAAGTTCGTCCAGGTGACTAAGCGAAAACAGGCGCTCGCGCACCGACTGTGCCACCTGTGCCTGGCGGCAGACGCAGATATCCAGCATGCCGAAGTCCGGTGAGCCGGGTTCGGCATCCCGCCGCAGGTAACCCAGTCCGTGGCAGTGCGGGCAGTTTGGGTCGCCCAGTGTGGGGGTTGGGCTAGCGTTTGAGGAAGTCTTCGACTTTGCGCTTGACCTCGCGCCCATGAGGTTCTTTAGCGTCGCGTCTATCTTGCTCTTTGGCATGTCCTTCTTCCTTCCAGCGGCGTAAAATCGCTTCCACGTATTTCCAGTTGCGCTTGTTGCTCTTGACAGCGATCTCCAGCGCCTCCGCCACCCATTCCGGCGGGTAGGTCTGCTCGGCGTCTTTTAACGCGTCCGCGATGATTGGCGTCAGTGGGCCGATGTTTTCTTCGTAGAGTTTGAAAATATTCGGGCGTTCCAGCGGCGGGTTGGACGGGGCGGCTCCTGCGGGCACATCCCGTTGGCCTTTGGCGATTGCTTCGGCCGCGGACCTTCCGCGCGGGGAATTCAGGAAGTAGAGCACCGCCGCATCCTTCTCAACCTGCAACAGGCTGCCGCGCTGCACAGCTTTTTCCAGGGCTCGGACGGGATCAGGCACGCATTTGGAGAAATCCTCGGCCCGTAAAAAGCGGAGACGGCCTTCCATGTGTTCGAAGCGCCACAGGGCGTACAGGGTGACCTTCAACTCGTCCGCCTCGTCAATCTCATTGAGCATTTGCCGGAAGAACGAGTCGGGGATTTGAGTGAAGGTTTCGGAGTCGCTGAAGCCTTTGAATTTCATTTTGCTCCCGCCGCCGTATTCGGCGGCTCCTGCAGGGTGCAATGCAAAGATGCCGCCGGGAATGCTAGGCTTTTGAAAGGTCGATATTGCGCGTCGCCGCGTCCACAAACATGGCCAACTGGCTCATGAAGACCAATTCCACGCTGCCGGTGGGACCATTGCGGTGCTTGGAGACAATGATCTCGGCCACATTCTGCTTGACGGTGTCCTTCTCGTACTGGTCGGGCCGGTAGATGAACATGACGATATCGGCGTCCTGCTCGATGGAACCCGATTCCCTTAAGTCAGATAAAACCGGTTTCTTATCTGTACGCTGCTCCACGGCACGGCTCAACTGCGCGGCGGCCAGCACTGGCACGTTCAGTTCGCGTGCCAGCACCTTCAGGTTGCGCGTGATGTACGAGACTTCCTGGACGCGGTTTTCGGTGCGCGTGTCACCGCTCATCAACTGGATGTAGTCAAGGATGATCAGGTCGAGGCCGAATTCCATGTGCAATCGGCGGCATTTGGTGCGCAGAGCCAGCGGGGTAATGGCAGGGGTATCGTCCAGGTAGATGTGCGTGTCAGAAAGGACCTCGATCGCATGGTTAAACTTCGGCCACTCATCCTCGGCCAATTTCCCGGTCCGCAAGTGTTGGGAGTCGATCTCGGTCATCTGGGTGATCAGGCGCTGGGCAACCTGCTCATTCGACATTTCCAGCGAGAAGATGGCGACATGCTTCTTATGCAGCAGGGCGGCGTTCTTTGCCACCGAAAGCAGGAAGCCGGATTTGCCCTGACCCGGGCGGCCGGCAATAATGAGCAGATCGGAGGGCTGCATGCCCATCAGTTTACGATCGAGGTCAATGAAGCCGGTCGGAACTCCAAAGATCTCCTTGGGACGCTTGGCGAGTTCGTCTATCCGGTCATAGACTTCGCTCATCACCTGGCGGATGGGTAGCACATCATGCCGCAGCCGCCGCTCGCTGACGTTGAAGATGGATTTCTCTGACTCCTCGATGATGTTATCGACCGTCTCCCGCTCGTTGTAAGCCAGGGCGGCGATCTGGTTGGCAGCGGTCAACATGCGGCGGCGGATGGCGTCCGCCTCGACCATCCTCCCGTAGGCCTCGGCGTGCAGCGAGGTTGGGACCTGATTGAGGAGGGCAGTCAGATAGGCCGGGCCGCCGATCTCAGCCAGTTGACCGGCGCTCTCCAGTTCCGAGGTGACGGTCAGGAAGTCCAACGGGATGCGTTTTTCGTGCAGGCGAGTGAAAGCCTCCCAGATCCAGCGGTGGCGGACAATGTAGAAATCTTCCGCCTGGAGGAACTGGGCCAGGTCGTAGTAGGCTTCAGGATTAATGAGCACGGCTCCCACAACAGCTTCTTCGGCTTCACGGTTGTGGGGGATGACGGGCGTGGA
>CAIQQN010000012.1 GCA_903873975.1 uncultured Anaerolineales bacterium
GACGCCTTCTCCACCAATCCTGGATAGTGACCAGATAAGTTCGCGGCGCACTTCCAGGTCTTCCTCGTCTTCGAGCAGGTCGAGCAGAACAGGGCGGGCAGATTCCAGTTCCAATTCCCCAGCGGCATGGATGGCTTCGGAACGGATATCTTCACTGGGGGTGCGCAACTGCGAAAGCACCTGTTTTCTCCAGCGGCCGTCACAGGAGCGGCCCATGGCGAACAGGGCACTGCTAATCCAATCGGGGTCTTTCTCGCGGGATGCGGCCTCAATGAGCGGAACCACCTCTGCGCGCCCCGAATATCCCAGTGACTCCAATGCCCGTCGGCGGACCAGTGTATCCTCGGAGGAAGTGGTAGCCGCGAGCAGTTGGTCTTCGATCATGTGGTGGAGTTCCACCGGGATTTTGTCCAGTTCACCCAGGTATACGTATTGACCCAGGGCATTCGCCGCGGCAGCCCGTACTTCAACATCCTCATCATTGTTCAGAATATCGATATATACCGGAACGAGTTTCGCATCGTCGCATTCCCACAGCAGTCGGATAGCCCGGGTGCGGACTTGTGGATCAGTATCGGCGAGCAGGGAACGCGCCAAGTCGTCGAAGGAGGTCAGCGCGTCTGCTTCAGCCAGTTCTTCCAGGTCTTCGAGCAGGGTATGTTTGCGGCTCGGCGGGACTTGCGGCCAGGCTTTTATCAACTTCTTCAAATTTCCAGGCTCCAGGTCTGAAAAATGGTGCAAATAACGCGCCGGGAAGGGTTTACTTTCATCGAGCAGTGCGTCCACAAGTGTCAGAAAAGGTGCATTCTGAGTCATACGATTCTATCTTTCTAGGTCAGGGTAAGGTGAAGTTCACCGGACTTATAATATCTTTTATATAAAAGAAGCCAAGCAGTGTGATCAGAATGATAAACCCGATCCCATTGATCATCATCTGATATTTGGCCGGGATGCGGCGGCGCAGGATGATCTCGATCAGGGTCATGAAAATGCGCCCACCATCCAGCGCAGGGATGGGCAGCAGGTTGGCGACGGCGACAGTGACGGTCAGCGAGATGATGGTCAACAGGGTGTAGTTGGTCGGTCTGGTGGATGTTCCGCTGGTGGAGGCTGTCTGGCGGCTGGAAACGTCGCGGGCCACGGCTTGCTGGAACAAGTTCCAGACACTGCGTGGGCCGCCGATCTGGGCGGCCTGTGGGGAAATCGTTCCGGCGATGATACGGCCGGGTAGGGCCAGCAGGCTGTTGATATCCTGACCAGTGGCGGAAAAGGACGCCGGGATGGTCTCGAACCAGGACTTGACCGGGAGAAGCGGTTGACCGATGCTGACACCCATCGGTCCCTGGTCAGATGGATAAACGGAGCGCGGCGTGACGGTGATTTCCAGCGGCTTCCCGTCGCGCAAGATGACCAGCGGGAGCGGCAGGCCAAGGTAGTTGTGAGTGATCTCGGTCAGACGGGAATAACCATTTACGGGCGATCCACCGGCGGCCAAGACCACGTCGCCCACCTGTAACCCGGCCTGTTCTGCTGGTGAAGGGGAGTCAACGCTGGCAATGACGGCGGTATGGCTGTCGGGGATTCCGATCTGGCTGAAAAAAAAGGTGTAGACCACTACCGCTGTCAACAGGTTCATGCTGGCTCCGCCCAGGAGTACGGCAATGCGCTTCCATGGATTGGCTGCCGCCAACCCACCCGGCGCGTCCGGGTTGTCTTCGCCTTTGAGCTTATTATAACCACCCAGTGGGATCCAGTTCAGGGTGAACTCGGTGCCCGGCCTGACCTCATTAAGAATTCCACTTACGCGGATTTCACCGGGTTCCACGGAATTTGTTTTAGATTTTGATTTGTCGCCCACGGGGGCAACTAATGCTGGTTCTTGCTTCGAAATTAGATTGGGCCGGAGTTGTCCATCTTCTGTGGCCGCGAATTCAATGGAACGAAGCACAAGCCTGCCGCGAACTGAAGCGGCTACCGCGTTTACCGGGCGATGTAGGGACACCTTGTGATCGAACGGCAGGTCGAAGTTGATCGGGAGAACCAGTCGTTCCTTCCCGATCAGGATTGATCCCTTGCCGCGCCAAAGCCGGATCAGACGTGGTGGAAAGCCGATGCTAAATTCTTCAACCTCGATATTCAGTAACCGGGCGGCGGTAAAGTGCCCCAGTTCGTGGAGCAGGATGATTCCAGCGAAGACCACCACGAAGATGATTCCGCCGAGTAGAGCAGTACTCATGTACGCACCTCATAAACAATAAACTGCGCCTCCTGCGAGGCGGTCAGGCTGATTATATCCGTTTTAGACTATGTCTGCTAATCTGTGCGGCTTCTATTATTCAAATCTCATATGGATTTGTGGTTGGATTTTCCACCAACCTGGCCGGTCCTCCGACGTTGGACAGACGCACTTCCCGGACCCCGGTGATGCTCCCCAGCAGTTTAGCTGTTTCCCCCACAGAAGCCCCAGTGCAGATCGCGTGGACGTTCGACCCGGCGTCAATCGTGTAGCAGACCGGCATTCCCTTCGCTCGCGCTGCCCGCACGGCCTGCATGACGGCCAGCGTGGCAGGTTGCCAGTAGTAAAGCGGTGGGTGGGAGGTCATCATCACAGCATGCATCAGGCTGGAATCTTCTTCCACGATTTCAGCAAAGGCTGCGAAGTCACGATTCAGGATGGCATTCCGGCAAATATCAAGGCGGCGAGGGGCGTCATCCACGCGGGCGGACTGGAGCGGAGATGTACCAGCCAGGGCATGGCCTTCGGAAGACCCGGTTGGTTTAGGATCGGTGCTGATCACCACGATACAGTCGACCAGGTTCCAGTATTCGGGTGATGCAATGGAGACGGCATAGGAATCAGTATCGCCCGTCCCGGCCGCCCACTCGACGAATCCACCCGGGATGGAACGGCAGGCGGACCCGGAGCCGTGTCGCGCCAGCCTGGAGAGGGCTGCTTCGTCCAGATCCAGGCGAGCGGCTTTGGCGGCGGCCAATGCAAGGGCGGCAAAAGCTGCCGCTGAGGAGGCGATGCCCGCCCCGGAGGGGAAGTTGTTCTCGCTTTCCACCCAGGCAAAATGGTTGATCCTGGCCATCAGGCGCACTTCATCCACAAGACTGACGACTCGCTGGTGCGCCGCATTGCCGGCGATCTTCCCGTTGATATTCACACGCTCCGCGGGCAGGGATGCATCGAATCGGACGGTTGTGCGCGTAACCAGCCCTTCCAGATTCATCGAAATGGAACCATTGGCAGGCAGGCGCAGGCCGTTATCACGGTTGCCCCAATACTTGACGAATGCAATGTTGGGGTGGGCGAGGGCGGTATAAGGGAACATAAGCAGAGTTTATCACAGTTGTATAGGCGCATAAAAAACTCTCTTGCCAGATTACTTGGCGGAAGAATCTGCTGACGCCTATTCCTTCACCAGACGTTTCGCAGAAAAAAAAGAGAGAACCGCCTGAGGCAGGCGGTTCTCAAGCAATTTATATCTTCGGAAGCATTTACTTTGTGAAGAAATACTTCTTGACGAAGTGGACGACCAGGAGCGTCAGGGCGACCGGGGCAAGGAAGGTAACCACGGTGTTGAAAATGCCGGTGATGTAAGGCCCGACGGCAGGGATGGCGTTCAACGCACCAGCGACGACGGTCAGCACCAGGAAGCGGATGCCGAAGTTGACCACGTCATCCGAATCAAGGAACAGGATCGCGGCCAGGATTCCCATGATCAACAGGATCAGGGACAACCATGTTTGTGAGAAGCTGAACAGGCCGGCAACAATGGCGATGAGAAGGCCGATCAGGTAGAGCCACTTTCCGATAGTCTTAATCATGGTTCTTAATCTCCTTTGGTTGGTATGAGAGAATAGGATGGAGCTCCGAACAATATAACATC
The DNA here is from genome assembly GCA_903873975.1 of uncultured Anaerolineales bacterium. Taxonomy (GTDB): domain Bacteria; phylum Chloroflexota; class Anaerolineae; order Anaerolineales; family Villigracilaceae; genus UBA877. Next base: position 3,894 of record CAIQQN010000012.1, read on the forward strand.
AGTCAGTGCGGAAGGTTACGGAGAACCTGTCACATTATTTGTATCCTGAATATGTCCTTAAACCTGTACTTTCCCCCGAAAAAGATGCCTCCGGCCAAAGGGATGATAAAAAACTTAGAGAAATGTCAATCGGATGCTAATATGATCACAGCCGCACCAACCAGTTGACCGTTACTAAGGCACCTCAACGCTTCCCCCGCCTGTTTCAGAGGAAAAGTCGTTACGTCCGTTTTTACCGGCACTTGCGGGACCAACGCAAGGAATTCTTCGCCGTCGCGGCGGGTGAGGTTGGCTACCGAGCGGATGACACGCTCCTCCCAGAGCAAGTTGTAGGGGAATGAGGGGATGTCACTCATATGGATGCCGCCGCAGACGACCACGCTGCCTTTGTTCGTGGCTTTCAAAGCTGCCACCACCAATGGACCGACCGGGGCGAAGATCAGCGCCGCATCCAGGTTTTCAGGCGGGGCCTGTGTGGAATCTCCGGCCCAGTCCACGCCCTGGCGCAGGGCGAACTCCTGGGCGGCTGTGTCGCCGGGGCGGGTGAAGGCATACACCTTCCTTCCTTCGTGTTTCGCAACCTGGGCAATGATATGTGCCGCTGCACCAAAGCCGTAGATTCCCAATGTCTCCACATTCTCTCCGGCCATGCGGTATGCCCGGTAGCCGATCAGACCCGCACACAGCAGCGGAGCTGCTTCCACGTCGGTGTAGGCGATGGGGAGGGGGAAGCAGAAACGTTCGTCGGCAACAGTATATTCGGCAAAACCACCGTCAACATTGTAGCCGGTAAAAGTGGGATGGTTGCACAGATTTTCCTGTCCTTGCTTGCAATAGCGACAGGTCCCGTCGGTGGCACCCAGCCAGGGCACGCCAACCCGCTCCCCGGTCCGGAAACGCTTCGCACCTGACCCAGTCTGGACGACCGTCCCGACGATCTGATGTCCCAGCACCAGTGGTAATTTTGGTTCGTTTAGTTCACCGTCCACAATATGCAGGTCGGTATGGCAGACGCCGCAGGCATGGACCTTGAGCAACACCTGACCTGGACCCGCCTGCGGAACAGGCAGTTCGACCAGTCTCAGCGGTCGGGTAGGCGCTTCGAAAATCATGGCACGCATGGTTTGCATCCTGGCTCCTTTTGATGGTTCAAGCCAACTTTTTCTTATATAGATCTTCCAAGTCCGGGATGTCTTGTGCGGCCTGTCGCAGGATCTCGAACCCGGAATCCGTCAGCAGGTGCAGGCGCCGCGCGGCGACCATTTCCCCGGCGTCGGTTTGCTCGAGTATTTTGATGATATTACCGCGCAATCCACTGGCGCGCCGTGCCCAACGCGAATCCACCGAGAGCCGTTCCAGACGGGCGGCGAGAAGGCGAAGGAGTTCAGCAGGCTGGTTGTCGATCACAAGAGTATTATAGCGTAAGGCGACCCATCAACAGGATGGATCGCCTATTGGTTACTAGTAATGGGTATACGGGGATTTACTCTTTGATTTCTTTGAACAATTTCCGGGTGGTCTCAATGAGTTTTGTGCGCACAAGGCGTGCATCCAGACCGGCTTCCTGTATACCCAAAACTACGCCGCCCACTACCGGAGGTACGGTTAAACGCACCAGCTTAGCTCCCGGAGCAACGCGATGGATGGTCGCGCCCATACTCTCAGTCATTAATGGGTGCCCGTCGTACAGACTGCCGATCAGTATGACATCAAAGACCTCGTTTTGCAGATCAAGTTGGTTGATGACACTGACAGCCATCATCCCCAGTTCGTTGCCCGCCCAGCGGATGATTTCCAGGGCTTGCGGGTCACCCTGCCGGGCAATCTCGAAAACAATAAGGATCATGGCCGGGTTGAAGTCAAAGCGACCCAGGTAAACGCCTTCCACCAGGTCATCCAAGTCTTTGGCACCGGTTTGCTGTAAAAAGGCGGGGGTGAGGGCGGTGGCGGGTCCGCGCTTGACCCACTCGAAAGTGACCGCGCGCATTGCCCGGGCGAGGATGTCGAAACCTCCGGCAGCTTCCCCGGACCAATGACTGCCGCCGCCCACCACGCGACCTTCCCGCTTGTGGTCCCGGCTCCAGCCGCGGCAGTTGCAGCCGGTCCCCGAAACGACCGAGACACCCCATCCTTCTGCCGCACCGGCCAAAATCCCAATAGTGGCGTCATTGACGATTCCCAATGGACACGACAGTTTCAAAGGCTGAATGGCGTCCAGATGAGCCTGCCGCTGGCTGGGCCAGTCGTAACCAGCCAATCCCAATCCTGCTCCGGCGATTTTTGAGATGGTTATTCTTGCCATCTCAAGAGCCTGGGTGGTGATTTCGAGCAGGTTTTTGGTGAGTCCATCGTAGCCGACAGACTCCCAGTTACCGGGTCCAGCCAGGCTGAATCCGACGGCTTCACCGGTCTCGTCCGCGATCAAGGCGTGCGTTTTTGTCCCGCCTGCATCCACTCCGAGAAAATATCTCATTAATTTTCCTCTGTCATGGGATTTTCCAAAAACACTCATTTCCAGAATTGCGGCAGATATTCTTTATAACTAGTTAAATAGTCGTCCAGAATCAGTTTTGATAGTTCGAAATCGTTAACCACCGGGTCGAGCAGGAGGCATTGCAAGGCTTTCTCGCGTGAGCCTTCGACAGCCGCCTCTACACATAACTGGGCAACTGTGACTTCCCGACGCAGGATTTCAGCCACCGGTTCTGGGAACGCTCCAACGTGGACAGGGTGGATGCCGTCCCCATCCACCACCACTGGCGTCTCGACCGCACAACCGGATGGCAGGTTGGTTATCTGTCCCTGATTGGACAGGTTGGCTGCCAGGTGGTAATGCGTACTCGCTCCGGCCACGTTCTCGATCATTTCCAGTGCACCCTCGGAATCGGTATCTTTCAGGCCATCAATGGTTGCTTCGCCATCGGCCATGCTCTTAAGTCTCTCGTGTTCAAACTCGCGCACAGCAGCATTCAGATCCCAATTGTAGAGAGGAAGGTGATACTTTTCCCAAGGCTTGGTGGACGGATCCGAGACCCAGGGCAGGTATTCGCATAGATGGCTGTCACCGGGAACGGGGAACAGGCCAAACGCATCGTAGACGCGCCTGGTCAACGGCTCAAAAGCCGGGTCTAATTCGAAGAAGCGCTTCCGGAAGAGCGGATAAAGATCTTCACCTGTCTGCCGGTCGCGGATGGAGATGATCCAGGAGAAGTGGTTTAGCCCGGCGGCGCGGATGTCCACTCGTGGGACGATTTGTGCCCTAACCTGATTGTGTAGTGGAGCCTGCATGGGATCGGCGTGCATGCCGATAATGCCATCCGGAACCGTGATGCCCAGGTCTTTGGCGAGGGCAATACCCACCATGGTGTAGCCGATGAAAATCTGGTGACATAGGCCAACGGCCTTGATCTTGCTGTGGCGATTGACCGCCTCGCAAATGCGGATCATCGGGTTTGTAAAATTGATGAACCATGCATCCGGGCAAGCCTGCTCCATATCGTGGGCGATCCCAATCACCGGGCCAATATTGCGGGCCGCATGGGCAAACCCCCCCGGACCGCCATTCTCGGCGTATGGCTGCCGGACCCCATACTTGAGCGGGATTTCAAAATCTTTTTTCCACAGGCCTTCGCGTGCGCCAACTTCGATGGCCGAGACGACAAAGCCCGCCTCTTCGAGCGCCTCCTGATGATGGGCATAGGCCGTGATGGTGATGCCAGAATCCCACTCTCGATTTAGCCGTTCGGCCAGATGTTTAACAATAGAGAGCGTCTCGGGATTGTGGTCAACGAGTGCTAGCGTGCTGCCGCGTAGCTTCTTGCTGCGCACCAGGGCAGAGAGGGTGTTTTCACCGAATGAGGCGCTGCCTGCGCCGATGACGACAATTTTGGTTGGGAGAGTCATAGGTTTCACCACATTGGATAAACACGAATTCCTTCGTGCTCTTCGCATCCCTTGCCTGTTCTTATGGGATCGCGGTTAATGGACGGTCAATTCGTACCAGTTTTCGCCGAGTGTTTTTCTGCTCGAGGTGACAGTTACCAACAGTTTGTACTTCCCCGGCCTGAGCGATGGCAGGGTTAGTTTGGTTTCTGCCGAGACGCCATCGGAGGGGATGTCCACTGGGAAGGTAGCGGAAGCGATATCGCCAATCTCGCCTTCCAACCGCCACTCGCAGATCGCACCTGGAAGAGCTTGCGCCAAGTCATTGACGACGCAGAACGATACCAGGATTGCCTTACCGGCTTCAATATTTCCAGGTAGCTGGAAACTAGGTAGAACCGGCTGCATGGATCGCCGTAGGGCATCAAGAGCAGGCTTGGGAGTCCGCCAGTAATCCACTACCGACCAGGTCACGGCAGGCCAGGGGTCGCTGAAATCGAACTGGAAGATGCCGGTAACTTTGGTGTACTTGGCGCGCCGATAGCATTCCGTGGCATATTGAATTAGATAACTCTGGTATGCCTGGCTGTTGGAGATAAATTGGTCAAGCGAGTCCCCCGGGGCGATCCCGTTATCGAATGTCTCTGCCGGCTGGAAATCATGGAAGCGCCAGGTTTCCCAGACCTCACGGGAGTGGTAAAGTTCCTCTGGTGTTTTCCTGACAGGTGGAATGTTATTGTAGGCAGAGCGCTCTATTTTTATACCCCAGCCTTTCATCCACTCCTGCATGGATTTCCAGTGTTTTTTCTCGGTCAAATTCCACAGGGACGTGCCAAACCTGATCAGGGTTTTTGTGGTCGCACTGATCCTTTTCTGAGAGTCGAGCCAGCCTTTGAAGCGGACCAATTCAGCGAAACCGGCATCCGGTCCGTACTGCGGTAACATGCGCTGGAGATTTTCTCTGACCGGCAGTCCCTGCGCCCCGTATTCGGTCACGAACGGAGCACCGGGCACATCTTGAAAATCGCGCCAGTGGCCTACGTACCAGCCGGGGTAGACATGCCCATCCCCGCTGCCGGAGTTGCGGTGAATGTAGCGCGCCGGGTCGAGTTCGCGGGCAACCGTTTCCAGCCGCGCATCCAGCTCGCGGTTGTGCGCCGGATTATAATGCCCACCCGCCTCGCCCGCCATCCAGGGTGCATCCCAGGGACTTTCATTGTGACAGCACCAGGCGGCAATGGATGGATGGTTGTAAAGTCCGGCAACCATGGCCTGCATCTGGCGCTCGGCTTCGGCGTGGAACTCCGGCTCGTCTGAATAACCCCATTGGAATGGGAAATCCTGCCAAACGAGCATCCCGGCCCGGTCACAGGCTTCGTGGAATTCGGGCGGAAGTACATGGGCGTGGACGCGCAGAATGTTTAGGTTGGCTTGTTTGGCCAGGGCTACATCGCGGGAATAGAAGTCACCGCCCGCGCTGCCTCCAAACGGGTGTTCCTTACCGCGGGCAGCTTCCGGGAAAAGCGTTTCAGCCAGCCACTGGGAAGGTATGTAGTTCGATCCTCGCGGAAAGTAGGATTGGTCATTGATGAACCAGCGGAAGCCAGTTTCCACCCGGACGGTGCGAAAGCCAAACAGGCTGGAGAGGGAGGCGGTCTCTTTGGCGGCAACCATTGAAACTGAGACCCTGTACAGGTGCGGAAATCCCCGATCCCAAGGCTGCCAGGGACAAACGTTTTTAATCGGCATCTGGATCGAGTGGACACTCTCGCCTTCCGGTAGTTCCAGTGTGAAACTGGCGGTTTGTGCCTTGCCTTTGAAATTCTCTGGGGTACAGCGCACCTCGAATCGTGCGTGCCGTTTCCGGTTCCGGTTGCACACCGTGAGTTTAGCGTGAAGGGCAGGGGGTTGCGAGTCCATTTCGCCTCGCAAAAGAATGCGGTCAATCGTTACTGCGCCGTGCTCCTCGAGATAGACACGGTTCCAAATCCCGCCGGTGTTATAGGATTGCCCAACTGGTTCCCAACCGCCGCCGGGACGGCAGTCATGGTGGTTGAGGACCCCTTTGATAAGGCGTTTGCGCAAATGCCAGCCATCTGGTCCGGGTGTTTCGTAAGGGCTCTCGACGCGCACGGCCAGAATGTTTTTCCCGGAGCGGAGTGTTTCGGTCACATCGAAGGAAAATGGATCAAAATAGCCGGTATGGTGCCCTAGGTTCTTGCCGTTGAGATATACATCGGCACAATAATCTACACCGTCGAAATGGAGGGCGGTAAACTCCCCCCGCTTTCGATGGCGGAATTCATGGCGGAACCATACAACTCCGTGGTGGTCAAGCCCGCCCAGGAACCAATTGGCCGGGATGGACATCGTTTTCCAGTCAGAATCATCATTACCGGGTTGGGCGAAGTCGGGGTTGTCTTTAGTGCAGTAGTGCCATTTGCCGGAGAAGGAGAGCGTCATGGTGGTGTCCTAAAATAGAACTGTGAATACATTATATTCTGTTATTGATTTGTAGCGCTATTTTCTGGCAGAACTTTTATATGACGTTCTACTTTCTTGCGGATGTAATTCTCACGAATTACCACCCGGACCAAACAGGTGGCAGCGCACCCAGTGGCCGGCTTGGACAACTGTCTGCCCGGGCATGACCTGCCGGCAGGGTTTCATCACCTTTAAGCAGCGTGCAGAAAATGGGCAGCCCGGTGGCGGGTTGATCAGTGAGGGTACTTCACCGCGCGCCCCGATCCCATTGTCCGTACGCAAGCCGGCATGTGGGTTCGGAACGGCGGACAGCAATAGTTGGGTATACGGGTGAGCGGCTTCCTTCATGAGCGCCTCTCCATCGCCTCCCTCGACCATGTGCCCAGCGTACATGACCATGATCTTGTCACCGATATAGCGGGCGGATGCCAGGTCGTGGGTGATGTATACGTAGGAGATGCCACGTTCCTCCTTGAGCTTGTCGATCAAGTTGAGCACTCCCATGCGGATGGAAACATCCAGCATGGAGATTGGTTCATCAGCCAGGATTAGCTGGGGATCGACGGCCAAGGCGCGGGCGATCGCCACCCGCTGGCGCTGTCCGCCGGAGAGTTGATGCGGGTAGCGGTTGGCAATCTCCGCGGCTGGTTTGAGTTCGACGGTCTCGAGCAGGTCGCAAACACGTTCGTGGATTTCCTGCCGCCCGGAGGCTTTCTTGTGGATGATGAGAGGACGGGCCAGGTGATGCTCGATGGTGTGAACAGAGTTTAGCGAAGCGAATGGATCCTGAAATATCAATTGGACTTTACTGCGGTAGTCCATGGAGGCCCAGCGTGGTTCGGTCTTTAAAATATTTGCGCCCTCAAAGAAAATCTCGCCTTGCGTCACTGGGATCAACCGGGCGATCATACGAATGGTGGTCGTCTTTCCGCTCCCTGATTCACCCACCAGCGCGACCACTTGACCGCATTGCACAGTGAAGGAAGCATCTTCCACTGCATGTACCTGCCTTTTATTGAATAAGACGCCGACCGGGAAATGTTTTGTCATCCCGCGTACATCTAAAATGGGAGGTTGTTCATGATTGGATTGGGACATGGCTACTATTTCCGTTATTGGCTGAACAGATGGCAGGAAACCGAATGGTCGGGGGAAATGAGCCTGGTGGACGGGGCAACCTGGGAGCAAATAGCCATTACCTTGGGGCAGCGCGGGTGGAACCGGCACCCGGCAGGTGGGTCCACCAAGTCGGGCGGGGAGCCGGGAATGCCGGTAAGTTTATGTTTTGAACCAGTGATGGAAGGGAACGAGTTCATCAGACCCAGCGTATAGGGGTGGAGCGGGTGTTCGAAAAGTTCGCGTGCCGGGGACTTCTCGACGATCTCGCCGGCATACATGATGGCAATGCGAGTCGAGATTTCCACCAGGAGTGACAGGTCGTGAGTGATGAACAGGATCGAAAATCCCAATTTCTCTCTCAGGGAGGCGATCTGCTGGAGAATATCCTTCTGCACCACCACATCCAGGGCGGTGGTCGGCTCATCCATGATAAGCATATCCGGGTTTAACGCCAGGGCGATTGCTATCACGGCTCTTTGACGCATCCCCCCGGAAAGTTGGTGCGGATATGCCTCCAGGCGTTGAGGGTCAATTCCCACCAGATCGAATAAATGCACGGCACGTTCATTTGCCACGCTCTTGGATAAACCGTGACACTGCATTACATCCAGGAGCTGGTCGCGGATCTTCATGACCGGATTGAGAGCATTCATGGCGCTCTGGAAAACGATGGAAATTTCGCTCCATCGGAACTGGCCCAGTTCGGTATCATCCATTTTCATGATGTCCCGACCACTAAAAAGGGCGTGCCCGCCGGTGATCAGGGCCGGAGGATGCAGAATGCGCAGGATGGCGTGAGCGATGGTCGACTTCCCGCTACCTGATTCCCCAGCGAGCCCGATTACCTCTCCGGGTCGGATTGCCAAGGAGACACCGTCCACAGCCTTCACCGGTCCGCGCGTGGTCAGATAAACCACTCGCAGGTCCCGGATGTCCAGAAGTGGGTCACCGGATGCGGGGTTATTTGACGACGGGGGTTGAGCGTCTTGAACCGATGTGATATTTCTTGAGGACACGGGTAATCTCTTTCTCGCTTCTTAATCTTGGATTGGTTACCTCATCCATCGCGTAGATGAGCATGGTGGTGGCAAAGGAAACCAGGGCGATGCACAAGCCGGGTGGCAGGAAGGTCCACCAGGCCTCTTGCAGCAGGGCGGAGCTATTCGACGCCCAGTACAGCATTGTGCCCCAGGATACGATATTGACGTTTTCGAACCCCAGGAAAGCCAGCCCGGCATCCGCACCGATGGTATAGATTACGGCACCGAAGAGGGAGGACATGACCAGGGAGAGCATGTTGGGGAGGATTTCTGAAAAGACTATGCGTGGAATGCCTTCTCCGCTTACGACCGAGGCGGAGACAAAATCCTTTTCACGCAAACTAAGTACCTGGGAGCGGAATACACGCGCTGGCCAGGCCCAGCCGGTGAATGTCAGTACCAGCATGACGGTCAACATGCCCTGCGGTAAAAAGGATGCCAGGGTGATTAAAAGTGGCAGGCCTGGGATGAGCAGGAACACGTTGGTAAACATGTTCAGGACTCCATCGACCACCCCGGGGATATATCCTGAGATCATTCCGATCACCAGTCCCAGGGTGGTGCTCAGGATTCCGACCGAGAAGCCGATCAGGAGCGAGATTCGCGATCCCCACACCAATTGGGTGAACACATCCTGACCCTGGCCGGTCGTTCCGAGCCAGTGCTGGCTGGAAGGGGGCTGGTGGGGCAGGCCGACATATTTGTTCGGATCGTTCGGAGCGATCAGCGGGGCAAAGAGCGCCGTGATGATGAATATCCCCAAAATGACTAGTCCGATGACCGCCTTGGGCTGGACGATCATGCGGCGCAGGAAATCCAACTGAGTGGAGACAGGTTTGCCGTGCGAGAGGGATGGTGACTTAATATCATCCAGCTTGGGCGGTAAAACTTTGGCGTTGGGGTTCATCTTCTTATCTGCTCTCTGCTCAGCTTACCCGCACTCGTGGGTCAAGCTGGACATACAGGATATCCACCAGGAAATTCGCGACCAGGACTGCCAGGGTGATCATCAAGAACAGCGCCTGCATGAGGGGGTAGTCCATCGTGGTGACCGAGCGGACTAGGTAAAAACCAAGGCCGGGATAGGAAAAGACCATTTCGGTCAGAAGCTGGCCTGCAATGATGAAGCCGATCGACATGCCAAACTGGGTGATGTTTGGCAGGATGGCATTGCGCATCGCATACTGGAACATGACGGTGCGCTGGGATAGACCCTTGGCTTCCGCCATGGTGATGTAATCCTCATCCAAAACAGCGATCATCGTGCTGCGCATGCCCATCATCCAGCCTCCGACTGAGACCAGGATGATCGTGCCAGCTGGCAGCACCATATGATATAAAACACTGCCGATGTAGGCCCAGGTGAATCCTGGGGATAGATAATCCGAATAAGCATGCGACATCGGGAACCAACCGAATTTAAAGCCCATAAAATAGAGCGCAACCATCGCCAGCCAGAAATAGGGGAAAGAACCAATGAAACCGGTCAGGCCAGGCAGGGTTGAATCCATTACACCGCTGCGCCTCCAAGCAATGATGACTCCCAGGGCAGTGCCGAGCACAAAGCTGATGACGAGGGTGACTGCACCCAGCAGGATCGTCCACATGAAGCTGGTGGCAATGATGGTGGACACGTGGGCAGGGTAGGCAGAGATGGAGATGCCAAAGTCGCCGCGCAGTGCGTGGGACAAATACTGGAAATATTGATTTAGGATCGGGCCATTTGTGAATCCGTAGGCGGCCTTGAAGGCCTCAATTTGTTGAGCATTGAGCCGGCCGTGCATGCGGGCCATTAGTGCGGTGACTGGATCGCCTGGCATGCTGCGCGGCAGGATGAAATTAAGTGTCAGGGAAGCCCACGCGGCCAGGAGATAGAGGCCGACCTGCCGCAGGATGTATTTCATTCGCCTTTTCTCCGCTGGAAGGATCAAGATACCGGGGCTGCCCGGCAACGAACAGGGCAGCCCCGGCTTTTTAATTTGGGATTACTTGGGTTTCACGGTGGTCAGGACGATCAGGGCAGTGTTATAAGGCCCACCCGGCCAGGGCACACCCGGGGCGTAGGGGTTGTCGGAGCTTGGCCATCCGGTGAACCGGGTGGTGTTGTACTCGTACCAATCCGGTCCTGGGAAGAGCGGCAGGGCAGGAGCCTGGTCGACGAAGATCGCCTCGATCTGGGCCATGATCTGTTTTTGCTGGGTCATGTCGGAGGTTGTGGCAAAATTCGTTAACAGTGCATCTGCCTGTGGGTTGACGTAGCGCAGGAAATTCTCGCCGGTAGCCTGCCCGACGGGTTGGACGGTAATGCTGCTCATTTGCCCGCGATAGAAGTTATAGGGGGTTGGACCACCGGAGCCTGAATACATCGCCCATTGGAAATCACCTTTTTCCACCTGCTCGAGATCCGTGGTTTCATCAGGAGTGGTCAGGTTGATCTCGATCCCAAGGTCGTTCATATTCTGGGCGATGATCTGGGCGGCTGAGATCCAGTCTGTCCAGCCGGCGGGTACGATCAGTTCATATTTCATAGGCTTGCCGTCCTGGTCAAGACGTGTCCCGTTCGCTCCTTTTGCCAGGCCGGCCGCATCCAGGGCGGCATTGGCAGCTGCAGGATCGTAATTGACCCAGGTTCCGGCTGTGATTGCGGCTTGGTCCTTCCAGGCCTTGTAAGTATCCCCCAGACCGGTGGCATCGGCTGGCGGGATGTAGCTGAACTCGGCAGTCTGGACGATCATCTGGCGGTTGATGCCCATGCTGATGGCTTTTCGGACGGCCGGATTGTCAAAGGGTTTGATGGTCAGGTTGATGTAGAGCAGCACGCAGTCTGCGCCTACGAAGTAATAATGAAAGTTCTGCGGGTCCTTGGCCACATAGGTCTTCTCGATGTCCGGGATGAAGTTGCCGGCCCAGTCCAGGTCGCCATTGGCGAGGGCGAGGTTGGCGGCATCGTTGTCCGCATAGGATGGATAGCGGATGCCCTGGAAGTAGGGTTTACCAACCTGCCAATAGTACGGGTTCTTTTCGAGGATGTAGATCTGGGCGTCGAATTTGGTCAACTTGGTGAAGGGTCCGGTCCCAACCGGGATGTCATTGGTCCAAGTGGTGGGGTCTGCAACATCTTTCCATATATGTTCCGGCACGATCAGCTGGTTGGCGATATCGTACAGGGCCGGGGTATACACCGTCTTGAATTTAAATTCGACGGTAAAATCGTCGGGCGCCGAAAAGCTGTCAATGTACTGGTTCAGGATGTTTGAGGCAGTGCCTGCCAAGGCGGAATTGTTCTTGAGTAGATTGAAAGTGTAAATGACATCCTGTGCGGTGAAAGGCTGACCATCTGACCACTTGACATTTTGGCGGATCTTGAAGGTCAGAGTAAGATTATCAGAGCTCCAGGTATAATCCGTTGCCAGCCATGGTACGAGCTCTGCCGTGGATTTGTTGTAGATCATCATCGGTTCATAGATGGCAGTTGCGGTCGAACCAAGCGCAGAGGGTGAGAAGGGGTTGAAATTACGCACCCAGGTGGACAATTGTTCGTAGTTGATGGTGAGATATTTCCCCTCATTGGTTGGCGTATTAGAGATTGGTGTATTAGAAATTGGCGTATTAGGGGTTGGTGGCTTAGGGCCGCAAGATACCAGCAATACACTGGCGATGACAAGAAAGCTGATAACCAACCATAACGTTCTCGTTTTCATTTTTTCCTCCGAAATACTAGAATTGAAAAGGGTGGAATTTGATAAGGATTTTATATTCGTCGGGCACCTCCTGCTTATTTCAGGCAAGGCATCCGCACGACTGGCGGATGGTCAGTTCAGTGGATAGGACCAGGCGCGCTTCAACTTCCTCTCCCTGGATAATGCGCACAAGCTGCCGCACGGCCTGTTTCCCGACCTGTTCTGTGGGGGCACGCACCGTGGTCAGTGGTGGTAAAAGTGTATTCGCAAACAAGGAATCATCGAATCCAACAATGGCGATTTCTTCCGGGACTCGCCGGCCGGCCTGCCGCAAAGCCACGAGGACGCCAATTGCTGATTCGTCGTCGCCGGTGAAAACGGAATCGAATGTCACGCCATCTGCCAGGATTTTTTCCAGAGCCGCCTGGGCTGCGTTGCGGTCAAAATTGCCGCGCACGATCAGCGACGGATCAAAAGGGATTCTGCAGGATTTCAGTGCCAGGTGGTAGCCTTTTTCGCGCAAGGTTGAGTCTTCGTGACCTTCCGGACCCTGCAGGAAAACGATCCGTCGGCAGTTGTGGACTTCGATCAAGTGTTCCACGATCTTCTGCGCGCCGGACTGGTTTTCAATGGTAACCACAGGGATGTTCAGGGAATTTGGGGGAGCCTGATGAAGCAGTACAACCGGAAAGCCGATACTATGCAAGCGGGTCAGTTCTTTCGCATCCAGGCTTTCGGTAAAGACCAGCAGACCGTCTGTGTTGTGCTCGCCAAGCGGGCGGCGGTTGGCGTTTTCGGGGCGGGATTGGGTGGTATGGATCAGCAGGTTTAACCCGGCCTCGCCAACTGCGGCTTCCACGCCCCGCAGCAGCGGCTGGAAAAAGGCTCCGCTAATCTCCGGGAGAAGCAGGCCGATCGTATCCGTCCGGCGGCTGGCTAGCGTCCGCGCCGCGGCGTGTGGGACGTAGTTCAGCGCCGCGATAGCAGATCGGACCCGCTCTGCAGTTTCTGTGTCCACGGCTGCGGTGCCATTCAGCACACGACTGACCGTGGCAATGGAAACGCCAGCTTGTTTAGCAACATCCGCGATCGTAATATGGGAAGGGGGCATGGGTTGGAAAAATAAATGAAAGGAATGTAAGCGCTTTCTGAAAGCGCTTACATAGTATAGCGAATTTCTTCGCCGAAGTCAACTATTCAGGAGAAAATTTAAGGTTGGGGGAAATATGTCAATCGGGAACGGGCGGGATTTACTCTTATTTCCGGGGTCTGCCATTACGATATTCCAGTAACCTTCGTATTCTTGCATGGCGTTCACGGGTCAACGGATAGAACCAGGTGGTAATGACCGCTGAGAATAACAGAACCGCACCCAGGGGTCCAATTAAAATGCGGATAGCCATCAACGTGATCGGAGACTGGACGAAGGTTGTCGCTCCCTCCGGTGGGGTCCGGTAGCCGAACCAACCCAGTATTTGCAGGGCGATAAAGATTGCAAATGCTCCGGTCAGCTTGCGGACGAAGTTCTTGACGCCGTAGTAGATCCCTTCCTGGCGCCGTCCGGTGCGCAGTTCGTCCCACTCGATCACGTCCGGGAACATGGCATCCGGCAGGACGTGCGCAGCCGAGACGCTCAACCCTGCCAGGAAAGCCATCCACAGCACAAGTGGTATCTGCCCGGGGCGGACCAGGAAGATGCAAATCTGCACTCCGGCCCAGAAGACCATCCCAATGATATAGGCGATGTGTTTGCCGAGGCGATGGGAGAGCCACAACCAGAAGGGCAGGGCCGCGGTCGCCGTAACCAGCAGCAGCGCAAAGACCGCTGATTCAAGCGGCAGGGATACACCCAGCAAGGTAACCGAGGCCAGCATGTTGCCGTGGGCGATCCAGTAGAGCAGGTAGAAAGGCAGGACCAGCGCCACCAGGTCGAAGGTGATCCAGTTCAGCATGTAGATGAGCGTGGCGAAGCGGAAGGGAACATTGGCCCAGGCGGTACGGACGGTTTGCCGGAAGGTCGCTGTTTCCTGCGGCCGGTCTGACGCGCCATAGCGCTCACGGACAACGGCAAAGATGAGCAGGAACGGGACGGCCGCCAACCCGCCGAAGATCCCGGCCACGATCAGGTATCCCTGCTGCTGGGTCAGGCCGGCGGCCAGGGCTGCGTCAATGATGGCTGGAGCGGCAACCGCCGTTACCAGCGAAGCCAGCAGGTTGAAGAAGATGCGGAAACTTGTCAGGGTGGTGCGTTCGTCGTAATCGGGGGTCAGTTCGGGCAGCAGCGAGGAAAACGGTACGCCGCACAGGGTCTCGAACGTGTCGCTGATCATAAAAGCCAGTGTGACCGTGGCAGCCAGGGCGATCTGGCTGTGCCAGGGCGGCGCCCACCATAGCAGGAGGAAACTTGCCCCGAAGGGGATGGCGAAGAACAGCAGGAATGGCCGGCGGCGCCCCCAGCGGCTGCGCATCCGGTCGGTCAGGATACCCACCAGCGGGTCGTTGACGGCGTCCCAGATGATGCCCACCAGCGCGGCGAAGGAGGCCAGTCGGGCATCCAGACCGACCACGTCGGTCAGGAAGATGGCATAGAAGATCTGGCGCAGGGTCCCGTAACTGGCCTCGCTCCAGTCGCCGGTCCCGTAAGCCAGCTTGACCCAGAATGAAAGCGCATCCCTTTTAATCCTGTTGATGTTTTCACTCATCGATGCTCCTCGCCAGAAGTGGTCCTATAGCAATAACACCACTTTTACCAGATTTCCTCGAGGCAGGCAGGATTGTTAAGGATATAATCCACTCGATGACCGAACCATCCAAATCTTCGCTTGCCGACAAATTAAGATCCCTGGGCGTCCGAATTGGTGCGGCGGACATGCATGTTAAAACGAATCCGAAAACGAATGTCCCCATCCAATCCGTGGTGGAGGGACGTTTCGTTTCGACCCGGCAGGGCGAAACATTCATAGCCGAACAGACCTGGCCACCCGATTACCGGCACGGTCTCACCCCCCTGCGCACCTCTGTGCCGCTGCTTACCATGGCACAATGGGCGGGGGATGAGCGCCTGACCGACCTGCCGCTCGAGACTTTCGCTTTCCTGGATACCGAGACGTCCGGCCTGGCGGGCGGGACGGGCACGTATGCCTTCCTGGTGGGCGTGGGGCGCTTCGAGGGCGAAACGTTCCGCCTGGTGCAATTCTTCATGCGGGACCCGTCGGAGGAAGCCGCACTGCTCGAAGGGCTGATGGATTTCCTGGCTCCGTGTGCCGCGCTGGTCACCTTCAACGGTAAAGCATTCGACGCCCCGCTGCTGGTGACACGCTACTCGCTGCACAGCCTCCCGGTGCCATTCGAGGATTTTGCACATCTCGACCTGCTGCCCCTGGCCCGCCGTCTCTGGCGCGATCGCCTGCCCAGCCGCGCCCTGAAGTATCTCGAAGAGAACGTCCTGGCTGCGCCGCGCACGGTTGAAGAGGTCCCCGGCTACGAGATCCCCTATATCTACTTCGACTACCTTCGCACCGGCGATGCCGCCCCCCTGAAGGGCGTGTTCTACCATAACGCCATGGACATCGTCGCGCTGGCAGCGTTAATGAACCACATGGCTTCCATCCTCCACGCCCCGTTCGATGGACAGGTGCAGCACGGGCTGGATTTCATTGCCCTGGCGAAACTGTTCGAGGACCTGGGCCGCGTGGAAGAGGCGGCTCGCCTTTACGAACGCGGCCTGGAGGTCGGTGGAAGCGAAGCGGACTTTGGAGCGGCTGTGCAAAGGCTGTCGGCATTACAACGCCGCCGCGGCGACCTCGAGTCGGCCGCGACATTGTGGCAAAAAGCCGCCGCCGAGGGACATGTCTATGCCCACGTCGAACTGGCGAAATACTACGAGCATCGCCGTCGCGACTATGCTGAAGCGCTGAAATTGACTCACAGCGCAGAGGAGCTGGTCGGTTTGCTGGACATCCCGCGTTATGAAACCCGTCATTGGATGGAAGAGTTGAAGCACCGCCGGGAACGGCTGGAAGATAAATTAAGAAGGAGCCGGCATGAATAGGTTTTTTCGCCCATTTATCTTGAGCATCGTTCTCTTTGGCCTGGCTGCCTGCGGCAGCGGAACACCCACTGCCGTGACAGGAGGCAAGCTCAAGGTCCTGGCGACGACCAGCATCGTGGGGGATGTCGTCAGCCAGGTGGGCGGGGACCTCATCGACCTGTCGGTTTTGATGCCGGTCGGCACCGACCCGCACGATTTCCAGCCGCGTCCGCAGGATGCCGCATCCCTCGTCGATGCCCAGATCATCTTTTCCAACGGAGCCGGTCTCGAGGCATTTCTCCAGCCGATGCTGGACAGCACCGGGACGACCGGTAAACTCGTCGAAGTTTCAGCGGGGATCACGCTCCTGCCGCTGCCGGGGGGTAACGGGTTGGCGGGCGACCCGCATACCTGGATGGACCCGAACAACGTCATCACCTGGACGCAAAACATCGCCGCAGCTCTCTCGGTGGCAGACCCGGCCCACGCCGCTGACTATCAAGCCAATGCCAAAACCTATGATGCCTCGCTGCGCGACCTGGATGCCTGGATCCGCTCCGA
Source organism: uncultured Anaerolineales bacterium (assembly GCA_903873975.1). Classification (GTDB taxonomy): domain Bacteria; phylum Chloroflexota; class Anaerolineae; order Anaerolineales; family Villigracilaceae; genus UBA877. The sequence goes on from CAIQQN010000012.1 coordinate 20,690, forward strand.
GGTGGCGCAGATCCCGCTGCAGAACCGCCTGCTGGTGGCGGATCATGCCGTGCTGGGCTATTTCGCCGCCCAGTACGGCTTTACGCAGGTGGGCACCATTACAGGATCGTTCAGCGCGGATGCGGCCCCGTCGGCCCAGGAGTTGGCGAGGCTCGAGGATACCATCCGCAGGATGGGGGTCCGGGCGGTGTTCGTGAGCGAAGCCGTCAACCAGACCCTGGCAGACCAGGTGGCGGCGGATACCGGCATTAAATCCATATGGATCTACCACGCCACGCTGACCGCTCCCGGCGGCTCGGCGGCGAGTTACCTGGAGTTCATGCGATATAATGTCAACGCCATCGTGACTGCGTTGAAGTAATTTAAATAATCAGGACTTACGCAGTATTTACTGCTAAAGAGCAGAGAACGCCAAGAATCACATGATGACGCCAAGAATACCTGGCAGTGAAACAATCACCATCAAGGCGGCGAGGACGCCACTTGGAGCATGATGATAATGTATCCTCACATCCACCACAACCCCGACCAACCCATTCTGGACGTCCAGCACCTATCCGTCAGTTACGACGGACACACAGCCCTGGAAAATATCACCTTTCACCTGCACGCCGGGGAACGCGTGGCCGTGGTGGGGCCGAACGGGGCCGGGAAAAGCACCCTGTTCAAGGTGGTGGCGGGAGTTTTATCGCCCACCGCGGGTGAGGTGAAGATCTCAGGCGCCGGCCCGCGCGGCCACATTTGCATCGCTTACGTACCCCAGCGCAGCCAGGTGGACTGGCGCTTCCCCGCCAGCGTGGCCGACGTGGTGATGATGGGCCGGATCGGGCAGGTGGGCCTGTTCCGCTGGCCGCGACGCTCCGACTGGGATACCGTCCACGCGGCGCTCGCAGCGGTGGACATGGATCCGATGGCGAACCGCCAGATCGGCGAGCTCTCCGGAGGGCAGCAGCAGCGCACCTTCCTGGCGCGGGCTCTAGCGCAGGAAGCGGAACTGGTGCTGATGGACGAGCCGCTCAACGGCCTGGACACGCCCTCCCAGGAAGCGATCCTGTCCCTGCTGGACAAACTGCGCCAGCAGAAGATCACCGTCATGGTGGCCACTCACGACTTGGGACAGGCCGCCAGCCGCTTTGACCGCGTCATGCTGCTCAACCACCAGTTGATCCGTTTTGGAGCACCGCAGGAAGTACTGACCAGTGACAACCTGCTGCGCGCTTACGGCGGCCATGCCCAGTTAATCCAGGCTGCTGACGGCACGACGGCTCTGGCCGATACCTGCTGTGACGGGGAAGAAGAGCATGAATAGCCTGTTCAATATTCTCCTCCAGCCATTCCACTATGACTTCATGCTGCGCGGGCTGGCGGCGTCGGTCATCGTGGGGGTGGTGTGTGCGGTGGTGGGCGTGTACGTCGTCCTGCGCGGCATGGCTTTCTTCGGGGATGCCCTGGCACATGCCGTCCTGCCGGGCCTGGCACTCGGTTACCTGCTCAGCGGCAGCAACCGGGGCACCCTCTTCTGGTGGGCACTCGGAGCGGCGGTGCTGGTGGCACTGGCAGTGGGGCGCATCTCCAAACATGCCAAGATCCGTGAGGATACCGCCATCGGCATCCTGTTCGCCAGCATGTTCGCCCTCGGCATCGCCCTCATCTCCACCGTGCGCAGTTACAGCGTGGACCTGAGCCATTTCCTGTTCGGCAACGTGCTCGGGGTCTCGACCCGCGAACTGGTCCTGACAGCCGTCTTCGGCGCAGTGATTTTGCTGACGATCTTCCTCTTCTACAAGGAATTCCTGGTCCTGTCATTCGATCCGATCCTGGCGGCCACCCTGCGGCTGCCGTCCGGCATGCTGAACAACATCCTGTTCATCCTGATGGCGCTGACCGTTTCAGTGGCCATGCAGACGGTGGGCGTGTCGCTGATGGTGGCGATGCTGGTCACACCGGCGGCCACCGCCACGCTGATCACACGCCGTCTGTGGCAGGGGATGCTCGTCTCAGCGGGCATCGGGGCATTCTCGTCGGTGACCGGTCTCTACCTGAGTTATTACTTCAACATTGTCTCCGGCTCGGCCATTGTGCTGACCGCCACTGCCATTTTCCTGCTGGTTTTTCTCTTCCAACCGCGCCGGGGGGTGGTGTGGAAGAGGAGGTAGAGAAGAAAGATTGAAAAAACAAGGATTTGCGAGCGAAGCTCGCAAATCCTTGTTTTTTCACAGTCTCTATGGGATGCTGTAAAAAAAGGTATTGTGCTTCATTTCTCGTCTATGCTATACTCAATTATCGAATCGCTTGATTTGATGTTGCCTGGATCTCATCAGGAGGGTTCCTTATGGACTCAATGCCGAACGATGTAGACCTTCGAATACTAAGAATAGCGGAAAGTGCTGTTACCATCGCCAAGGACCGATTCGATGTAAATCTGGATCTTACCGAAGACAGCCTGGGGCAGCTTGAATTATTATTGCAGCGAGCCAATGAAAGATATATACAAGCCTCCAGCGGTGAAAATGCCCCGAGTATTCCCATCGAAACCACCGTCCGGGTTTGGGGAAGCTACCTGGGAGAAGTGATCCGCCGCAGCCTGGGTGGGGAATGGATCGTCGAAGAAAAGGCTGTTTTCCTTCAACTTGGTTACCGAAAATTGGACCCGCTTTTAGAGGTAAGGTCACGAATAATGAATGGGCCAATGTTCAATGTTCAAACCTTCTTCCAGGGGTTGAAGGTAGAGCTGCAGCCCCCTGAACCGGTTCAGCCTGAACAGCCGATCCTGGAAGAGACACTACCCCAAGCAGCGGGTATTGAAGAAGGAGAATTGAGAACACCAAAATGGGAGTATATGTTCATTCAATGGAATAATCTTCTCACGGCAAAAGGGGTCTATGTGGTATCGACGAATGGCGATTGCGAAAGAAAGGTAAAGGGCGCTGTAAAAGAAGGAAAGTTATTGGAATTCCTCAATTCTTACGGGAGAGCAGGTTGGGAAGTGGCCGGGGTGGTCAACACAAGGAGAGTTGCCGGATTTGTAACCACCTGGACATTGAAGCGGGTAACAACCTGATCTCCCGGATACACCATGAGCGAACAAGCGTCCCCGGAACCGACCGTTGGGATCTTCATCTTCAATCTGCAGGGAGAACTCCTGTTGCTTAAGTCGCACAAATGGCCGGGGCGCTGGGTGGTGCCGGGCGGGCACGTGGAGCTGGGGGAACGGGTCGAGCAGGCGGCGATCCGGGAGGCGAAGGAGGAGACCGGTCTGGACGTGCACGACCTGCGTTTTTTGTGCTGGCAGGAGTTCATTTATGACCCATCCTTCTGGAAAAAGCGGCATTTCCTCTTTTTTGACTACGCCTGTCGGGCCGATTCGACCGAAGTGCGGTTGAACGATGAAGCCGAGGAAGCCATCTGGATCGCGCCGGAGAAAGCGCTCGAACTGCCGATCGACACCTATACGCGGGTTTCGCTGATGGAATATCTGAAGAAGAAGTAAACATTGTAACACGGGGACCCCCTGCTGATTGCTGATTGAAGATTGGGGATTGGAATAAGCATTAACCACGAAGTCACGGAGACACGAAGGAAAAGGGAGAGACCTTGCATCGACGCCATGAGGCGTCGATGTGGCTTACTGCGCCTTGATATCGCAGAATGCACAAAATTAATTGTCAAAACAAAGAGGAACAATTCATCTTCTGGTAGTTCTTCATATAAAAGAACCGGTTTAGAAGAGATTTCGAGAAAATCAAATATTTGTTTTGGCAAATTAGTGAGGTATCGGAAAGCCCTCGTATCGACTTCTTCACTTCGCACCTCTCAGACCGCATCCACCAACTTCGACGACTCGTGTCATCGAAGTGGCCGAAGGCAGCTTGAAACCGCCTCGACCAATGCGAGCCCTGCAAATTCATGTGTTTATTTCTTAGTTTTCGCGGAACGAATACCCTGCAGGCACGAAATATCGTGCCCTACCACAGCTTTGGAATTTCGAATGTTAAGCATACTATAGAAAAAAAGTAAAGTATCTCCAGTACATTAGCGGACGA
>CAIQQN010000013.1 GCA_903873975.1 uncultured Anaerolineales bacterium
ATCTGTCTTAATACCACGCTTTCTACCAGCCCGATGCCAAGCATCAGGGAAATCAAGCCGCTGCCTCCGTAACTGATGAACGGGAGTGGTATCCCCGTGACCGGGATCAGGTTCAAGTTAACGGCGATATTCACCGCCGCCTGGAAGAAAATGAGAATGGCAACACCGTAAGCAATCTTGGATCCGAAAGGGTCCCGGGCCATACGCGCTGCCCTCAAGCAGCGGTAAACGATAAAACCTATCACGACGAGTACAAAGAGAGTACCGGCAAAGCCAAGTTCTTCCCCGATGACAGAGAAGATGAAGTCATTATGGCGGACTTTCATAAAACGCAGTTGCGTCTGTGTGCCATGTCCATAGCCTTTGCCCACCCATCCACCAGAGCCAAGGGCGATCAACGCCTGGATTACGTTATAAGTGGCGCCATTACGTGCGCTCAAGTCCGGGCGGAAGAAATTGACGATGCGCTGTAGTTGATAGGTCTGGATAAAACTGAAAGCAACCACCACCATGATAAGACCTGCCAGCACCATAATACTAAGCTGCCTCAATTCCAGTCCGCTGTCCCAAGTCATGGCAGCCCATAAGGCCATAATGACAATGACATTGCTCAGATTGGGTTGGATGAAGATCAGCCCAGCAATTACAAGGGCAATCAATAACCCTTTGAACAACCAGATCCAATTCCGGGGGGTGTCGGGATTTTTGGCAAAATAATTCGCCAACGCCAGGATAACAACAATCTTTGCCAGTTCGGTGGGCTGGATGGATACCAGCCCGGTTTCAATCCAGCGCGTAGCGCCGAAACGAGCACCGCCAATGACAAATAACAGCAGCAGAAATATCACAATGACAATATACATCGGAACGATTGCACCGGACCAGAAGCGATAGTCAATCGCGGCTGCCAGGATAATAACTATAAACCCAATGCCACCAAAGATCATCTGGCGCGGCACCAAGGTCGCCAGGTTTTCGTTACCGGCAATCGCTGAAAGGATCATAGTAACGCCAAACACAAGGGCTCCAATGACCGCCCCCAGCAGCCAGAAATCGAAATGTCGCCAGAAACCGATACGAAACATGATTACGGCGAAGGGTTATCCCGCCGCTCTCCCAGGCTCACGCCCCCGCCTGCGGCCAACACTCCGCAGTGGAATATCAGCCACCAGGCGTTGGGATCGTCCGTCCTGGGCTACATTGATGGTCACTGCTGTAGGGTCAATATCGATATGGCGCGAGATGGTATCAATCAGATCGTCTTTCAACGATTCCAATTCTGCCGGGGTCAGGTCAGTGCGGTCATGAATCAAGACCAATTGCAAACGTTCCTTGGCGCTGTTAGCACTCTTCTTGCGTCCAAAAAGAAAATCCAACATAATTATTTCCTTCCCAGAAGCCGCTGAAACAGATTTTGTGATCCAAGGTCCATAAAGGGGACTTGCTCCCCCATCAACCGCCGGGCAATATTCTGGAATGCCTGTCCGGCTTTACTCTTACCATCCAGCGCCAGTGGTTGGCCCTTATTGGTTGCTACGATAACATTCTCATCTTCAGGAACAATGCCTATCAATTCAACCGCCAGCAGATCGAGCACATCCGCGACCGAAAGCATATCACCACGTTTCACCATGGCCGGGTCCAGCCGGTTAATGACCAGCGCCGCTGGACCTTTCTCTTCGGCTTCAAGCAGGCCAATCACCCGGTCTGCATCGCGCACTGCCGAGACTTCGGGGTTGGTCATCACCAGCACACGGTCGGCAGCGGCAATTGCATTCTTGAAACCGCGCTCGATCCCGGCTGGAGAATCAATAATTATCCAATCTACCTCCTGGCGCAGTTCATCACACAGGCGCACCATGTCACTCGGTGAAATGGCAGTCTTATCGCGGGTTTGCGCCGCCGGGATGAGATACAGCTCGGGCAGGCGTTTGTCGCGGATCATTGCCTGGCGTAAGCGGCAGCGCCCCTCAATCACATCCACCAGATCATAGACAATGCGATTCTCCAGGCCCAGAACCACATCCAAGTTACGCAGGCCGATATCGCCATCAATGCAGGCCACTTTCTGTCCACGTGAAGCCAGTGCCACAGCAATATTCGCCACCGAGGTGGTTTTACCAACCCCGCCTTTTCCAGAAGCTACTGTCACTACTTTTGTTGTCATGTCACCGTCCCGTCAATTCCTGCCAGGGTTCCGCCACCAGTTGACCATCCTTCAGGCGGGCTATCTCTGGCTGGCTTTTACCCTGTTTCTTCGGTGAGATGGCGATCTCGCTGGCAATGCGCAACTGTGTTGGTGCCATCTCCAGTGCGCACACGACCGCCTTCTCGTCTCCCTGTGCGCCAGCATGGACCACCCCGCGCAACCGCCCCCAGACAATCACACTACCGCCAGCAATGATCTCTGCACCCGGGTTTACATCCCCCATTACCACTATATTTCCTTCAAAGAGTACTCGCCCACCCGAGCGGAGCGGTCCTTTGACCCATTTAGCCGCATCTTCAGGTAATTCTTCCGCTGCTTCCCGGAACTGCACCGGGCGAGGTTTCGAGAGTCGGGTTGCCAGACCCAGGTTTTGGGCGGTTCTTTCTGTTACAGGCGATTCGCTCAAGACTGCCCATAAAGCTATCCCGCGTTCCGAGAGCTGGTCGCGTAGGGCTGATAATTCGGCTACCCGCAACTCGTTTACGCCCACGTCCAAAGCAACGCGCGCTCCCTGGAAAAATGAAGAACGCTCATCTACGTTTTTTACGAAGGCAGCTGCCAGATCCGGCCAGGCCGCGCCGTCAAGTGTTATCAGCAGACCATCCCGGATGCCTTTAATCTGAATGAGGGAAAGCATCTCGCCCATAATTCCCGAAATTATACTGCTTTTTGAGGCGAGTGATGTAAAGTGAAAAGGCTTTCAAAATACGCCTGCATCCAGATTGGTTGCAGGAGTAACCCTCAGTACTCAGTGACGGGCCTGATCTGTATCGGCGGATAGACTTGCCCGGGGACTGGAGGCATGGGGTTGTATACCCAATCGACTTCCACCAACCCAACCCTGACGCCACCTTCATGGCGGAGACCCTGATACTTTCCCCGCAGTAAAACATCTTCCATCGTTAGCGCCATGCTGAAGACCGCCAGTTCCACCCCGGCCGGGATGGCTTCCAGCTCGTTCGAGTAAACCGAGGTGGAGAATAGCACATGCTGTGCATCTAGGCTCTGGGTTTGGATGGCCGGGATGATGACCGGGTAGCCATCCTCTCCGATATAGGATAGAAATTTCAGGTTGTCAATCTTATCCACAAAGGCACGCGTCCAACCGTTGAGAACGGGTTTCCCAACAATTTTGCGTCCCAGCGTGCGCGCCAGCATGGTCTGGATGGCAGCGAAGATGATCTTATTCATCGGCAACGGTGCTTTGCCGGTGTGCAGGACCAGGTTCATATAGTAAACCGTATGGACGCCAAAATAAGCGTTATAACGGAACATGGGGATATTGTTGTAGAAGTCGTATTCCTGGCCTTCTTTTGCAAAGCTTGTATATGTGGCTTTACCCCGCCACAAGTTCTTATCCAGGCTCATAATGAGGAACCCGACCTTGGGATTATTGAGAATATGTTTCTTCGACATTCCTTCGGTGAACTGCCCAAAGCACATTTGCGCCGGTCCGCAAGCCATCAGCGAGGAAATAAGCGTCACATGCGGCAAGCCAGCTGGGGTTACGGTGGCGAGCAGGCCCACTTTCATCGCCGGTTGGGTACTCTGGATATCTTCAACGGAAAAGGTGGTGAATGAATGTTGAGTATTCATTGTTAACTCCTATTGCGGCTCGACCGTGCGGGTCGCACCGGTGGCAAGGATGAGGTCCTGGCGAAGGCCGGAAGCCTTTGCAATTTGCTCGCAGTGTGCCAGTTCGTCAGCAGTCATGAGCGGAGTTTGAGCATATGCCCACTCCATTCCCAGACGTTTATACTGGTCGCGGCACAGGTTATTGAAAGCGCACAATTCCCAGCGGGAGACAGTCCCGTTCAGTGTATCAGCAAGGTAACGGCCTACGGCCTGTAAATTTCCTTCCGAGTTCGTCGCGCCAGGGATGAGTGGAGTGCGAATCCATAATTCGAAGGGTCGGATCTGTGTGCGGCAGTAATCCCTAATGTAGACGAGATTCTCGAGAATTTGTTTGTTGGAAACCCCGGTGAATTCATGGTGGAGAACCGGGTCATTTATTTTTAAATCGAACAACACCAGGTCGGTTAAGGGCAGGAGACGATCAAGCGTATGAGTTGAGGTCAGACCGCAGGTGTCAAGGGCAGTAGCAATACCCTGCTCTTTCAAACCGCACAGGAGCGCTTCAGCGAAATCCGGCTGGAAGGTTGGTTCGCCGCCGGAGAGGGTTACACCGCCGCCGGATTTCTCACCCCCGCACAGGGCGGGGACTTCGTAGTACGCCCTGTCTTTCAGCAGTTCTACCAGTAAATCCTCCACCGATACCGTCCTGCCAATGGCCTCAAGCGCCCCGGAGGGACATGCCTGTGCACACTTCCCGCAGGCCTGGCAATGCTCGCGGTCAATGGCCAAGCCATCATCGGTCATGGTCAGGCAGCCATTGGGACAGGCTCCAATGCAGGTGCGGCAGTCCAGACAGCGAACAGAAAACCACTGGGTCTGTATCCGGCTGGAGATGCTCTCCGGGTTATGGCACCAGGCGCAGTGTAGCGGACAACCTTTGAAGAAGACCGTCGTGCGGATTCCGGGGCCGTCCTCGGTGGAGAGGCGCTGGAGGTGCAGGATCTGACCGTTGATCATTTCATCTGATGGCTTTCACGGGCAATTATTTCGTTTTGGAGTTCACGCCCGATGGAGGTGAAGTAAGCATTGTAGCCAGTGACACGCACAAGCAGGTGGCGGTAATACTCGGGGTGTTTTTGGGCATCGCGCAACAGACCGGCATCAATTAGGTTGACTTGCAGCGCCGAACCTCCGTTCTCGATGTAGCCGCGCAGGAAAGCCTTGAATTTCTGGCGGTGTTCGGGGTCGCGCAGGATGGATGGATTGAAGGTCATGGTATGACTGCCACCATTGGGTAGTATGTTCAGGTATTCCGCCCAGTCACCCTTGCCATCGGCGGCCTTGCCGCCCAGAACCTTGCCGACCGAATTGACATTTGCGGTCGGGCCGTTGATGTCCGCGCCAGTGGAGGGACACAATGCATTCGACAGAAATCTGCCCTGTGGACGGCCATCCGGGCTGGCAGGCAGAATGAAGGAGTCGGCCACCCAGTAGTTCCAGGACAACATCCCGGGCCGGAACTGGCGACCGGTGGATTGCGTCTTGTACTTCCAGGTCTCCCCGGTCCAAAGTTCCATCACTTGACGGGCCAGCGCGTCGGCCGCGTCGTCATCGCGTCCATACTTAGGGGCTCTGTGCAGGGCACGCGCTTGCAAGACCTCGTGCCCGACCCAGTTTTCCTTAAGCGCCTGGATGAGTTCGGCCAGTGTGCAAACTTTCTGGTCATAAACCAGATACTTGACCGCCAGGAGCGAATCCACAGTAGTGGCATAGGTCACAGCCTCGATGGTTACGTGACCCAACTCCGCGCCGCCTTCGTTGATATCCAGGCCTTTCTGGGCACAGCCTTTGACCAGACAGGAGACGTATGGCGTCGGTGCAAAACGTGCCCGGATGGACTCAGACCGCTCGTACAGTTCCACGATGCGTCGGATGATGTGGCAGGTTTGAGCAGCGTAGGCTTCCCAGAATTGCCCCCAGGTATGGAATTGGGTCGCGTTTCCAGTATCCGCGCCCCAACGGGTGGACGGATCGATTTTACCGGTCATTGGGTCAGTGAATGGAAGTAGGTCATAACCGCCAGTCAGGGTCAGTTCAACCGCTTTGAGCAGGTTCAGGTTGGCATCCACTGTACCGGAGCGGTCGTTGCCCACCATGGTGTTTTCCAGGCAGCCTACCGGGGCGTAGTCGAAAACATTGTTTTCATTGATAAGATGCGTCACACCGGATTTGCGGGCCTGGAGCATCATCCCTGCCATCGAACGCTCGTCGAAATTGAGCAGGAACGGCGACCCCTGGCTGGAGGCGACCATCTCCACCACGCGGTCAAGCAATTTATCGGGTGCTCCGCGGTGCAGACGGACGTTAGGCTTGGGCTCCAGGATGGGCGACATCTCGTCAATCACGTCCAGCAGGATATAAGTCAGGTCATTGGTCATGTCGCGGCCGTTGGGTCCAAGCCCAGAAACGGTGAAGAGCTGGCCGTATCCAGCGGTAATGCCCTGGTTGCCGCCGGTGCGGATCATGGCATCGTATGCTGTGTTGCAGTGCATCCAGAAGCACTTCAGGATTTCCTTGCCGAACTCCGCCTCCATGCCTGCACGGACGGATTTCTCCCACAGCGGGTACAAGTACTGGTCGAGGCGGCCAAACGAGACGCCCGGGCCGGGATAGTTTTCATCGGACATGACCAGCATGTGGGTCAACCAGAGGGACTGCACCGCCTCCCAGAAATTCCGCGCCGGTTCCCAGGGGACGCGAGTCAAATTGTCGGCCATCTGGTGCAACTCGATGCGGCGGGCGGGATCCGGGTCCGATTGCGCAAGGCGGGTGCATTCTTTGGAGTATTCAGCAGCAAGGTCACGCGGCAGGGTCGCAGCGGTCATCATTGCCCGCAACTGTCCGCCCTTCTTACCGCGTTTCTCAGATTCAGGCAGCGCTGCATAGGTCGCTTCCAGTTCAGCATGGACGGCCATCCAACCTTCGCGGAGAATGCGCCCGTAATCGGGGATGAGGTGGCCTGAGGTTGCGCCAGCGTTGCCATAGCCGTGATTGTGGAACCACAGCATGGCAGCCCGGGCTCCTTTCGAACCATAAACCTGTTTGTCGCGTTCCTTTGTTTCTTTTTCCGTCAGGCAGGCCGAAGTCTGGATGTTGAAGCGCGCCCCGGCCAGCAGGTCGCCCGGAAGAATTTCTCTGGGCAGGTAGTGCACCATGACTTCCTTATTGAACCAGGCACGACGCTCCGGCAGGGACCACTTCCAGAAATTCGGAGACAGTTCCACGGGATGGGCTATCTGCTTGAATGAGGAACGGAAGGTTTGCAAGAAGGTATACGTCTCCGGGACAATATAAAATGAGAGTTCGTTATATTGGAAGTCCCACGGTGTGCAGGTGGTCCAGGAAGTGTATTCATTGTTCCAGGCACGCTCAACGCCCTGGAAATAATAATCGCGCAGCCATTGGATACGCGGGGAGATATTCTCCGGCATTTTTATTGCATAGCTGGGTTTTTCAAGTGTAGCAGCGGTCATTAACGTTCTCCTTTCAGGTAGGTTTCTCCGTGTTTGAGCATCTCAATCATAATGCTCTTGGCACAATCTGCGTCCTGCTTCATAAAGGCCTCGACCAGCCGGACATGGAACTTCCCGACTGTCTCAACGACCGGCGTTGCATAGTATTTGCGGAAGAAATCGCCGGTCAGACTGGTGTAGACTCCCTTGAAGGAATTGATGATCAGCGGGTAGACCAGATTGCCGGAAGCGATGGCAACCAAGAGATGGAAAGAGAAGTCGAGTTCGGTCAAAGCCTGGGGGTTGTCCCCGGCGGTTTTCTGTTCTTCATTCAAAATCGCGTGGAAGTCGGCTATCTGTTCCGATGTGCGGTTAAGGGCAGCCAGTCGGGCAGATTCGGTCTCAACGGTCAAGCGCATGTCAATCATGCTTTGCATGAACGAAGGATCAAGTTTTCCGTTGTGGAAAGCCAGCAGGGACGAAAGGATCGCCAGCGAACCCGAGCGGCGGTAATCGCTGACATAAACTCCACGGCGCGGGACGATCTGCACCAACCCTTTGGTGTCCAAATCCACCAGCGCCTCGTGCAGCACCGGGCGGCTGACACCGATCCGAACCGCGAAATCCCTTTCGGACGGTAGCCGCTCCCCGATTTTAAGTTCGCCGGAGAGAATCAATTCTTCCAGGCGGGTTACGCAGGTTTCTTTCAGGCTCTGGATCTTTATCGGTTCGAAGTTGGTTTGCATGTGCGCTCCAGGATTATCTGGTAAAACCACCTGCCAGCGATATTACTATAGCACAACTCCAGAAGAGATTCAAGCTGATATATCAACCCAAATTCGTCAGTGAGGTCATGCTTTTTAACCCATATTCCCCAATCCCGAAGCGCATAAAAACCTTCCCTTGCAGACAAGCCTCTGGTAAAATCAGCCCCCGGAGCGTTGTACCCTTCGCTCCAACATCCTATAGCAAGAAAGGGCTTGAAAATGAAAGTATTACTCATCAAGGACGTTTATAAACTTGGCCGCGCAGGCGATGTAAAAAAGGTTGCCGACGGTTATGGCCGTAACTTCCTCATCCCGCAGAAGATGGCGGTGCTGGCTACCCCTGGAGCAATAAAGACGGTGGAACACATCCGCTCGAAGGCTGCCGAGAAGCGCGTAATCCTCAATGAAGAGATGAGCGTGGTAGCCAAGGCGCTGGAAAAGGTCCAGTTGTCTTTTGGCGCCCGCGCTGGCGAGACGGGTAAGTTGTATGGATCAATTACTTCACAGGAAGTAGTGGATGCCATCCAGAAGAAGACCGGCTATGGCATCAAGCGTCAGCAACTGGATATGCAGCCCCTGCGCACTTTGGGTGAACACACAGTACACATCCGCTTGACGATGGACCTGATCCCTGAGATCAAGGTCACAGTCTTCCGCGAGGGCGAAGCGGAACCCAGCCTGCCATTCGAAGTACCTGCTCCCAAGGTAGAAGAAAAGCGACCTGCCGAGCAGCCGACTGAGCAGCCTCCCGAACCCGACGGAAAAGCCGAACCCGCTGCCTAAACCCCTAAAAAAGCACACACAGAACATCACCGGTCCAACCAAGAAGGGTAGCCGGTGATGTTTCATTACCCCTTATGGAAGAAACCATCGGTCAACAACTCAAACAGGCGCGCGAAGCCAAGAAACTGACCATCCAGAATGTGGTCAAGGCCACGCATATCCGGTCGTACCAAATCGAAGCCATCGAAGCTGACGATTTTGAATCCCTGCCATCACCGGTCCAAGCGCGTGCCTTTTTACGGCTGTATGCCGAGTTTTTGGGACTCTCGCTCAATGAAATCATAACCCGTCAGCGATCCGGAGTGGACGAAATCCCCACAACGCCTTCGGACCTGGCACCTGCCGCTGAAACAGGCACAGAACCTGCACCCGTGCAGACTCAAGCCGTTGGCGATAAACTGAAAGGGCTTCTCGCCCGCATCAGACGGGTTGTTCCCCGTTCAAAACTACAATCGGCGCCGATTGAACCAGCGGAGACAAGCAACCCATCCGAATCTTTCGAAGCGGAAAACGAGGAGCAGGCCGCTGCGCTCGAAGAAACTCCCGCCCTCCCTCCTGAAGCGCTTCCATCCGAGACCATTTTCTTTGATATTGGCAAGACTCTTCTCCAACGTCGTGAAAGGCTGAGCCTGGCACTCGACGAAATCGAGCACCACACTCACGTCCGCAAGCACTATCTCCAAGCATTGGAAGGTGGGAGGTTTGACCTCTTGCCCTCTTCTGTCCAAGCGCGCGGCATGTTGAATAATTACGCCCGTTTCCTCGACCTGAATGTGGATGCGCTCCTGCTCACATTTGCAGAGGGTCTGCAAACCCAGCGATTGGAGCGGCAGCTCAAGTCGGACGAAAAAACTCAGAGGCCAGCTTCGAAAATTCCATTCAAAATCAGCCCACCTTTTAAGATCAAAATACCGACAACCATCCGGCGCTTCCTTTCTGTGGACCTATTCGTCGGCGGTGGGTTGGTGCTGCTCCTGCTGGTGTTCGCCATATGGGGCACCAGCCGCATTGTAAACCTGCGCGCAGATTCCACACCTCAGCCGACAGCTCCATCCATTTCGAATATTCTTGTCTCATCATTGCAGGAGGTCACCATCCCACCTTCCCCAACAACAACGGGGAACGAATCCAGCCCTGTTACCCCGGTGGCAGGCGAGACGTTGGTTCTGACATTACCGGCAGCAGGTCATGGACCGGTGCAGGTTGTCGTGGTCGCCCAGGAACAGGCCTGGATACGCGTCACCGTAGATGGCAAAGTCAAGTTCGAGGGACGCGTTACCCCAGGCACAGCATACCCATTCGATGGTAATATCCAGATCGAGGTCCTGACCGGAAACGGCAGAGCCATCAGCATCCTGTACAATCAGAACAACCTGGGTCCAATGGGTAATTTCGGCGAAGTTGTGGATCATATCTATACCACCAACGCCATCCTGAACCCCACCGCGACTTTTACGCCCACACCCAGCATCACCCCAATTCCAACCGCCACCTTGCGGCCATCTGTTACACCTCATTCCAGCCCAACCCTGCGCATCTCTCCCACGCCGGTTCCGTAGTTCCCGGCACCATGAATATTGGGCATAAAGCATAAAGTTTCCGACTTTGTGAAACCGCAATAGAAAGCCTTATTATTATGAACCGAAAAACCTTCCACCTGACATCTCTAGGTTGCGCCAAGAACAGTGTTGATTCCGACTCAATGGCCCAGCTGTTGGAACGCGATGGCTATCAAGCCGTCGGCGCGCCTCAGAAGGCCGGTATACTTATCGTCAACACCTGCGGGTTCATTGGCCCGGCGCGCGAGGAATCGTATTCCGTGCTGCGCACCCTGGCCGAGACCAAACGCCCGGACCAACTGCTCATCGCAGCCGGATGTCTCACCCAGCGGTACGGCGCAGAAGTGGCCCGCCAAGTACCGGGCCTGGATGGCATCCTCGGTACCCGCCGCTGGATGGACATTGTCGAGGTGGTGCGGCAACTGCGCAGAAGTCCTCATCCTTCGGCAGGGCTTCAACATGCTCAACCTGGCAGCTCAGGACTTCGCCCCGAACCGCTCTACCACCTGCCCGAAACTCCCACAATCGGTACTGACGAAAACGGCGCGTTGTGCGCATCCATTGCGGGAGCCAGCGCCTATCTAAAAATTGCAGATGGCTGCCGCCGCCCGTGCGCTTTCTGCGCCATCCCACTCATCAAAGGCACCACTGTCAGCCGTCCACTCGAAAAAATTCTCGACGAAGCCCGCCGCTTGCAAGACCTGGGTATACGCGAGCTGATCCTGATCGCCCAGGATACCACTGACTATGGTCACGACTTGGGCATGCAAGACGGGCTGGCCACCTTGCTGGAGCAAATGACCGTCAACGCTCCGGACGTAGACTGGATCCGGATCATGTATGCCTTTCCAGGCTACGTCACCGACCGGCTGATCGACGTGATGGTCAGTCACCCGCAGGTACTCCCCTACCTCGACATTCCCCTCCAGCACGCGGCTCCCGCCGCACTTACCCGCATGCGCCGCCCCGCCAACATAGACTGGGTCCATACAACGATCGCTAAAATGCGCTCTTCGCTTCCCAAATTAGCCATACGAACGACTTTCATCGTCGGTTACCCCGGCGAGACGGACGAGGAGTTCCAGATACTTTTGGACTTCATCGAGGAGATGCGCTTCGACCGCGTGGGTGCTTTCCAATTTTCGATTGAATCGGGCACAGCCTCTGAAGCGCTTGGGGACCCGATCCCGGCCGCGGTCAAAGAGGCGCGTTATCAAAGGCTGATGGAACTCCAGCAGAGCATCTCGCTCCAGGTAAACCAGTCATATGTTGGGCAGAGTCTGGACGTTTTGATCGAAGGCCAGAATAAGGGGATTGCAATCGGGCGGTCATACCGCGACGCCCCAGAGATTGACGGGATGGTTTTTGTGGAAGGGAAAGCAGAACCAGGGAGCATCCTCCCGGTAAAAATTACCGGGGCTATGGCCTATGATTTGACAGGGATACCGGCGGATTAAACCAAGCGGGACAGCTTATTGACCGTCCCGTTGGTTTATCCCACCAATTTCTCATCTGGCAGCCTGCGCCGTAAAGGCCCATCAAGAACCAGTACAAACACGATCAACCCGATGACCGCCGCTGAAACAGAATAGACCACGTCCAGTGTATTGACGGTGAACAGAGAGGGGGTTGGCATCACTGTCACAGTGTAATTGGCAATCAGGGCGGAGAAAAGATTGTTGGCGGCGTGCAATCCCAGGGCCAGTTCAAGCCGTCCATCCCGCAGGGTGACATAAGCCATCACCGCCCCGATGAAGAAGTAATAAAACCCCATCAAACCGTAATTTAACCGGGCTTCCGGGTTCAGTAAATGCGGCACCATGAACAGGAACCCGGAGATGGCACTCAGGATCCAAATATTGCGCAGGTGCAAGCCAACCCCCTGCAAAACATAGGCGCGGAAGAACAATTCCTCAGCCGAGGTCTGGATTGGGACCATGATGAGTGCCAGAAAAATGAACGGAATGTAGCGGCGCAGATCCAGAGTCCAGACATAACGACCGGGATAGAGTAAAGATTCCATCAGTGACAGCAATCCCGAGAGAATAAACCAGACGGTGAAGCCCTGGAAAAAGCGGCCCCAGGCAAAGGCATGAGCGGGGGTAATCAGCGTCCGAAAGGGCCGCTGATGGATAAGGCGAATTGCCAGAAAAATACCAACCAGGAATAGCACGGATGCCAGCATAGGCGCGGCGAAACTGAGGAGAGGATCCACCCCCACAAACTGACCGGCAGGCGAGACGCCAGTCAGCGGGTTGCCGTCGGCCAGAACCCAGATCAGTAAAAAGACGCTCGGGAGCGCACCGAGAATCTGCCACAGGAATAGGATCAGCACAAAAGCCAGGATAAAGCACCACCAATTGTTTTTGCCTTGCCGGGCGAGGTCAAGATAGGCATTCATATTTTGCATTTTATTCGGAAGATAGAAAAGTGCGACGGAGGGCCGTCGCACCGATGGAGGTCATGGGCATGGAGTACCGGACGAAGGATCACAAGTTGGAGTGATCTCTGCTTTGGATGTCACGGTGGGCGTTACAGTAGGAGTCACTTCGCTGGTTGGAGACTCACTCCCTACGCCTCCTCCACCCCCTCCCCCATCGCCATTACACTGGTTCGCAACTTCGGTGGCAGTAGGAAAAGCAGTGGCATTGAATGGGTCATTTACCACGAAAGCAGTGGCATATTGCGCTTCTGCATCGCAGGGTTTCCCGGCCGCCATATATTGTTCGGCTATCTTGATGGTTGCCTCAACCCAGCGACTGGTGGCGCTCTGGCAGGAAGAATCCGACATATTGGGATACCCGGTCATCACCTGGGCAAAAAAGCTCTGCGCTTGCACCCAATCCTGGTCCCAGAAACTGGCAGCGATGATGTAGAGACGGGCGTAGGTACGCAGGCTGTCAGCGTAAGAGTCCAGGTTCCCGGTACCAACAAAGTGCTCGGCGAGGGTCAGGTCGTAGATGCCGCCTTCCAGGTTTACATCCTGGCAGGAGGCGGCGATTTTTCCCACACCGCGCTGGCGAAGGGCCATATAGTACATGCCGTCCACTTCAGCGGTGCGATAGGTGGGGTTTGATTTACGTAGCGAATCGAGATTGGTGAGCGCCCCGTTCCAGTCACTGGAATTAAGAAGTTGGAGAGCCGTATTGAAAATCTCCTGCGCGCCGCGCAAGTCGGGAGTCGGAGAAACGAGCGGCGTGGGAGTAAAAATCGGTGTGGGAGTAACCAGCATAAGCAGTTGCAGGTCGACATAAGCATCCTGGATGCCGGGGAAGTTCGGGTCCGTGCGGAGGATGAATTTAAAATACTGGTCGGCAAGGTCGTAATTACCAGCCTCCATGGCCTGTTTCCCAAGTTGGAATTGTTGAGCGAGCTGCCCGGCCACCACCGTATCCTGGGCAGCATAACGCCGGCTTATGCCGGAACCATAACCAACCAGTAGGCCGATGGCGATCAGTAAAACCACGCACAACGCCACCAGCCATGGCGGGAATTTTCTATTGGTGACACGTGCCGGGGAAGTGGGCTGCGTATCGGGCAAAGCCCCAGCCGGTTGTGTATCTTTCAATTCGGGAACAGACATGGCGGCGATTATACTCCAAGATTACAGATGAAGCAGAAGCCGGGCTTCCTTCCAAATAATCGGAAGGGCTACCGCAGCACCGGCTGCCAGCGCGACCAGTGCAGCCAATAGTGCGGAGAACGGCAGGAAGCGCGTCCCGGCGTAAGCCACCAGCCCACCGGCAATGGCCGCCAGCACTGCGCGGACCAGGGTCCCGCCCATATTCATCAGGCCGGGGAAGGTGCGGTTCTGGAGAGAGAGCAGGACGATGGCCTGCAGCGTGAAAGTGATGGCCGCTGCCAGCGGGATGCCCGGCAGGCCGATCCAGCCGGAAAACAGCCAGGCCAAGCCAAAGAAAGAAACTGCCTGGATTGCCGCTGCCACCAGCGGCGTGCGAGTGTCCTGGTTGGCATAGAATGAGCGCACCGCCGTCTCCAGCCAGGTATCGCCCAGCAAGCCGAACAGAAAAGCCCAGGTGCACCAGGTGACCAGGTTGAGCTGGGCGGTCTCGTAGCCAAAGAAACCGGCCACCAGCGGGCGAATGCCGACGGCCAGCAATGCCGCGGCCGGGAGACTGAGGGCCAGCATCACCCGCAGGGCGCGGTTGACCGTCGTGCGGAAGGCATCCGGCTGGCCGCCATTGATGAACTCAGCCAGCGTGGGTAACAGGGCAATCGCGATGGCCGTCCCGATGACCGTCTCCGGGACCTGCTCAATGGTCCAGCCCAGGTTGAGCGCCCCCACGCCGGCTCCGCCAAAGCGGGAGGCCAGGCTGTCACGGGCAACAAAATAAGCCTGGATGCTGGCCATGGTCAGCACACGCGGCCAGAGCAGGATGAGCACCCGCTGGAGGCCGGGTGTTTTCAGCCCGATGACCGGCTTCCAGCGGAATCCATAATGGATCAGACCCGGCACCTGGATCAGCAAATGCATGGCCGCCCCCAGGATGACACCGTAGACCATGCCATACAGCCCCAGCCCAAAGGCAGGAAGCGTCAGCGGGCCGAGATGAAGACCCTGGTTAGGTGTCAGGACGGAAACGCCGAAAATCTGTCCCAGGTTGTAAAAAATAGGAGCCAGAGCCGGGAGCAGGAAATGCTTATTGGCCTGCAAACCCGACATGACCAATCCGCTGATGGAAAAGAGTAGGATGGCGAGCAGGTCGAGGCGCATCAACGAGGCGGTCAGAGCCTGCTTTTCAGGGGTGAAGTGCGGGACAATAATAAAGCGCACCAGCGGGCCAGCCATGGCAATGATGACCACCGACACTGCCGCAGTCACCAGGAATGCCAGGTTAATCACACGTGCGAACAAGTCCCAGGCAGCGGAGCGACCCTGGC
>CAIQQN010000014.1 GCA_903873975.1 uncultured Anaerolineales bacterium
CCGACGGCCACGGCGGCAGCCGTCCCTTCCAGGCGCTGGTCGGGTGGCAACTTCAGGGTATAGCCGATGAAGGACTTGCGCGACGGGCCCAGCAGGACGGGGAATCCCAGCCGGCGGATCTC
The DNA here is from genome assembly GCA_903873975.1 of uncultured Anaerolineales bacterium. GTDB lineage: Bacteria > Chloroflexota > Anaerolineae > Anaerolineales > Villigracilaceae > UBA877. The sequence goes on from CAIQQN010000014.1 coordinate 123, forward strand.
GTCCAGGCGGTTGATCAAGTCCAGGTTCTGCCCGACCGTTTTGCCAAAGCCGATCCCGGGGTCCAGGATGATGCGCTCGTCGGGGATGCCGGCGGAACGGGCGATCTGGACCGATTCCATCAATTCGCGCTTTACGTCTTCCAGTAAATTTCCATAATCCGAGCCGGCGTAGGCCTTGCCGAGCCGTTCCCGGACCTCGACATTGGCAGGCTGTGAGCGATTGTGCATCAGCACCACCGGGGCTTTGAGGCGGGCGGCGACCGCGGCCAGTTGCGGGTCGAGGCGCAGGCCCCAGACGTCGTTGAGGATGTGTGCGCCCGCTCCCAGGGCTGCCTCGGCAACGGCGGCCTTGCAGGTATCTATTGAAATCAAGGCCTGTGGGAACTCGGAAGCAATTGCCCGAATGACTGGGAGCACCCTCCGTCCCTCTTCTTCGGCATCCACCGGCCGGGAGCCGGGGCGGGTGGATTCGCCGCCGATATCCAGGATATCTGCACCTGCGGCGAGGAAGCGGCGGGCCTGGTTGAGAGCATCCTCACCCCCTACCCCCCAGCCCCCTACCCCCTCTCCCGCTTGCGGGAGAGGGGAAGGGGGTGAGGGCAGGAGACCATCCCCCGAAAAACTATCCGGGGTAATGTTCAAAATCCCCATCACGTAGGTTCGTTTGCCCCACGCCAGGGTGTGGCTGCCGATGGTCAGGGAGGACATTCCTAATACCTGTAAGGGCGACACATGTGTCGCCCCTACTACTACACCATCTGGTCCATCGGGCGGCTGAGCCAGGCTTCGGCGGCATCCATGTCGGTAAAGATCTTGATGGCTGCCGAGGTCTCAGGCACCACCGCGTAATAGATCTCGCGGACGGCGTTGGCCAGCTTGTCATTGTTGACCACCACCGCCAGGCGGATGTTACGGGCAGCCGGGTCGCTGTTCACTTCGATTGCAGAGTGGATGGCCTTCTCGGGGATCTCCTTGATCTGGCGCAGGTCGTACAGGTTGCGGGTCAGACGGTCGGAGCCGAACAGGTGCTCCAGGGCGAAGTCGTGCCAGTGTTGGATGGTGAGGTCCGACAGGTCTGTGAAGGTGAGCGCCATGCCTCCGTCCGGGCGGCGGATGACGGTGTAGCCAATGCCGGGTGCGGGTTTCCAGTAAAGGGGTTTGGGTTCGGTCATCGGGAGACTCCTTTATTTCTTAATGTGATTATAACCGGATTGCCTGTCACAACCTGCCAGCCATACGTAGTACGTACAGCGCGTCGGCGGTCACGAAAAGGTTGGCTGTTTTCTGGCCCGTCCCACCCCAGTGGACCGGCGAATAGCCGCTCAATTGCGGGCGTGTCGGGCGGGAGAACGACTCCTCGGCCGGGAAGCTGCCATCCGGTAGGCGTTTGGATTCGAGCAAGTCGAGGGCGTCCTTACAACGAGGGTCGGAAATGAATCCGGCTTCGGCCAAACCCTTCAGCCCGAACAAAATGTCGTAATGCCAGTAGGCAGGGTAATGCAGCAGGGTGAAATGTTTATCCATCACGGCTCCGTCACTCTGGCGCTTGAACAGGTGGCGCTTGAGGAAGATCTCAGCGGCGCGCCCGGCGGCGGCCTTGACCTTTGGATCTCCCGAAACCCGGGCGTACAACGCCAGCGCCCGCAACGGGATGAGTGTTTCCATGAACGAAGAACTATCTGCTTCGGGGCGTTTGTCACAGTTCCAGCCGCCGTCCGGCCACTGCCATTTCAGCAGGCGGGAGACCAATTCATCCGTGCGCCCATCGGCCAGCCCCAGCCGCAGCGACGACCAGATGGCGTTGCCTTCCTGCGAGGCGCAGCGCCGCGTCCGCCCGGCGACCTGGCGGAACTGTTTTTCGTGCGCTTTACTCAGCCAGCAATCGAAGGTATCGTCCATCAGCGGGCGCAGGGACTCATCGCCGGCAGGACAGCCCAGATCAGCTAGGATGGACAGGACCCAATGGGTACCGTCCCACTTTTTATAAGGGCTGCTTTGGCGGTCACACGTTGCAATCAACGTCCTTATCAGCGGGGCATCCCGGACCACAGTGCGGGCACGCTGTGCCTCGGGCGAACCATCACTCTTACCGAGCACGTTGACCGCCACCTTCCAGGCCAGGGCGGGTTCGGAATCCAGTTGCTCAACCAGTTGGCTCATAGAGTTTCACTCCAGTCGTATCCACCCCCGCCAGCATCTGGCGGACGGGTTTGCCTAAAACCGGATGGACAAACTCGGGCGCCAGGTCCGCCAGCGGGACGAGGATGAAGGCGCGTTCGTGCAGGCGCGGGTGCGGGATGACCAGTTCCGGGGTGGCGAGGCTCAGCCCATCATAGAAAAGGATGTCCATGTCGATCAAGCGCGGCCCCCAGCGGACAGCCGGGAGGCGGCCGAGTTCAGTTTCCAAATGCTTCAAATGTGCCAGAAGGGCCAGAGGAGCCAGGTGCGTCCCGCCCTTGAGCACCATATTCAAGAAGGCGGGCTGACTGGTGAGGCCCCAGGGTGGCGTCTCATAGACCGGCGACCGATCCAGTACGCGAATGGCAGGTGGCAGGGCAGCAATGGCGGCCTGAAGATTAGCGAACCGGTTGCCGAGGTTGGTGCCAAGGGCGAGGTAAAGAATGGCCGGGGGGTTGGTTGTCATGCTATACTGGTTTCAGCGCTATTGTACTCCCTTACCATTCACCGGCACGGGCGCAGGATGGCGCGACGACAGTTTCCTTCGTACTCTCCACCTGGAACCCGTATGCGGTCATGCTGATGAAGAAGGAACTGAGGCTGGAGCCCGCGCCGTGAGTACCAAGAATGATCTACCTCGAACCGCTTGACTCGAACTCGAAAAATTATCTATACTGGTGATGGCTAAATTCTCGTCTTACGCCGTCCACAAGTAGTTAACCCGCCAAATAGCGGCCCCAAAAAATAGTTTGGCCGTGCCGAAGAAAGGTATTAAACCATGATTGACACTGGACTTAAAAACAAGATTGTCTTGATAACCGGGGTCAACAATCCGTACGGCATCGGCGCAGCTACTGCCAGTGCCTTTGCCGCCGAAGGCGCGACAGTCTTTGTAACCTACCTTCGTCTGCCCGCCGAAGCTAGTACGACGAATCTTCCCGGCGAAGCATTCTATCACTTACAAAACACTAGAACTGCCGATGAAGTTATCACCGCAATCCATGAGCGCGGCGGTAAGATTGAAGCATGGGAAGCCGATCTCGCTGACCCAGCGGTAATTCCTCAATTGTTTGACCGAGTGGAACGAGCATTTGGGCCAGTCGACATACTCATCAATAACGCGGCACACTGCGATCCAGACACTTTCATCCCGCAGAGTCGCCTTGGCTCAAACAGCCGCGCCGTAGATGAATTTCCTATGGGCACCATCACAGCCGATAAGCATGACCGGCATTTCGCAGTAAATAGCCGTGCCGTTGCGCTCATGATGGCTGAATATGCTCGTCGCCTCATCGAACGGGGTGCACGCTGGGGACGAATTATAAACGTAAGCACCGATGGAGCATCAGGTTTCAGTAGCGAAATTTCCTATGGCGCAAGCAAACACGCACTCGAGTCCTATAGTCGCGCTGCCGCCAGCGAGTTGGGGAAGTACGGCATCACGGTGAATATTGTATCTTTGGGAGCAGTTCAAACTGGCTGGATTTCGCCCGAATTGGAAAAAGAAGAAGCCAGTCATATCCCATTACAGCGCGTGGGTCAGCCGGAAGACGTAGCTGATGTGATTATCTTCTTTGCTTCGGAACAAGCACGCTGGGTCACGGGGCAACTGCTCTATGTGGGTGGTGGGCATGTTATGCCACTGTAATCATGGCACGTACACGATCTAACACAGCGTTGGACCGCAAATCCATTGGGATTTTCTGGTTAAGACCAGGGCTCATTTCAACCAGTCACCACGAGGAGACACTTATGGTCGGACATTTGAAGAAAGGCCCCTTTATTCGTAACATATTTACTTTTCTCGCCATAATGATCCTGGCCGCCTGCAATCCGAAACCAGCCGCTGTGGCAACCAACACGCCTGTTCCGGCAACATTGGTTCCGACCATCACACCAACGGTAACACCCCTGCCGCACACGACGGTGGACGCATCCACCATGGAGCATAAACTGCTGATGGGCTACCAGGGCTGGTTCACCTGCCCCGGCGACGGGTCACCGGTGAATGGCTGGCTGCACTGGTTCAGAAACGACACCCCCGATGCATCCAGCCTGCGGGTGGATATGTGGCCGGATGCCAGCGAACTGACCCCTGCCGAACGCTGCCCGACGAATATGACCTATCCCAACGGCCAGCCCGCCTATCTCTACTCGGCCTACAACTCCACAACAGTAATGCGCCATTTCCAGTGGATGAGCCAGTATGGCATTGTCGGCGTGTTCGTACAGCGGTTTGGTTCCGAACTGCCAATTCTCAGCCATTTTGCCACACGAAATATCGTAATAAAGAATGTTCAGGCCGGGGCGGAGGCCTACGGGCGTGTCTTTGCCGTGGAGTACGATACCAGCGGAATGGATAGCAGCACCTTTGTCAACATCCTTGAAAAAGACTGGAAATACATGGTGGATGTCTTGAAGGTGACGGAAAGCCCGGCCTACCTGCACCAGAATGGCAAGCCGGTGCTAGCCCTCTGGGGACTGGGATTCATCGAGCACCCCGGTATACCCCAGCAGGCAAGTGAATTGGTCAATTTCTTCGAGGATAACCCGGACCCGAAATACCAGGCTACGTTGGTGGGCGGTGTGCCCACCTATTGGCGCACCCTGCAGGGCGATTCCCTGACCGACCTGGCCTGGGCGGATTACTACTGCGCCCTCGACGTCCTCACCCCGTGGACGGTGGGCCGTTACACCAGCGATATGGAAGTGGACCTGTATAAATTGATGATGATCCAGGACATGGCTGCAGCCAGCGCATGTGGCGTGGAATATATGCCTACCGTCTTTCCGGGGACAGCTTTCCATAATGACAATCATGCCAACCTTTTCAACGCCACCCCGCGCCGCGGTGGGAATTTTTACTGGAGGCAGGTCTACAACACCGTTTCGATCGGCGTGCCGATGATCTACAACGCCATGTTCGACGAGGTGGATGAAGATACCGCCATGTACAAGATCGCGGCCACAAAAAACGATGAACCGGTTGGCGTTGACCTGGTCTCCATGGATACCGACGGTTATAAACTGCCCAGTGACTGGTACCTGCGCCTGGCAGGCGTGGCCTCGCAAATGCTGCGCGGCGAGATCCCATTGGCGCAGAACATCCCGATTGAATCGGGCGCCACGCCGCCGCCAACGCCTACCGGAACCTATCGTATTCGCATCCAGATCACAACCAGCTCAGATTGGGCGACGCTCGATCTGAAAAGCGGCGGCACGCTGACCAACCCGGGGCTTGTGTCGGTCAGTTCCGATGCGATCAATTTGGGTGCGGATGGCAACCATTTTTCCATCGGCCAGCCCATCGCACGGGCCAATTCCGGCGCAAGCGTTGAACTGGTGGTGGATGCTTACCTGACAGGTTTGCAGGCTGGTATACCGCTTGAATTTGAAATCGAGAGCGGTGCCATCGGGTATACGACGATTAAATTATTCAATTATCTTCAGGATTCACCAGTTGAAGTGAATACAACGGTACTGACCGATACAAGCAAGATATATGATATGCCTGCCGACAAATTCATTTCCCCCTGATTATTATCACACTGGCAGCGAAATAAAATAAATGGACATCACCTTTCTGCTAAGAGGCCTCGCCATTGGCTTTTCGATCGCCGCGCCGGTTGGACCGATCGGTGTGTTGTGCATCCGCCGCACACTGGCTGAAGGGTGGGCATCCGGTCTCGTTTCCGGCCTGGGCGCTGCAAGCGCGGATGCAATCTATGGCTGCATTGCTGGATTCGGCCTGGCTTTCGTCTCAAATTTTATGGCCAGCCAACAAACCTGGCTGCGGTTGATCGGCGGTGCCTTTCTTTGTTATTTGGGGATCAAAACCTTGCTGGCAAAACCCGCCGAACAGGCTGCCCCGGGTAAAGGGATTGGCCTCCTTGGCGCTTACGCTTCGACTTTTCTCCTGACACTCACCAATCCAATGACCATCATTTCCTTTGCAGCGATATTTGCCGGCCTGGGTTTGGCAGGTACTGGCGGGAACTATGGGTCAGCGGGAGTTCTGGTCCTGGGCGTTTTCTTTGGCTCGGCATTATGGTGGCTCATTTTAAGCAGCGGGGTGGGTTTATTTCGGGCCAGATTCAACCCTGCCGGATTGCGGTGGGTCAATAGAATTTCTGGCGCAATCATCATTGGGTTTGGTTTATTTGCCCTCTTGAGTGCTCTATGAAGAAAGCAGATTTCCCAGGGAAAACGACACGAGTGAAATCCGGCTGCAGCGGACAAATTCGCCTTGCTCACATCCCCGGTGTCCTTGCGGGAGTGCGGGCAGTGACTCCGTCTCTCGAAATCGCAGCACGTTTTGTGAGAAATTGCGCGATAATATTTGAAGAAGCATAGCTGGCTTGCCTCCCACTGCGCCAAACCAGTGAAAGTAGAAAAAGCGGCAGGCAATGGATTCCCTATTCAGATAAGGAGATTGACCAATGGCGGAACCGCAAAAACAGAAAGAACCAATCCTGACGGCTCTCTTGAATTTCATCACCGGTGGAGGGGGATATCTCTATATCGGACAAATGACTAAAGGTGCGGTCTTCATCGCAGGCGCAGTCCTCTTTTGCGCCATGGCGGCTTGCCTGGGCGTCGTGATGGCCTCTGCCGGTTTTGGAATGACCTTGTTCGGGGCTCTGGCCTGCATACCGATTTTTATTTGGGGCCTGATCGCCATCGGCACTGCATGGGATGGATACAGCCTGACCCAGCGCCTCAATGAAGGGCAACCACTGGGCAACTGGGAGTTCTTCTTCTCCAAGAAATAATCATCACCGGTTCTTCACTGCATTGATGAAATCCGCCAGGAGGCCATAAGCCGTGGTTTCCGGGCCGGGATTGCCCTCGACAATGCTGAGGCTGGATAACGTGTCGGTGTGGAACTCCACGATGGACGAGGAGCCTTCCACGCTGTAGAGCGGCGAGGAGGGGGAGACCAGTTCCGGGGCCACGCGGCCCTTGACGATATTTCCATCTTTTTCAGCCGTGCAGACCAGCTTCCAGCGCTTGCCGTCCGCTTTGGCCGCGGCGATTATTTCACGCGAGAGGCCGCGGATGCCTGCCCGCTCCACCTCCTGCGGCTTGAGCGACATACCCATCAGCACCGTGACCAGCGCGGCCACCTTGATGGCCGCGTCCCAGCCGTCCACATCGCCGGAGGGATCGGTCTCAGCCAAGCCGATCTTCTGGCAATATTGGACCGCATCCTCGAAGCTTTCGCCGTTCTCCATGCGGCCCAAGATGAGATTGGTGGTCGAGTTCAGGATGCCGCGGAAGGACTGCAATTGCGCGGCGGGAAGCGCTGAGCGGAAGAGCGAGAAGATCGGCGCCCCATCCATCACCGTGGACTCGAAGAAGAACTTGCGACCTTTGGCCTGCGCCAGCCCGGTCAGTTCATGGTAGGCGTGGACGACCGGGCCTTTGTTGGCGGTGACGGCGTGCATGCCGCGCTCCAGCGCGGCGCGGAGATAAGTCACGGCAGGTTCGCCATTCTCATGGTTGACCGGGGAATTCTCGAAGAGCACGTCCGCCGGGACGAATTGGACGAAATCGAGGCTGCCGGTAACAGGGTATTGGGTGATCGGGGATAAGGATTGGCCGCTCTCGACCAGCGCCAGGGCTTTTTCGAGGTCAAGGCCATTTGGATCGATGGCAATACCGTGCCGCCCGGTAGCGATGCCGGTGACGATGAAATTGAGGCCGTAATTCGATTCGAGTTCAGTCTCTTTGCGCTGAAGCAGGCGGGCCAGGGCGCGTCCGACATTGCCGAAACCGAGCAGGGCAAGACGATAATGGGCCATGGATTTTCTCCTTGATGGTAGGGGCGATACATACCCTCACAGGTACGATGCGTGTCGCCCTTACAGGGGCGGATACGGGAACGCACGCCGGTCTTCCGGAGGGGCCGGGAAGACCGGGTTTGCCAGCAGCGTCTCAAGGCGGGCATTCAGCGCGGCGAGTTCCTGCGAGGTGAGATACGGTTGAAGATCAACGGACAGATTGAGGGGTAGGAGGCTCCGGAACATTTCCAGGGCAGCGACCAGTTCGGGCGGGATGTCTTCCCCGCTGAAGTCCCAGATCACCGTGCGCAGTTTGTCTTCGGCGTGGAAGCACAGGCCGTGGTCGATCAGGTAGAGCTTACGGGTGCGCTTCTGGAGCAGGATGTGACTGCCCTTGCGGTCGGCGTTGTTGACCAGCAGGTCGAACAGGGCGGCGAGGCGCAGGCGCGGCCGGTCGGCGGGTTTGAGGGTGAAGTAGTGGAGGTTGGGGTTGTGTTCGATGTACTGCTGGAGCGAGCCGGGGCCGAACGGCCCGTCGCGCAGGATGGTGAGCGGGACGAAGCCGAAGCCGAGCGCCTCGCTGACGAGCCAGGCGGCCACTTCGCGCCCGGCCAGGGAGGCTGCAGGGAAATCCCACAGCGGCTGTTCGCCGCGCATCGGCTTGTAGACGGCAGGGATCTCCATCCCTACATGCCTGACGCTGACAAGGAAGGTGTAGTTGGAGCCGTACACGAACTGGCCCTTGAGAGTGATTTCTCCATTCTCCAGGGCCGGTTTCAATTCATTGGGGGCTGATAACGGAGCTTCGTTCACTGTTTTTCCGTTAATACTGCCATCCCCAAAGCCCGCGCAGCACTGGCTAATTCTTTGTCATACGTCACGAGCGTAACCGGCAGATCAATCAGCTCCTGCCAGTTGAGTGCTGCAGCAAGATGGACGGCATCATAGCCGCGCAGGTTGTGTTCACAGGCCAGCGCATCGGCGCGAGCCACCAGCGACTCGGTGATGGGCAAGCGGGTAAAATTCATCCAATCGGCACGAAATACCGCCAGTGCACTGGCATGGTCTTCTTGCGATAGATATTTCATGCGCAGCAAGCGATTGAGCGCGGCAGACATTTCGGCGCGGGTAATGAGAACAGTTACCTTGTCATCTGCGGAATGGATCCATTCCCACACATCCATGGAACCTGCCTCGTTGACGTACCGTTTGATCAGTGCGCTGGTATCAAGGTACAGGTTCACGGAGTTCAACCACGATGTCAGAGGCCAGTTTATCGCCGCGATTAGTGGCGGGAGGTCTAATGTCGCGCAGTTTCTTTCCGCTCCATTCAACCAAGCCGGCCTTGCGCAGCATCTCGAGGCGGCTTTCCAGGCTCATCCCGACCGGCAGGATGCGTCCCACCGGCTTGCCATGTTCGGTAACGACAATGCTCTGCCCGCTCTTGACCCGCTGGATATACTCGCTCAAATGCGCTTTTAGATCACGGATTCCGACGGTTGTTTCCATAAAAAGCACTCCTTATGTGACCATATTATAACATAGTAGTCACAATTTAATGCTTGTGCCCGTTCTTCTTGGGGCAGAAGTGCCCTTCGGGTTCCATCGGCTGCCCGCACTGCGGACAGATGGGTCGCCCGCGGTTGATAACCTCCCTGCTCCAGTCCGCCAGGCGGCGGATCTGGAGGCGTGTGCACCAGAAGCGGACCACGGCGGCCTCTTCCGGGTCTCCGCCTTCCATCACAATCTCGCGCACCAGGATGACGATGCTGTCGCGGTCGGCGTCGTAGCCCAGGCCCATCTCCCCGGCACGGAAGAGCGGATCCACCGGCGGGGTGATGCGCATCTTGTCTGCGTCGAATTGCGCGGCAGGAACGGCCAGCTCCGGCTTCTGTTTCGCAAGTTCAGCCAGCATCTGATCCACACCCAGGACCAGCGACTGGAGCTGCACTTTTTCGATAATGACTGTCACCGGTTGGGGATCGGTTTTGCGCCAGCCTTGAATGTAGAAGACGCGCGCTCCCGGCTGCCCGATGGCATCCACGGTGATGTGCTCGAGGGGGGTGAGGTCGATTTCGAAGCGGGGCAAGGTCAGCCTTCCTGTTTGAAAGAATAAGAATCAAAATCGCGCGCCACCTGCACAGCCGGGAAGACGGCCTGGGCTTCGGCCAGCACATCCTTCTCGCGGTAGCGACGCGAGAGATGGGTCAGTACCAACTGCCGCACGTTCGCCTTTACCGCCAGTTCGGCGGCCATTTTCGCCGTCAGATGCGAGAACTGCCTGGCCATCTCAGCTTCTTCTTCCAGATAAGTGGACTCGATGACCAGCGCATCGGCGTCCTGGCAGACGGGGACCAGGTCATCGATCCGGCCTGCATCGCCCACGTACACCAGCCGGACCCCGGGCTTGAGCGGCCCAAGCACCTCTTCCGGCCCGACCTTGCGCCCGTCTTCCAGCATGACGGTCTTCCCGTCCACCAGGTCGTGGCGGATGGGGCCAAACGGTACGCCCAACGCCTCCGCCTTGTCGGGCAGGAACGGGCGGCGGGAGCGCTCTTCGAATTTGAAACCCAGCGAGTCTGAGCCGCGGTGGAAGACCGGGAAGGCCGTCACCGTGAAATCGCCGGCCTCGAAAAAAATGCCCGGCTTGATCTCGCACAGGTTGAGGGTCAGCGGTGCCTGTCCGCCGCGCAGGACCACGCCGTAGAGCAGGTCATGGATGCGGTCGAGCGCCCACTTGCCGCTGTAGATGTTCAATTCTGCGATGGTTTCCCAGCGCATGAACGTGGAGAGCAGCCCGGCCAGGCCGAGGATGTGATCCAGGTGGCCGTGGGTGACGAAAATGTTATTCAGGTTCCTGAAGCCGAGGCCGGATTGCAGGATCTGGCGCTGGGTGCCCTCGCCGCAGTCGATCAGGAAGCGGAATTCGTCGTGCTTGACGATCTGCGCGGAAAGACCGCGCTTGGCGGAGGGGGCGGAGGCGGAAGTGCCTAGAAAGACGATTTCAAACATTGCAGTAATTATACCCTTGTGAATGTCCTATTCAGGCAAATGCGTTTCACATCTTCATTAATTTGATTCTGTTATAATGAACCACTTGGAACGCCGTTAGGACTATCCCTGGAAATGAAAGCGTTATTTGTTTTGGAGGAAAGAATGTCACGTTTTACCAGGCTTACCTGGCTCTTGATGGCCTTCATCCTGCCTGGGCTGGCCGCCTGCGGTGGAGGAACGCCGACCACTGACCCTTCGCTGGCCATGACCCAGATCTGGAAGACTGTTGAGGGGGCACAAACACAGACAGCCCTGGCGGTATCACCAACTCCAAGCATCACCAACACCCCCGCCGTCAGCCCCACCCTGCGAGCCACCAATACGCCTCTCATCACCAGCACGCCACTGCCTGGCGTTCCATCCGCGACACCTTTTACCATCTCAACCCTCGCGGGTACACAATCTGCTGTCTGTGACAATGCCGTTTTCATCACCGATGTGACATTTCCGGACTTCGCCGAAGTCGTTGGCGGCGCACCGTTCACCAAGACCTGGCGGGTGAAAAATACCGGCCCCTGCACCTGGGACCCGAACTATCGCCTTGTCTTTGGCTGGGGTGGCGTTGGGACGGACTGGAACACAACCCCGACTTCGTACTTCACCGTCACCGTGCTGCCCAGCGAGACTCTCGAGATCTCTGTTACGCTGACAGCCCCCACCACTGCCGGCAACTACGGGGCTTTTTTCCGCCTGCAGAACGCCAAAGGCTTCAACTTCGGTCCGTCGCTGACGGTCGTTGTCACGGTTAAGTAAACAGGAACTGCGTGTCCCTCACCCAGGCAGTTAAGCACGAAGCCCGCCGCCTGGGATTTTCCCTGGCGGGTGTCACCACACCTGAACCTCCGCCTCATTGGCCGGTTTATGAACACTGGCTGTCCATGGGGCGGCATGCTTCCATGGACTACCTGGCTGACCGCCGCCGCCTCGACCCGCGCCTGGTTCTGCCCGAATGCCGTTCCATCCTGGTGCTCGCAGTCACTTACCCAAACCCGGGCTCTGCCGCCCAAAACGGAGGTTCGCCTCCAGTTGGACGCGTTGCCGCTTATGCCTGGGGGGCTGATTACCATCTCGTCCTGCCGGAACGCCTGAAAACGCTGGCATCCTTTATCAAGATGCAGGTTGGGAGTCCGGTGCCGCACCGCTGGTATACCGACACGGGTCCGCTGCTGGAACGTGATCTGGCTCAGCGCGCTGGCCTGGGCTGGATCGGCAGGAACACCTGTCTCATTCACCCGAAGATCGGTTCGTACTTCCTGCTGGCTGAGATCCTGCTTGGGATCGAACTGGAGCCCGACTTGCCTTTCAGCGCCGACCGCTGCGGGAAGTGTACACGCTGCATCATAGCCTGTCCCACCAACTGCATACTGCCAGACCGCACGCTCGACGCCCGGCGCTGTCTTTCTTATCTGACGATTGAAAACAAGAACGAGATCCCGCCGGATTTGCGTCCGCAACTGGGTAACCGGATCTTTGGCTGTGACATATGCCAGCAGGTCTGCCCTTGGAACAGGTTTGCCGGCCCGGAACATGATCCCGCTTTCAATGCCCGGCCCGGCGTGCCTGAACCGGATTTGGTTGCCGAACTGGCGCTCAGCCCGCAGGAGTTTGTCCGGAAATTCAAAGATAGTACGGTGTTGCGCAGCAAGCGAGGCGGCTATCTCCGTAACGTCGCCGTGGCCCTGGGCAATTCAGGGGATCCGGCCGCACTCCCGGTCCTGGAACAGGCAGTTCAGAGCGACGAGCCACTTATCCGTGAACACGCCATTTGGGCATTGGAACAGATCCAAAAAAAATTAAGTAACCGGGAACAGATGATGCACAGCATTCTTATCGCCACCAACAACAAAGGCAAAGTTGACGAGATCAAAGCCCTGCTGGGCGATCTCGACATCGCCCTTCTCACCCCCTCCGATCTGGGGTTGACGCTCGAAGTGGCCGAAGATGGACAGACCTATGCTGAAAATGCCGTTAAAAAAGCTGCGGCTTTCGCAGGGGCTGGTGGAATGATCGCCCTGGCCGACGATTCAGGCCTGGAAGTGGATGCCTTGGGCGGGCAGCCCGGCCTGCACTCGCATCGCTTCTGTCCCATCCCCAATGCCACCGACCTCGACCGCCGGAAATATTTGCTCGAACGACTGGGCGATAAACCGCGTCCATGGACCGCGCGCTTCCGGGCAACAGTGGCGATTGCTTTGCCGTCGGGCGGGATCAAACTGGCTTTTGGCCAATGCGAAGGGGAAATTATCCCGGATGAGCGCGGCTCCAATGGTTTCGGCTACGATCCCATCTTTTTCATTCCCGAACTTGGGCACACCATGGCGGAGCTGGAGATGGCTGAAAAAAACCGCTTAAGCCACCGGGCACGTGCCATCCGGAATGGCATACCAATTTTGAAGGAAGTCTTGGGGTTATAAACTCTTTCTTTTGCTCCTTGGAAAAAAAGAGGCGAAAAAAAGGCGCAGGGCGTTTTGAACTGCACCCCTTTTTTGCACAATTATTTTTGATCTATTTTTCATTGCTCTATATCCCCGGCACAAACGGAATGGCCATCAGGAAAACCCTCAATAACGCGGCCACCCGGCGTGGCTGTTCGAGCATCACCAAGTGCCCTGCGCCGTCAATCGTCTGCAGGGCCGCCTCGGGGATTTGTGTTGCCAGGCTATCGGAAAAGCGCCGCGGGGCCAGTTGGTCGTCTGTGCCGCAGATCACCAGGGCCGGGGTCCGGATGGCATAGAGGCGGGAAGTCACATCAAACTGGTCACAGGCGCACAGGTCACCATGGAGGAGTGTTGGGCGGCTGGACGACAAGTGTCTGAAAGTCTGATCTTGCAAAGATTTTTCAGACTGCGGGATGCGCATCAATTCCTGGAGCGACTGGACAGCCAGAATAAATGTGGCCGGGTTGGCGGCATTCTCCAGCATAGAGGCAGCGATCGGCAGGCGCGGCCCGCTGGAGATCAGCCCGAGCCCGGCTGTGCGCTCGGGATGATCGAGGGCAAGCGTCAGGGCGATTGCGCCGCCCAGCGCATGTCCAATAAACACGGCCCGCGAGAGGCCCGCCACATTCATAAAACGGACCACGCTGTCGGCGTAATCGGGGACAGATTGGCGGCCCGGCCCTTCCGATTTACCGTGACCGGGCAGGTCGAGTGTAAAAAGGCGCACCTCAGCCAGACGCCGTATTTCCGCCGGCCAGGATAAATGATCGCCCCCCGCGCCATGGATGAGCACCAGCGGCGGCCTGGATGGCTTTCCCCCCTCATGCAGGAAGTAGTGTATACCGGCGGCTATTGGCATGGGACGTCGTCCCCTGTTCCTGGGGTATCAGATTTAATGTTTTCCAGAGGAATGGTGAAGACGATCGGCAGCCTCTTCCGATAACGGGATATAGACCTGGACCCGGGTGCCCTTGCCGGGCACGGATTGTACATCCAGCACGCCATTGACAAGTTCGGTGCGATCCTTCAGGTTGACCATGCCCAGGCTGCCGCGCTGGTCATAGGAGCGGTTAACCGCCGCCACATCAAACCCGATCCCGTCATCCTGGATCTCGAGCAAAGCCAGGCCTTGATCCATTGGACGCAGGTTCACCCAGATGTGCCCCGCCTGGGCATGTTTACGGGCATTGTTGACCGCTTCTTCCACAATATAAAAGATGACGCCCTGCTTGCCCATTTCAATGGACTCAAGGATGCTTTCATCCACCTGGATGGACACATTCTGCGAGAAGGTCTCTTTCGTTTTCTCCGCCATGGATTTTAAAGCCGCTGCCAGGCCCTGCGACTCCAGCACCAGCGGCCGCAGGGTGAAAAGCATGTGGCGGATCTCTTTCGTCGTGCGGCGGGCCAGTTCCTCGATGCGGCCCAGTTCCTCGCTGGCAGCCTTGGGATCCTTGGACAACATGCGCTGGGCAAGGCTGATCCGCATGGCAATAGCCGAGACAGACTGGGTGGGGCCGTCGTGCAGGTCGCGGGCCAGTTTTTTGCGGGCTTCTTCCTGATACTCGATCATGCGTTCGCGCTCGTCCACCACGTCCTGATAGAGGCGTGCATTTTGGATGGCAACCACCGCCTGGCTGCCGAGGATGTCGAGGAGTTCCCGCCGCCCGGCGCTGAAGAACTTCAACTCCGGATGGCCGAAAAGCAGGACGCCATAAGCGTTGAAGCCGCTGCGCAGGGGGAAGCAGTAGATCTCATTGCAGCTCATGAAGGTGACAAAACGGTTCAGTTCCGGGTCGTGCCGTACATCTCTAAGCACGACCGGTTTATCGTTTTCGATGGCCTCGGCGATGGCTCCCTTCTGGCCGCTCAGAACCAGGTGCATATCCGCCGGGGTCAAGCGGCGGGCCGAGCCGACTTCGAGAGTTTCCGCTTTGGAAAAGAGCAGCACTGCGCAGGCCAAACGGTCGTCGGGGGGGGCATCCGGCTCGAGGTTGAGCACGCTCAGGCTCAGGTCCAGGACGGAATCGAGCACGCGCTGGTAGTTGAGGGTGGCCGTGAGGGTGGAAGTCAAGCTGTAGATGGCGCGCAGGCGGTCGTTCTCCAGGTGTTGTTTCTTCTGCTGTGCTTCGGACTGGGACCGGCGGGTGTGGCGGATGGTCTGGATGAGGCGCATGCTCAAAAGGCCAAACACTCCGGCGACCAGGAAAGTAAGGAAAACGGAGGCGCCCAGGATAATCAGGGCGGCCGGAGCCAGCGTCTGGAGAACCGTCACTATGATCTCAACCGCCGCCATCAGGGTGGCCGAAATGATGGCACCGATCACTTCGAAATAGAGCGAGGCGGTCAGCAGCGGCAGGACGATGATCCAGAAAGCCGGGCTGGCGAAGCCACCCGCCAGGGCAAAATAGAGCCCCGCCGCCAGCAGGGTCAGGGTAATGTTCCAGGCTACCAGGCCGACCAGGAGCGCATTTGGCAGGACCAGGAGCTGGCCTCCCAGCGACAACGAGAGGATCAATCCCAGCAGGACTAGCCAGCGCAGGGAGACGATGAACCAGTCAGCGACAAAGGGAGAGTCAGAGGCACGCATATCGGCTTGAATGATAACCTAAAATCGCCCGCTTGCAGTGGGGGATTTTGGGTTGTAATGAAATTGATAATTCTGCCCGCCGGAAGAAAAGATTAACCACGATCCCCAAAGAACAGGGACACGAGGCATGAAGACACCAAGGAAAAGCATTTGAGGGAAAGAGAAAAGAAAGGATTCACCACCAAGGGCACGAAGGACACGAAGAAAAGAACTTGAAGGAAAAGAACAAAAGGCAGAGGTTTCGGCGCCTCGTCCCACGGGGCTACCCTGCGGGTACGATGTGCTTCGCAATGCCGCCGATACAGCCGTGTTCGGCAAGCCACCTCGCCGAACCGGTCGATGGCAGCTTGGCGCTGCCTCGACTCGTGGCGGCTGGTTCCACGGGGATCCCCTTCGGAGACGATGTGCTTCGCAAACGCCGCCTCGGCTAGTTGTTTGTTTTTGGAAAAAGAGAGGAACAAACGAATACCCCCCGGTTCCTGCATTCTCTTCGGGGGCTTCTTTCCATTTTCATGAGGCTTTCCTTCCGAAGCCATCGTAAACCTCTTTTAGTTAGGGGCGCTGAACTTGTACATTTCATTTTTCGTTAAAATTTTAGACTAACCTCATTGCATGGGCAAGACGATAGCGGCAAAGCCCCCACAGCTAGTAAAGATGGGACGGTCACGGTTTAAGGAGGGGGGAGGCAATGTGGAGACGCTGTCCGCTTTTAGGCGGTATTAGGCAGCTGCTTCACGGATTCACGCTGGCTGACGACGGTTGCGAATGAACATGACAACCGAGCCGACTGCGCCAACGATGAAGGCCGCAGGGCAGATCATAGCGATGAATATACTAAAGGCATCGATGGCGGGGCTCTGCAGCAGATCCTGGAGCGCACCCGCGTTTGCTGGATTTTGGGCGGCAGTATCGATAATGATGTTCAGGATGACGAAGAGAACAAAACCGAGCACCGACGCCAGGAGGAGGAACATGAACTTCCTTGCGGTTCGCCAGGGGTGGACTAATGCAAGGACAAAGGCAGTAGCTGCAAGAAAGGCTAGCAGTATGCCGGGCAGATTATCGTTGATACCTACAGTGGCAGCGGCAATTGCCGACAAGCCACAGATTGCCAAGAGGATAAGCGTCTTGATTCTGTTGTGTGATGTTGAAAAAGCATCGATCAAAATAGTCTCCTTTCTTGATAGTGGATTTCGTCTATGGCTGCCTAACTATGATTCAACGGAAATATTTTCATTACATGCAATTCTGCATGATAAATAAGTGCAGTATATAGCCAATTTCCCGTAAAAACAATTACCTTTTTTTTCGCTTCTTGGTGAAACAGGCAACGATACCCACGCCTAAATAAACAAGGAAGCGAGAAATAAGAGAAATCGTCATCGACGACTCGTATCGATGCCCCATGGTGTCGATGTGGCTGATGGCGGCTCGCCTCACGGGGGTGCCTCGCAAAAGCCGCCTCAGCCAATGGCGTCGAAACGGCCATGTTTGGCGACTCATGTCGCCAAACCGGTCGATAGCGTTCATCGAAGGCCTGTGGCTTCGATGTGGCGCACTGCCACTTGAAGCCGCAGCGCGCGCCCAATTCCACCAATATTAGCTCTTTTCCTTCGTGAAACTTAATGGCCTTCGTGGTGAATCTTATTTCCCCTCCTCCCTCTCTCCGCTCTCTGCTTTTCTCAATCCTGCCTCATCCAGCGCTTGACCGCCTCCAGCGGAGGCCGGTAGGCCATCATCGCATCCAGCAATGCATCCGGCTGCGAGTGGCACAGCAAGGCGCGCCGGTGTTCGGGGAAGAGGAACTTTTCTTCCAGGGCCCGGTCGAGCATGGCCAGCAAGAGATCGTAATAGCCGTCCACGTTCAACAGTCCGACCGGCTTGCTGTGTTCGCCAATCTGCGCCCAGGTGAGCGTCTCGAAAAGCTCATCCAGCGTGCCATAGCCGCCGGGCAGGGCAATGTACCCGTCTGCCAGTTCGTACATGCGGCTCTTGCGCTGGTGGATGGTGGCCGTCACTTCCAGGCGGTTCAGACGGGTGTGGGCCAGTTCGGGCGTGTTCATGCTTTCAACGATAACGCCGATCGCATGGCCGCGGCTGTCCACCACGCTGTCGGCCAGCGCGCCCATCAGCCCGGTCCTGCCGCCGCCATAAACGAGGGTCAGGCCGCGCCGGGCCAGCGTCTCACCCATCTGGCGGGCGGCGCGGAAATATTTCTGGGAGGCCTGGTTGGCAGAACCGCAGTAGACACAGATGGAATTCATAGAAGCTCCATTTGCTGCCGGGTAAAAATCCAAACCTTCATTTATTACCGGACAGTTATTAATCACGAATACTGCGAATGTACGAATGACACGAATAATTTTGAAAAGGCTTTTAAGAACCGGTCTTCATTTGCCAAATACGACCATTCGTGCCACATCGTACTCGAAGAGTATTTGTGATAAAGTGTCCGGTAACAAGAACCTTCACCACAAAGGACAAAGATTTTCCTTGGTGGCTTTGCGTCCTGGCGGTGAACAAGTTTCTCATTATCCGGATGTCCGTCAAGTATACTGCGGCATTCTGCAATCGCCAACAGCACGTTAGAGTTGCATTAGACCCCCTTCCCAGCGCTTGACCGTCCCTCAGGCGGGGTCTAGAATGTATTCTTATACTTGTGCTGTGCACAGCACTTGTGTGCACAAAGGTTTCTTATGGAATATCGAGATTACTATAAAATCCTGGGCGTCCCCCGCGGAGCCGGCGCTGACAAGATCAAGAGCGCCTACCGTAAACTGGCTATGCAATATCATCCGGATCGCAACCCCGGCGATAAGCGGGCCGAGGACCGCTTTAAGGAGATCAACGAGGCCTACCAGGTATTGAGCGACCCGCAAAAACGCTCCCGCTATGACCAGTTGGGGGAGGATTATTCAAAGTGGCAGCAGAACGGTGCGCCCGGCAGCTACGACTGGGGCCGCTGGTCGGCCGGGCAGGGCGTCCAGGAGGTCAATCTGGACGACTTGTTCGGGAGCGGCGCGTTCTCGGACTTCTTCCGCTCCATCTTCGGTGGAGCGGCCGTCGGGCAGGCGCTGCGGGGCCGGACCGCGCGGGTGGCACCGCCCACCCAGCAGCCGGTCACGATCAGCCTGAAGGAAGCCTGCACCGGTACGAGGCGCACGCTCCAGACCGGCAGCCGCCGGGTGGATGTGACCATTCCGCCCGGGGTTCGTACTGGTACCAGGATCCGGGTGCCGGCTGCGGGTCTGGCCGGCCCGGGTGGAAGCCCGTCTGACCTCTATCTCGACCTGGACGTGGCCGTGGATCCACTCTTCGAGCGCGACGGCGATGATCTGCATACCCATGTCACGATCGACGTTTTCAAGGCGACGCTGGGCGGCGAAGTGGAAGTCAAAACCCTGTCCGGGAAGGTTGTGTTGACCATCCCTGCCGGCACCCAGCCGGAGCAGATATTCCGCCTGGCCGGGCGCGGCATGCCCATGTTGAAACGTCCGGAGGCTTCAGGCGATCTGTACGTCCACCTCAAAGTGCAGATCCCGCGACAGTTGAATGCCAAGCAGAGAACCCTGCTGGAAGAAGCCGCGAAACTTTTGTAATTCCATAAATGGAGAGCAGCATGAATAAGAAAGTCACTTTATCGTTAGTCCTGGTCGTTCTGGCTGCCACACTGATGGCCTGCCAGGTTACCAGTTTGTTCCCCACAGCCACCCCCACGCTCATGCCCACCGCCACAACCGGCCCGGCGCTGTCGCTCCCCTCAACCACGGACCTTTCCAACCAGCAGGATCGCTTTACCGCCATCTACCAGCAGTCCAGCCCGGGCGTGGTGACCGTGCTGACAACCACCGGCCTGGGTTCGGGCTGGGTTTACAGCGCGGATGGGTACATTGTGACCAACAACCATGTAGTGGGAACCGAAACCCGGGTGGAAGTGGATTTCGCCTCGGGTCTCAAAACATTCGGGAATGTGGTCGGGACGGACGCCTACTCCGACCTGGCCGTCATCAAAGTGGATGTGGCAGCCTCGGAACTGCATCCGCTGCCGCTGGGCGATTCCAATGCCCTGCAGGTTGGCCAGACCGTAATCGCCATCGGCAACCCCTTTGGCCTGAGTGGCACGATGACCAGCGGCATCATCTCGGCCATGGATCGGGCAATTCCCTCCACCACCACCCAGGCAACGAGCGGCGGTTACTTCTCCACCCCCGACATCATCCAGACCGATACGGCCATCAATCCCGGCAATTCGGGCGGCCCGCTCCTGAACCTGAACGGGGAAGTGATCGGTATTAACAGCGATTTTATACCCACCAGCACTACCGCCACCGGTCAGGGAGTTAATTCAGGCATCGGTTTTGCCATTTCGATCAACCTCGTCAAACGGGTCGTTCCGAGCCTGATCCAGAACGGGAAGTTTGATTTTGCCTACCTGGGCATTGCGACCCACGATAACCTGCCCCTGTCCGTGATCCAGAGCCTTGGCCTGACAAGCACCTCCGGCGCGTATGTCACCAACGTATTCGCAGGCGGGCCGGCAGACCAGGCCGGTATCCAGGCCGGGACTAAACCGCTCGATCTGGCTGGTTACCAGGGTCTGAACAAGGGTGGGGACTTGATCATTGCCATTGACGGCCAGCCGGTGGTCACCTTCTACGATATGATCCGTTACCTGGCTCTGTACAAATCCCCCGGTGATACGGTTACGCTGACCGTCATGCGAGGAGACCAGAAAATGGATATTCCGGTCGTGCTGGGTAAGCGGCCATAAATAAAATGCTTGGGACGGGTCATTTATCATCCTGCAGGGAAGCCCCGTCCTGACCGGATTAAGCTCAAACCTTAACCACGAAGTCACAAAGACACGAAGTTTTTGTGACTTCGGGTCTTTGTGGTTAGAACGGTCATATTTTGCAATGATATGAAGGGTCAGGCAAATCTCTCTTCCTTCCACACATCGGCGCGGTTGTTATAGCCGGCTTTTTCCCAGAAGCCCAGGCGGTCGCGCGGCATGAACTCTAGCCCGCGCAGCCACTTGGCGCCCTTCCATAGATAGGGACTCGCCAGGTCGCTGCGGCCGGGGATGGCGCCAACAACGCCGCGCAGGGGGCAGCCATGTTCGGGAGTGATCGGCTCGCCGTTGAAATGGGTCGCCAACAGGAAATTATCCTGCAGGACCACTTCCAGGGGCAGGTTGACCGTAAACCCATACTCGGCATGCTGCATCACGAAATGCGCGGCGGGTTTGAGCTTGATGAGACCTTGCTCCACCAGCGTCCGCACCGAGACACCCTCCCAGAGGGTGTCAGCCTTGCTCCAACGGGTCACGCAGTGGATATCCATCGTGACCTGCGTGCGCGGTAGTCCGTTGAACTCGTCCCAGCTCCAGACTTTTTCTTCCTCCACTTCACCCCAGAGGCGGAAATCCCATATCGCTGGGTTGAAGGCGGCCACCGGTCCGTAGTGCAGGACGGGGAACTTCACCGTCAGCGCCTGCCCGGGCGGCAGCCGGCTTTCGCTGCGGAGGCGTGCTTCTTCCTTGCGGCGGTCGGGACCTTTAAAGTTGAACATATGTGACAACTCCTGTCCGAATTATAACACTTCCCCTTACGGTATAATCCCCTCGTGATCCGTATTTGCATCCTCCCAAGAGCGACCAATACCGGCGGCGTGGCCTCCTTCCAGGCCAAACTGACCGCCGGACTCAATGCGCGCGGCATCCAGGTCTGCCATCGTCTCGATGAGACCTCCCTGGATGCGGTGCTGCTCACCAGCACCACCCGCCACCTGCCCGGCTTGCTGCGCCTCCGCCGGCAAGGGATCCGCATTGTCCAGCGCCTAGATGGCATCAACTGGCTGCACCGCCGCCTGCACACGGGTCCGCGCCATTACCTGCGGGCCGAGTACGGCAACCGCCTGCTCGCCTTGCTCCGCTCCCGCGTGGTGACACATATTGTCTACCAGTCTGGGTTTGTGCGCGGCTGGTGGGCCGGGCGGTTCGGCCCGGAGCGCGTCCCGTCGGTCGTCATCCATAACGGGGTGGACCTCTCGGCTTACACGCCCGACGGCCCACATGAGCGCCCGGCCAAAACCTTTCGGCTGCTGCTCGTGGAGGGCAGCCTGCAAGGCGGTTACGAAACCGGGCTGGCAACCGCCCTTGGACTGGCCGAACAGCTAGCTGAAAAATTCCCGCTCGAACTGATGGTCGTTGGCCGCCTCTCCCCGGACCTGCAAGCGACCTCCCAAAGAAAGAGCCGGGTGCCCATCCTCTGGGCCGGACTGGTGCCGCGCGACCATATCCCGGTCCTCGACCGCTCGGCGCATCTGCTGTATTCGGCAGACATCAATGCCGCCTGCCCGAATTCGGTCATCGAAGCCCTGGCCTGCGGGCTGCCGGTAGCGGGGTTTGCCACTGGGGCACTGCCCGAGCTGGTGACCGGCGACTCGGGCCGCCTCGTCCCTTACGGCGGCGACCCGTGGAAACTCGACCCGCCCGACCTGCCCACCCTCGCCGAGGCCGCTGCAGAGATCCTGCAAAACAACGAGCGTTTCCGCCGTTCCGCCCGTCAGCGCGCTGAAGAAGCCTTCGGCCTGGACAAGATGGTAGAACGCTATCTGGATGTGCTTCTCGGATAGACATGAAGAAATTCCTTCTAAATGCTGCCGCCTTCGCCGCCAGGATCCTGCCAAATTCGTTCAAGCAGGCCATCTACAAGGTCAAGCCACTGGCACGCCTCATCCGCGGCGGGCTGAACCGCGCCGCTCCGGTCGGATTGGTCGAAGTCAAAGTAGCCGCCGGGGATCTGGCCGGGTACACCATCCTGCTCGATATGCAGGTTGATAAGGATTACTGGCTCGGCACCTATGAGCCGGAACTACAGTCTGCTTTGCACGAACTTATTCCCGCCGGCGCGGTCATCTACGATGTGGGCGCGAATATCGGCTACGTTTCGCTCCTGCTGGCAAAAGCCGCCGGGGGGACGGGAAAAGTATATGCCTTCGAGGCGCTCCCGTCCAACGTTGAGCAACTGCGGCGCAACGTGGCACTGAACGGGATGGAAGCGCAGGTGGTGGTCGTCGACAACGCGGTGACACAGGCTCCCGGTCCGGTGCGCTTTCTGGTGCACGCTTCCGGCGGGATGGGCAAGGCGGCCGGGTCCGCCGGGCGGGATGACCGGTACCAGTCAGAAGTGACCGTTCCTGGGATCTCGCTGGATGAGTTCGTCTATGGCCAGGGCAACCCGCTGCCACAGGTGGTCAAGATGGACATCGAGGGCGGCGAGGTGATGGCGCTGCCGGGAATGCGCCGGGTGTTGAGGGAGGCGCGCCCGTTGATGCTGATGGAACTGCACGGGCCGGAATCCAGCCGGGTTACCTGGGAGACGCTGACCGCGGCCGGTTACGAGATTTGCTGGATGCGCCCAGGCTACCCGGTTATCCCCGCGCGGGAGGCAATGGGCTGGAAGGCATATATTGTGGCAAAACCAAAAGATTTCCTTGTTACCGGACGCTTTATCACGAATGGCACGAATTGACGAATTTGACGAATGAAGACCGGTTTTAAGAAGCCTTTTCAAAAATTATTCGTGTCAGTCGTACATTCGCAGTACTCGTGATTAATAACTGTCCGGTAGTGAAAAACTCTTCAATACTAAGGACTTAAAGGTTCACAAAGGCAAACCCTTGTGCATCTTCTAAAATTTTATGGAAAAAGAATGAAACCTCGCTCGGATACCGCTGCTCTACTCTGGCTGGGACTGGTTTTATCCATCACCCTGGCAATTGCTTTTCTCCTGCCAGTCACCCCGCAGGACTATTGGTGGTACCTGCGCGTCGGGCGCGACACGTTGACAACGGGCGCGGTACCGCAGGTGGACACGCTGAGTTACACCCAGATGGGAAGTCCGGTGGTCAACTTTTCATGGGGCGCGGCGATCCTTTTCTGGCTGATCTATAAATTAGGCGGCCTTTCCCTGACCATGCTGTTGCGCGGACTGCTGGTTGGGCTGGCCTATTCACTCGTCTGGCTGACAGTACGGCGGTTGGGTGCGGGTCGCATCGGCGCGGCGCTGGTGCTCCTGCTGGCGGTGCTAGCCTCCAGCAATAACTGGTCCATGCGCCCGCAGTTGTTTGCCTATCCGCTTTTCGGCCTGTCACTCTATCTTCTCTATCGCTGGCAGAACGGACATAAAAAAGCCGTTTACTGGCTGCCACTTCTCAGCCTGCTGTGGGTCAACCTGCACGGCTCGTTCATCATGCTCATCCTGCTGGCAGGCGCGGCACTGGTCTTCGGAGGCGGCGACAGGCGCACCCTGGCCCTGGCTTTTACCGGGATCCTGCTCGCCACACTGGCCAAC
>CAIQQN010000015.1 GCA_903873975.1 uncultured Anaerolineales bacterium
ACCACAGGTCGAACATCAGGCGGCGGAAGACGCTCACTTTTCCTCCATTGCCAGCAAGTTAAATTTAACAAGTGGTTGAAGGAATTCTTTGACGGTTGGGGGAACTTCCCTTATAATCAGGCGGCTGGCATCAGCCTATCCTTCACTAGAGGTCCTCACATGAAAGAGTATACTACCGAGTTTATCCGAAATATCGCCCTCATCTCGCATGGTTCGGGCGGAAAGACCATGCTGGCTGAGGCCTTTTTGCATGCCACCGGAGCTACCACCCGCCTGGGCAAAATTGACGATGGTACAACAACGTCCGATTTTGAAGATGAAGAGATCCGCCGCAGACTATCCCTCTCCACGAGTGTCATCCCGGTGGAGTACAAGGATTACAAAATAAACGTTCTGGATACGCCGGGTTACACCGACTTCATCGGCGAAGTCATCTCAGCTCTGCGCGTAGCCGATGGAGCCGTCATCCTGGTCGATTCCGTGGCCGGCCTGGAAGTCGGTACCGAAATCGCCTGGGGTTACTGCGACACATTTAAACTGCCGCGCTTTCTGGTGGTTAATAAAATGGACCGCGACAACGCCGACTTCAAGAAAGTACTGGACTCAGTGCAGGAATTTTCGCCCATCCGTCTGATTCCCGTCCAATTACCGTGGGGTGAACGGGCGGCCTTCAAGGGTGTGATTGACCTTATTTCGATGAAGGCTTTCACCGCTGAAGGCAAGACCCCCGAAGAAATCCCCGCCGACCTCAGACCAGCCGCTGAAGCAGCCCGTACCAAACTCGTTGAAGCTGCCGCCGAAGGCGAAGACAGCCTGCTGGAGAAGTACCTGGAAAGCGGCGAACTGACCAACGAGGAACTGATGCGCGGTCTGAAAGCTATTGTCCGCTCCGAAACATACATCCCGGTCTTTGTAGCCGCTGGTGGGCATGAGAAGGGCGTCCTGCCTCTGTTAGAGGCTGTCATCAACCTGATCCCTTCTCCACAGGAGATCACAGATGTGGTCGCCCAGGGCAAGGGCGGCGAAGAGAAACTGATGGCAGCTGATACCGGTCCGCTGGCCATTTATGTCTGGAAGACGACCGCCGACCCGTTCGTCGGCAGGCTGACCTACTTCCGGGTCTATTCCGGTTCGCTCCAGGGCGATGCCCGCATCTGGAACCAGACCAAGGGCGCCGAAGAGCGCATGGCCGGTCTTGCCATCATGCGCGGCAAGGAGACGATGCCGATCAAAGTGGTCCACAGCGGCGATATTGGCATCGTCGCCAAGTTGAGCGCCACCTCCACCGGCGACACGCTGAGCGACAAAGGTCACCCGTTGACCCTGCCGGTGCCTAAATACCCGAACGCCCTCTTCCGTGTGGCGATCAAACCCAGGACGCAGGCTGACGCGGCCAAGATCAGCCCCACGCTCACCCGTCTCTGCGAAGAAGACATGACCCTTTCCTGGTTCCAGGAACATGCCACCGGTCAGACCATCCTGCAGGGGATGGGTGACCAGCACATTGACGTGGCCATCCGCCGCGCCGAGGGCAAGCTCCAGGTGGGTCTGACTACTGCCGAGCCAAAAGTACCGTACCGGGAAGGTATCACCAAAAAAGCCGATGCCATGTACCGCCACAAGAAGCAATCCGGCGGTTCAGGCCAGTTTGGTGAAGTCTGGTTGAGGATCGAGCCGTGCCCGGAAATGGACTTTGATTTTACCGACGAACTGGTCGGTATGAACCTTTCGAAATCCTATCTGCCGGCCATTGAAAAAGGTATCCATGCCACCTTGCAGACCGGTGTGATGGCAGGATTCCCGTTGAGCAACGTGCGCGTCATCGTCTACGATGGCAAGGAACACCCGGTCGACTCCAAGCCGGTGGCTTTCGAAATTGCCGGGCGCGAGGCCTTCAAGTTGGCTGTCCGTGATGCCAGTCCGGTGCTTTTCGAACCGATTATGAACGTGCGCATCACTGTCCCGGATGCAAACATGGGCGATGTAATGGGTGATATGAATTCCCGTCGTGGGCGTGTCCAGGGTACCGAATCTGAGCGTGGACGTACGGTGGTCGTGGCCCAGGTCCCGCTGGCGGAAATGCTGCGCTACACCACGCAGCTGCGCTCCATCACCGGCGGAAGAGGTGTCTTCACCATGGAATTGAATCGCTACGAAATCGTCCCCAATCATCTGGCCCAGGAGATCATTACTGCCCACCAGAAGGAACTGGAAAAAAGCAAGGCAGACGAATAGACCCCATCGGGGCGGGAACCTGTCCCGCCCCCTTCTTTATCTATTTTTCCCTTGACAAGAGCTGATAATATCGTATAATATCTATCATATTACTCATAGAAACCTTGGAGAACTTTCATGTTTATCTGCATTTGTCTGAGGCGGGGATCGTAGCCGCCTCGAAAAAGGTTAGATGACTTTGGTCGTCAAATAAACAATAATCAAAGGACGGCGAACGAGACCCCGCATGCGAAGTTTGTTCAACGCATGGCGCTTCGCGCCGTCCTTTTCGTTTACATCGATTTCCTTGTCCCAGCCCCTCCTAAACCCTTCGACTTCATTTAGGGCAAGTGGGGAGAAGAAGAAAGAGAACCCAAAATGAAAATCGCAGATAATGTTACCGAACTGATTGGCAACACCCCGCTCGTACGTCTGAACCGTATCCCTCATGGGACAAAGGCGCAAATTGTCGCCAAATTGGAGTTCTACAACCCCGCTCATAGTGTTAAGGATCGTATTGGTGTAGCCATGATCGATGCCGCTGAAAAAGCGGGCAAAATCAAACCCAACACGATCATCCTCGAACCCACCAGCGGTAACACCGGGATCGCCCTGGCAATGGTCTGCGCAGCACGCGGCTATAAGTGTGTCCTGACCATGCCGGAGACGATGAGCAAAGAGCGCCGAATGCTGCTGCGTGCCTATGGCGCGGAATTGATCCTGACGCCCGGCTCGGAAGGCATGGACGGAGCCATCCGGAAAGCCGAGGAACTGGCCGCAGCCGACTCGCATTATTTCATCCCCCAGCAGTTCAAAAACCCGGCCAACCCGGAAATCCACCGCAGGACGACTGCCGAGGAAATCTGGCGTGACACGGACGGTAAGGTGGATATCCTTGTGGCTGGCGTCGGGACTGGTGGCACGATCACCGGCGTTGGCGAAGTGATCAAGAGCCGCAAACCGTCCTTCAAGGTGGTGGCCGTCGAGCCGGATGCTTCTCCAGTACTCTCCGCCGGGCAGAAAGGTCCACACAAGATTCAAGGTATCGGTGCAGGCTTTGTCCCGGATGTGCTGAATGTCAAAATCTATAACGAGATTATCCGCGTGAAGGATGAGGATTCCATGCAGACAGCTCGTCGCATGGCGCGTGAAGAAGGTCTGCTGGTAGGGATCTCCTCCGGCGCTGCGATCTGGGCTGCCCTGCAATTGGCCCGGCGCAAGGGAAATGCCGGTAAACTGATCGTGGTCATCATTCCCGATTTTGGCGAACGCTACCTGTCCACACCGCTGTTCGCTGACCTGGTTGATTAGGAGAGCAAAAATGCAAGCGGAACACATTTCTCCTGCGGTTCTTTCTCCAACGGTCCGTGCTGAAAAACGCGGGATGTTTGGCACCCTGCGCCGGGACATTGCATCGGTCTTCGAGCGCGACCCGGCTGCACGCAGTGTACTGGAAGTGCTGCTGCTCTATCCGGGTTTGCACGCCATCTGGGGTCACCGCCTCTCCCATTGGCTGTGGACGCACAGGCTTAAACTGCTCGGGCGTTGGGTCTCGCAACTGACCCGCAACCTGACCGGCATCGAGATCCATCCTGGTGCGATCATCGGCTCCGGCTTTTTCATTGACCATGGCATGGGTGTGGTCATCGGCGAGACCGCCGAAGTCGGCGAGGATGTCACCTTGTACCACGGCGTGACACTGGGCGGAACCAGCCTGAATAAAGGGAAACGCCATCCCACACTCGGTGACCGGGTGGTTGTCGGGGCGGGAGCCAAAGTGCTGGGCGCTATCACAATTGGTGAGGATACCCGCATCGGCGCCAACGCTGTGGTGGTCAAGTCCATGCCGTCCAACTCGGTCGTGATCGGCGTGCCGGGACAGGTTGTAAGACGCTCCCTGCCACACCATGCCGGCGATGCACCTGATTTGAATCACACCACATTGCCGGATATCGTCGGTACAACGTTGAAACAACTGCTCGAGCGGGTGGATTCATTGGAGAACCGGGTGGAAGGCCACGAGGTTCAGAAGCTGCATATCCACGCGCCCGATGGTGAAATCTGGGAGGGCCAGGATTTTTCGATTTAAGTCCATTGGTTTTACTAATTCTCCCCTCCCCATATTTTATCTTAAGGCATGTTCACAAATTTATCCAAGAAGCAGTAAAATATGGAAATGCCTACACTGAAAATGCCCTCGCCCCTGCGTTCTTACCTCAATGGACAAACCGAGGTGATGGTAAGCGGTACCACCGTGGAGCAGGCCATGCAAAGCCTGATGACGCAGTTCCCATCCCTGCGCCCGCACCTTACCAACAGCGCCGGGCAATTGCGGCCATTTGTCAATCTATTCCTGGGCGAGGATAATATCAAGGATCTAAAGGGGTTGGACACCCCGCTTGGCCCGGACGATGTTCTGCGCTTGGTCCCATCCGTGGCAGGTGGATGATATGCTTCCCGAACTATCCCGTTCAGAAATCCTGCGCTATTCCCGCCACCTGCTTATCCCTGAAGTGGGGCTGGACGGGCAGCGCAAGCTCAAAGCCTCCTCAGCGCTCATTATTGGCACCGGCGGGCTTGGCTCCCCGGTGGCGCTCTATCTGGCCGCGGCCGGCGTGGGCCGCATCGGGCTGGTGGATTACGACGTGGTGGAAGAGTCCAACCTTCAGCGTCAGATCGTCCACGGGACCGGGAGCTTGGGCAGGCTCAAGGTCGAATCTGCCCGCACACGTCTCCTGGACCTGAATCCTGCCATCCAGGTGGACGCGTTCAACGAGCCCTTTACATCCGCCAATGCTATGCGGATAGCCGATCCTTTTGATGTCATCATTGACTGTACCGACAACTTCCCAACCCGTTACCTCACCAACGACCTGTGCGTACTGACCGGCAAGCCGAATATTTACGGGGCGGTTTACCGCTTCGAGGGGCAGGCCAGCGTTTTTTATGCCAGGGAAGGCCCTTGTTACCGCTGCCTGTTCCCAGAGCCTCCCCCGCCGGGATTGGTGCCCTCCTGCGCTGACGCCGGCGTGCTGGGCATCCTGCCGGGGACGATCGGCACGATCCAGGCCACCGAAGCGATCAAGTTCCTGCTTGGGATCGGCTCATCGCTGGTGGGGCGGCTGCTGCTTTATAACGCCCTCGACATGTCATTCGAGTATGTCAAGCTGAAAAAGAACCCGGAATGCAAGGTCTGCGGCCCGCATCCCGAAGTGACCGCGCTGATCGACTACAACGAGTTTTGCGGCGTCCCGGGACTGGATCACGATGAAGGCTCGGCCGGCAGGGAGTGGGACATCACCGTAAGCGAGTTATCTGCCGGACTGCAAAGCGGCAAGCCCCTTCACCTGATCGACGTGCGCGAACCGCACGAATTGGCCATCTCGCACATCCAGGGTGCGCAGAACATCCCGCTGGGCGAACTGGCGGGGGCTCTCTCCAAACTGGATTCCTCCCGGGAGATCGTACTGTTCTGCAAAACGGGCTCGCGCTCTCGCCGTGCCCTCGAACTTCTGGTCAGCGCCGGGTTCAGGAAGGTGAAAAATCTGCAGGGGGGCATCAATGCCTGGGCAAGGGAAGTGGAAAAAAGCTTGCCAATCTATTAGATAATCAAATCGTGCCCGGTTCAAATCTCCGGCCGGTCGCCTGGAGCTGGTGGAGAGGCGTCTTCCCCCCTTCCCGATGTGTTTTTCATCGGGGGTGGGGCCGGGGGTTGGGACATCGTCCCGGTGCTCTTCCGGGACATCAGGATGGCGATGGAAGATTGGACTGAGAGGAGGTGGGATGGGATGTCGTAGGGTTAGTCGGATCTACCAACGACCTGCGGTTCAGTTGGCGCCGAATCTGGCAAGGCTCGCTCCTATAACCAGAGCGAAGGCTGACAAGACGCGCCACGCGTACCTGCGTCGAAGGCGGTTGGCAGCGATCCTTGTTGGGTGGCGGTCTACCCTAAAATCTTATTTAGCAAGATGTTGGACAGCAGCCAGTATCTTTTTGGTTCCGCCGAACATTCCTCCCCACCCAATTAAGCTTCCATCAGCGAAGAACGCTGTTGATGTTATGGGGGCATCGCCATATTCGATTCTTACCCAGTTATTGACGAAGTCTCTCCCCTGCTTTCCAAACGAGATACGTCTTATATTGGTGATGACTACTTTCTCTTTCTTCCCGCGAAACTCAAGCGAATCTTCACTCACGATCAATTTTCCGGAATCCCTGAATGCCAGAATGTTCATATCGCGCCACTTGTTTTCATCAGGAAGGTACCAGACAGTATCGAACGTTTGTGTTGCCATTGCGTTCCTCCATTCTTGTCTTGGCTTGAAACTGATGACAGTTGACTAGCCGCCATAATTTTGGACACCGCCACACAATCGCGTTTATGTGGATCGCGTAACGGCTTATTGACGGTTTGGATAATTTCCAGATATGAGTATTATATGTCAATATACTAAAATGCTTACTTTTCTTTAAACAAACCCTTCAACCCGTCTGCGCGCATAACCCGTCCGTAGCCGCCGCCTCCTTCGACGTCTTTCCCCCTCTCCCGATGTGTTGTTCCATCGGGGGAGGGGCCGGGGGTGAGGTTGGGATTTAGTCCCCACTGGGGAGCGGGCAAGTAAAGGCAAATTGCCCCAGCCAACCTATTTCTTCAAATCGTCAAGCATTTTCCTTGCGCCCGGCATGTATCTTTCCGGCACCTTCACTTTTCCGGACACGATCCCTTCGGCATATTCCACAGCCGCGGCAATATCTTCCGGTTTTTTCGTTGTGTTGGCAATGTTATAGGCGCTCGCGCAGATCCAGAACTCATGATCATCCTTGATGGATGGTCGTGATGCAAGCAGGCAGATAAGCGCCTCCTGGTGGCGGTTCGCTCGCAGAAGACCCATGGCAAAATCATACAAGCGGACCTTCAGGCTTTGAGCCAGTTCCATCCCCTGGAGACCTTTGATGAACGGCATCAGCCTCACCATCAGGATTTCCGCCAGCTCCTTGGCTGGCAGGGACTCCGGCAAGTGCGAATCTGGGTTTTCTTCGCGCGTCTCTTTGTAGCGTACAAGGATCTGGGCAAGATAGGTTATCAGCTCGAACCTCTGGCTGTTGCGGAAATCCCGTGTCACCGAGCCATAATCCAGGCAAAGGCTCTCGATTGGGAATTCCCTGCACACCTGCTCGATCTCACTGGCGGAATGGTCGCGTAATAGTCCGAAGAGATCCGCTATCCCTGAAAAATGATCCATTTGGTCGATCAAGCTGGACGATGCAGCCGGCGCTGTTTGGACCGGGGGACGCGGCGTCGCAGCCGGTCCTGGTTGGACTTGTGGGCGGGATCCCGCCGCGGTCGGGCTTACTTTCTTTTTGCCTTTTCCGAAAAAACGTTCGAAGATGCCCATTTTGCGCTCATTTCACCATAACTGGAATCCGGTCACCCATATTCTGTCTGATATCCATGCTCCTCTGGCGATCGATGTCTTAATGACTATACAACGAACTCCATCCATATTCAAGAGGGTATTTTATGGCCATATTTTTCCCCCTCTCCCGATGTGATTTTCCATCAGGGGAGGGGCAGAGGGTGAGGCTGAAAACTTGTACTTTGAGAAGACCCTGAACGAACTTCCAATAATGCTTGCATAATTAGAAAAAATGTTCTATAATACACATGGCAGCTCGCCTCTCATCCTCTGTGCTTTTTCGTCGCTTCATCAGATTCACTCCTGCTTTCTGCTCTCTGTTCTCTACTCTCTACCCTCCGTTCTCATCTTTACTCCCATGCTCACCGCCGTCCCTCTAGCCTCTCCCCAGTTCCGACCTCTCCTGCCCGGTTCCCCTCCGCTTCCAAATCACCGCCAACACGGAACCTGCCCAGGGCGAAAGCGGGGCGGTCAGCCCGGCAACACCAACGCCTTCAGTCACGGGCTCTATTCCAGTCGGATCCCCCATGCTCCTTCTGCCCTCTTGTGGTCATCTCTTGCCTCGCACGAGTCCTCCACCCTGCCACAAGCCGAAAAGGGCGACACGATCGCGGCTCTCACCAGCAGTTTGGCAGAAAATCGCTTCAAGTTGCTGGATATCGTTCGCATCACCGCAGACGGCTTGCCCTTCGCCGAAATGGCTGCCTGGCTGCGCGCCGCCGCCAGCATCGGTGGGACCATTGTCAAAGCAACCAGAGCCTTGCATGAACTCGGCGGTCGGCAGGAGCATCTGCGCCGTCTTGTCAGGGATCTGCCCGCTCTCCTCCGCTGGGAATCCGGCCGCCGCGGCATTCCCGCCCAACCGATATTCGTTCCTCTGGAGTTAAATAATTTGCACGCGAATTTGAGCCAGTCGGATCTTGGATGGCGATCTCCCCGTCTCACCGACCTCCAGTGGCTGCTCCTGCAGGAAACCTTCCTCAACTTGCATGTCGACCTTGATTCTTACCGGAAATACCGCCGTCGCAAGCCTCTACCTTCTGACCGCTTCCTCTTCGATGGCATCCTTTGGAAACTGGCGAACGGCCTCCGCTGGCAGGATCTGCGAGGGATGTATCCTGTGCGCCTCTGCCAGGATCTCTACCGGGCGCTCTGTCGCGCGGGGTACATGCAGTCCATTCTCGAACAGCTCCAATGGCATCTCAACGTCTTTGGTGAGACACCCCTGGCTGAACTTGTCGAACGGGGCTGCTTTGAGATATCCGGGCTTCGCGTTATTCTCTCTCCCTCTGAAGACCTGACCTGGGAGAAGTACACCGCCCTGCTCCTGCTCCAGCAGGGCTACCAAGTCCGCCGGACCATCCAGCGGGAAGCGGACTTGGAACGTCGCCGCCGGGGAAACTTCTACCGTCTGCCTGCCATGCGGCTCTCACATTTACATCCTCAGCCTGCCCGGCCGCCCTCGTCTCCTTCGTCGCCCGGTAAGAATGATCGTGATGGATTTTTGCACCGCGTGGAATCCTGCGGACGCCAGCCTCAAGGTTGTATAATAGGCGGAATAAATCTGGATTGGAGTTTGAATGACGGAAAAGAAAACCCTCCTGGCTGTATTGGCCCACCCCGACGATGAATCCTTCGGCATGGGTGGCACGTTGGCGCTGTACGCTTCGCGCGGCGTTGATGTTCACTTGGTCTGTGCCACGCGCGGGGAGGTTGGGGAAGTGGCTCCGGAGATGCTGGAAGGATTCGAATCCATCGCCAAACTGCGCGAGTCTGAACTGCGCTGCGCCGCGGGAATATTGGGGCTGGCAGGTATCCATTTTCTGGACTACCGTGACTCGGGCATGCCCGGTTCGCCGGATAACACCCACCCTCAGGCGTTGGCCGCCCAGCCGCTGGATGAAGTAGCCAGGAATGTGGTCTGCTATATCCGTGAACTGAAACCGCAGGTTGTCCTGACCTTCGACCCGATCGGCGGATACCGTCACCCGGACCACATTGCCATCCAGCGGGCGACGGTACGCGCCTTCGAGCAGGCGGGGAATCCGGATTTCGCCCCGGAAAGTCTCCCGACCTATGCACCGCAGCGTTTATACTTGCACAAGATGCCAAACGGACTCCTGAAGTTGGCCGTCAAGGTCCTCCCCCTCATTGGCAAAGATCCTCACAAGTTTGGCTCCAATGGCGATATTGACCTGGTTCCCATCGCCGAGGTGGATTTCCCCACCAATGCCCGCATCGACATCCACTCCGTGCTGAAGAAAAAGGGAGCCGCCGGGGCCTGTCATGCCAGCCAAGGCGGGGGACGCATGGGCGGCGGTATCGTCAGTCTCCTGATGCGCCTGTTCAGCCGCACGGAATCGTTTATGCGCCTCTATCCACCGGTGGCGGAGGGGGAAAAGGTCACCAGGGATCTGTTTGCATAGCGGGAACTCTTTCAGCCGTATCTTCGTCTTATAAAGATAGCTTGGGTTCATGATAGAATACCGGGATTGTTCACAAAGGCACAAATATGACCGATACCGCTCCCAATACCCGTCGCTTTGGTTTCAAAAACATCCTGGCCTTTTTGATCCATCCCCGCCAGGGTGTGGAGCGCCTGGCTGCCGATGACAAACCAGCCTGGCTGATGCCCATGCTGGTTTTGTCCATTCTGTTCCTCCTGCGCACGATTGTCAGCGGGTATCTCCAGGCTCATGCGGCCGCCATGGGACAGGCCGCTTTACCGGCCGACTGGCAGTATTGGACAACCGACATGCAGAACAACTACATGCAGGCCATCCAGGCTACCCAGGGACCAGTGTTTGTTTACGTCATCCCGGCTGTGATCGGGCTGGCAAAGTTGTGGCTGGGCTGGCTCATTTTAGGCGGTCTGCTGCACCTGGCCTCCACGCTGCTGGGGGGACGCGGGTCGATGCGTTCGGTTTTAAATCTGGCAGCCTGGGCCTGCCTTCCATTCGCCTTGCGCGACCTGGTGCGGGTGGTCTTCATGCTCATCGCTAAGCATCCGATTGCCAGCCCGGGACTTTCGGGCTTCGGCGGCATATTATTCCTGAGCAAAGTACTGGCGAGCGTGGACGTGTTCTTTGTCTGGTTCGCCGTCCTGCTGGGAATCGGCTTGCGCGTAACAGATAACCTTACCGTGGGAAAAGCAGTCGTGGTTGTGGTGGTGGTATTGCTCATTGTTCTCTCGGTGCAGGGCGGGTTGGGGACATTAAGCGCCTCCTTGGGCGGGATGATGATCACCCGTCCGTTCTTCTAAGATTTCAACCTCTTCAATGCAAACCCCGTTTATCCGCATTTCAGACCTGACCAAACACTTCCAGATGGGCGGTACCACTGTGCGTGCCTTGGATGGCATTGACTTGGATATTCCGCAGAAGAGTTTTACCGTGGTGATGGGGCCTTCCGGGTCCGGTAAGAGCACGCTGCTCTACCTGCTGGGCGGGCTGGATCGGCCCACCAGCGGCCAGATTGCAGTCAACGGGCAGCGCTTGGACGGGATGGACGAGAACAAGCTGGCGCTGTTTCGCCGCCAGACGGTGGGGTTCATCTTCCAGTCATTCAACCTAATCCAGAGCATGACTGCCGAAGAGAATGTTGGCTTTCCCATGCTGTTCGCCGGGATTGCACCTAAAGAGCGCACGCGCCGTTCAAAGGACCTGTTGGAACAGGTGGGGCTGGCGGACCGTGGTCGTCATCGCCCGAGTGAACTCTCCGGCGGGGAGCAGCAGCGGGTGGCTGCCGCCCGGGCGCTGGTCAACAATCCCGGCCTGATCCTGGCGGATGAGCCGACCGGCAACCTGGATACGACCAGTGGAGTTGGGATTATGCAATTACTGGCAGACTTGCACCAATCCGGGCGCGCTGTGCTGGTGGTGACGCACGACCCGCGTATGTCGCGCTTTGCCACGCATAAGGTTTTTCTTTTGGATGGAAAGGCAGTCAATGAG
Organism: uncultured Anaerolineales bacterium; assembly: GCA_903873975.1. Taxonomy (GTDB): domain Bacteria; phylum Chloroflexota; class Anaerolineae; order Anaerolineales; family Villigracilaceae; genus UBA877. Next base: position 11,585 of record CAIQQN010000015.1, read on the forward strand.
AAGGAATATCGCACCGCCAGCCTTGAGTAAAGGAGCATATATGAAACGTCAATCCATCGCGTTGTTTGGGTACGTCATTCTAATGGTTTTGGCCGCAGCCGTGTTTCCCATCCCAGCCATGGCGGCGCCTTCCATTTTGAGTGTTTCCCCCAACTTGGTTGTCAACGATATTTCGAATGTAATTACGATCCATGGAATGGGCTTTGAGGCTGGTACACTGGTCAAGGTTGGCAGTACGGCTGTCTCGACGACGGTCGATGCTGCTGATACCCTCAGGGCGATCATTCCGGCGGGATTTGCACCCGGTGCGTATACCGTGCTGGTCACCAATCCGGACCAGACCACTACATCGCTGCCAGCCGGGCTGACGGTGGTCGCTCCGACAGTTTTACCGTCTCCTACATTGATACCTACCCTGACGCCCACTTTGGCTCCATTTTCCCGGCCCCAGATCGTGATTGACTCGTATTCCCTGAGCGTCGATTCCGTCCGCTATGGGCAGGATTTTAACCTGAATATGAGCCTGGACAATGCTGGCGGTTCCACAGCTTATGGGATCCAGGTGATCTTCACATCCAGCGACTTGTTGATGCTGAAGAACGGTGGAGTGATTGTGGCAGGGACTCTTGGCGTGGTTGGCAAGGCAAATTTCAGCCAGACGATGACCGCGGCCGCTTCGTTGTATGGAGTTACCAGGGTCAGTGTTGAGATGGGTGTCAGTTATTATGATGATAAAGGTACAACTTACTCCGATAAATTTACTCTCATCTTTCCGGTCGCCGATATCTACAGCGGCGGTGGTTCCGCAAGCGTCGCCACTGCCACTCCCACTCCCACTGGGGTGCATCGTCCGCAGTTGGTGGTGATGAGCTACCAAACGGATGCTGATCCGTTGCAGCCGGGTGTCCAGTTCACTTTGAGCATGTCGGTGCAGAACGTGGGTAATGTCGCCGCTAAGGGTGTGACGATGATTATTGGCGGAGGGTCGGCTTCCGGGTCCGGGAGCGGGACTCCCCAATCGGGAGTATCCGGTGGAAACGGTGAGTTTTCTAATTTTGCCCCGGTCGGCTCGTCGAACATCCAGTCGTTGGGAGACCTGCCGCCGGGTGCGATTCTAACCGCCGCCCAGAGGCTGGTTGTTAATGTGTCCACCAATCCAGGCGCTTACCCGATGAAAGTCACGTTTTCATATCTTGACGACCGGGGAAACTCGGTCAACGACGAGCAGGTCATTACACTGTTGGTTTACAACTTGCCGAATGTGGATGTGAGCTTCTATCAACCGGTTGGGATGCTGGTTGCCGGGCAGTCCAACCTGCTTCCACTTCAAGTGGTAAGTCTTGGTAAGCGCACGGTCGTGCTGGGGAAGATGACAGTGGAGAGCAGCGGCGGGACGGTGGAGAACGGTGAGGGGCTGGTCGGTTCGTTGGATCCGGGTGGGTATTTCACCCTGGATGCGATGCTTACTCCGAACGCACCCGGACCGCTCGACCTGACTATTACCATTGAATACACGGACGATTTCAACCAGGCCCGTACGGTAACCCAGACCCTGACGCTGGATGTCACCGACATGGCACTCGAACCGACTCCGGACCTGTCTGCGCCGGGCGGGGGAAAGGGTGAATCGACCGCTCCGGAGTCTATCTGGCAAAAGATCTGGCGGTTCATTCTGGGATTGTTCGGGCTCGATAGTGGGTCTCCTTCAATCGCCACCCCTTCCATTGAACAGCCTACCGCGATCCCGATCATCCCCGGTGGTATCCCGGGCGGTAAAGGTTAAAAACGCCTATGATCGATAGATCACGAAAAAATGTGGAAACGACTTCAGTTGTTCGTTTAAGTGGTCAGTCGAAAATAATTTTACAAAACTATGCTTTTGGCGGCGTCCCCGCCGCCGAGGATGGTGGTTTGAGCAACAATGTTATTCTAAAGAGTTTCGGCGAATTACTTAGAAACCAACGATTGCTGCTGTTACACAACTGTTTTCGTGAAATGCTGATGATTGAGTTTCACGATGAAATTGCTTGATATCGTCCGTCTCATCTTTGGTAACCTCAACCGCCGTAAAGGGCGCGTGGCTTTGACCGCGGTGGGTGTAGTGATTGGTACGGCCGCGGTCGTGATCCTGGTCTCACTTGCAATCGGGTTGCAGAAAAATGCGAACGAACAGCTTTACGGTATCGGTGACCTGACGCAGATCCAGGTTTCTCCGGCGTACGGTCAAGGGATGGTGGTCAGTGTCGGTGGCGGCGGAGGGGGAGGCAAAAGCGTAAGTGCTGGCAGCAGTTCCCAGGGCCCTAAACTGCTTACCAACCTTGCCCTGAATGATTTTCGCCTCATCCCCGGTGTGGTGGCTGTCATCCCGCGCGATTACATGATGGGAGGCCTGACCATTAAATATCACCGCCTGGAGGCTGGCGCGAATATCATCGGCATCGGGACGGATGACCTGGGAGAGCTTGGCTTGGAAGCCACCCAGGGCGGGGTGGAACTGGCGCGCGGCACCGTCATTATTGGCCCGAATGTGGCCAGCAATTTTTACGACCCGAACCAGCGTCCCGGCCAGCAGCCACCCGCCGCGCCTGACCTCTATGACCAGCAATTGGTGTTGATCTTTATTAAATATGACCTGAATGGCAACGAAATCCATAAGACCTTGACTTATCGTGTAGCCGGAGTGCTGGCCCAGACTCAAGGTGAATCCGACTGGTCCATCTACATGCGGCTGGACGAGTTGAAGGCGCTGAACGAATGGGCCATGGGACGCCGGATCAATTACAACAAGGATGGTTATAGCCTGGTGATCGTCAAAGTCGATAATGTGAACAATGTGCTGGATATCAATGACCAGATTACTGCCATGGGATATCAGGCATATACCCCCCAGTCATTTGTGAAGGGGATCAACAATTTCTACCTGGTCCTTCAGATCATTTTCGGCGGTGTGGGGGCGATAGCCTTGCTCGTTGCTGCGATTGGGATCGCCAACACAATGGCGATGGCCATTCTGGAACGGACGCGCGAGATTGGCCTGATGAAAGCGGTCGGTGCGACCAACCGGGATGTGCTCTCCATCTTTCTCGGCGAAGCCGCCGGGATTGGCTTCCTGGGAGGTCTGGGCGGGGTGCTGATCGGCTGGCTGGCGGGACAGGGCATCAACGTTATCGCCTTGGTGTATTTGGCCCAGCAGTCGGCCAGTCAGGGCGGTGTGCCGCCCAGTGTGGCGGTCTCCACCCCGGCCTGGCTGCCGATATTTGCCTTGGTGTTTGCCACGCTGATCGGACTCATATCCGGACTTTACCCGGCTTTGCGGGCTGCCACGCTCGTACCGGTGCAGGCGCTGAAATACGAATAATGTTATTTCGCCGATGATTAGGCAGGGCGGACCTGAACGTCCGTCTTGCCCACTTCTTTCGCCGCTCCTACGGTTTTGGAAAGGAAAACGGGGGAATGAGATTGAGCGCCAGTAGTTTTACGGCGGAGCCATCCATTTTCAAGATCGTCACCGAACCGGTTAGTGCGGTTAGTCGCTGAAAGTTGTCCAACTGCAAGCCGAGATAATGAGCCACTGCCAGTTTGATCGGGTCGGCATGAAAGACCACCGCAATCAGTTCATCCCCATGCGCACTAGCGATCGCGTTCAGGGTGCGCACGATCCGCTCCTGTGCGTGGACGAACGTTTCACCTCCCGGGAACTGGAATTTCGATGGGGTCTCCTGGATCACTTTCCAGAGCCTGGTGTGACCCAGTGCTTTCCAGGAACGACCCTCCCATTGGCCGACATCGATATCGGTCAGGTCTGGACGGAGTTGGATTCCCAGCCCGATGGACTGCGCCAGTGGTTCTGCGGTCTCGACCGCGCGTTCCAGCGGGCTGGAATAAACCACTTTGATGGGCAGCCGGTTTAATGCCCCAGCGATTTCTGCCGCCTGTTCCTGCCCGCGTTTGTTGAGATGAATACCGGGGATATGTCCGGGCAATTTATTTCTTGCCAGATAATCGTTTTCGCCGTGACGGATGAGGAGCAGGGTTGGCATGGGATTTGTCAATCCGTTTTTTCTTCCATCATCATCCTCGCCGCCCGCCTCCCGATCTCCACGGCAAAATTTGTCCCCCGGTCCCAGGGATATACCTGACTCATCGAAGTAAAATACACCCCCTCCACCGGCGTTTCGATGGCTGGGATATTCTGCGAATGGTTCACCAGCGGAACTGGCTGTGCGTAGGTCGTGCGGAACAGCCAGGCTTTGCGCACCCAGTCCCGCTCGAACTTGGGGTTGAACTTTTTCAAAGTGGGCAGGAAGCGCTCCAAGAGTTCCTCCTGGTTCAGTCGGAAGAACTCGTGCTCCGGTTCAAGGTAATCGCCCATGTAGACGATATGATCACCACCGAAATGCTCTGGCGAAACATAATTGGTGTGCTCCACCAGCGCCAGGAACGGGTAGCCCGCCGACTTCGGCAGATTGTACCAGTAATATCCTTCCTCTGACAGTTGCTGCTTGAGCGTCAGGGCGATCACCACCGCCCCCATGGATTTCATACTCCTCAACCCACGCAGATACTCCTCGGGCAAAGAAGGGACGAGCCGGGCCATTGCTTCGGGTGAGAGCGTCACCAGGACTTTGTCGAACACATCAGCCTTCTCACACCGGACCGTTACGGCACTGGAACCTGCCGCGTGCTCGATGAGCGTGACCGGCATCTGGAGGCGGATCTCGGCGCCCATTTCTCGCAGCCTGTCTGCGAACAGATTGGCGAAGTTCTGGAAACCGCCCTCGAACGTACCCAGGCGCGTGGTGCGGGCTTTAAGACGGGCCCACATCCAGGCCATGGTCACATGCTTGTAGTAATGCTCGCCAAATTTGCCAATGACCAGCGGTTCCCACATCATCTCGTAGACCTTCTTCCCGGCCCATTTTCGCATCCATTCATCCACGGTATATTTTTCCAGGGCTCTCCAATTATTCGTCAGGCGCAGGAACAGGCCTACCAACCCGAAGCGGATTTTGTTGAAACCGAAGCCCAGTCCGGGGAAGAGCAGCGCCTTGACGATCGAATCGAAGGGGTAGAACTTCCCATTGTGGTACATGACCGTCAGCGGGCGTGGAAAGAGTACCTTATCCTCCCAACCCAGTTCCTTGATAAGACCGAGCATGTACTTATCGCTGGCAAACCAATGGTGGTAGAACTTCTCCACCGACCAGTCCCAGCCAGGTTCCTTGAACCCGCTTGCCAGCCCGCCAGCGTAATCCGCAACCTCGAAAATGGTCACTTTGTGACCTGCTTTGGTCAAATCGTAAGCGGCTGCCATGCCGCTGAACCCTGCCCCGATGATCGCGATCTTCATGGTTATTTCTTTCTCCAATCAATGTAGAGCTACCGCGTCGCATTGTCCTTACAGAATCATACTTCTTTTGTCTCTGTTCTCAATGAATCACTCCACTTGATGCCCTCACGGGCCATGTAATACGCCCCCAGCAGCGTGATCGGCAGCCAGAGGGCGACATGCAAGACGAATGTGTAACCAGTTGCTACGGCACCGTCGATTCCATTGGCCACCAACACGGCTATTCCGGGGGCATCAAAGGTGCCTAAGTAACCGGGCGCGGCCGGGATGGTTGTCGCCAGATTGACTACGCCGTTCATCAGCATCAGGGTAAAGAAACTGGCATAAAACCCAAAGGCGTGCATCACGAACCAGTATTTGACCGTTTCCAACAACCAGATGATGATGGATGTCAGGAATACCATCAGTACGTTGACCGGCGAGCGTAGCGAGGCCAGGCCGTCCAGGAATTTGTGCATGATCCCGCTGGTCTGCTCGCGGATGTGGGCGGGCAGCAGCCAGTCAATGAACCACTGGCCGAACCTGGCTGTCACTTTTGGAAACATGGCAGCCAGAAGGAAGATGACCAGCGCCCCAAAGAATGCCACGCTTCCCCAAATGGCCAGATCCTGGATCGTGATGTTCCACTTTCCAACCGGGACTGACACATCTGCAAGTTTTGCCAGTTGGGTCAGGTTGACAAACACGAACGCCAGCATGACTACACCATCGAAGATGCGCTCGACGATGATGGTTGCCAGTGAGGCGGAGATAGGTACGCCTTCCTTGCGTTTCAGGACAACTGCCCGCAGTACTTCCCCGGCGCGGGCCGGGTAAATATTGTTGCCCATGTAACCGATGCAGGTGATCGGGAACATCACATGCGTCTTGATGGACTTTATGGGCCTGAGCAGGTAATGCCAGCGCCAGGCGCGAGCCCAGACTGCAACAAAATACACCGCCACGCCTGGTAGGATCCACCAGTAATTTGCGGTTTTGAGTGTCAGCAAGAAACTTACCCAATCGAGTTTACGAACCACAAAATACAGGAAGACGGCACTGATCAGTACGCCAACCCAGAATTGCCATCTTTTCATAATGTGATTTTACCATGTGGGGGGAAAGATTACCTTTGGACGTTGGCACGCACTTTTGAAGCCACTAACGCCACAAATCCCGAGTGTGAAGGAAATGTGCAGAAACACCTCATTTATAAGACTTTCTGATTGCCACTTTCGTGCTAGAATTACAGGGTACTGCGTAAGAACCTTAACGATGATCTCGTTATTATTGAGCACTTCGATACAGGAAATATCCTGGAATTATGCAAGAAGTAACAAATACGCCTGTTGAAACATCTGAACGGATTGCATTTCTAAACCGCATCCATCTGTTCTCCGGTTTAACCGAGGAACAGATGCAGGCTGTGGCGGAGGAATTGAAGGAAGAGACGATCCCTGCCAACCAGGAGATAATCAAACAGGGGGAACTGGGCGACCGGCTCTACTTGATTCAGAGCGGAAAAGTTCACGTTAACCAAGCAGGGGAGGTGCAGCCGCTGGCGACGTTCGTGGCTGGCGATTATTTTGGGGAGGAATCGGTGATAGTTAAATATCACCGGCGGACTGCCACGGTTTCAGCCATGGAAAAGACAGTACTGCTGGTTCTGACGCGCGACCAGTTCCACAATCTTTTGCGGCGTGCTCCTGGCCTGCGGTCGAATATAGTTGTGACGGTCAACAGCCACCGCCTGGCGCGGCTTATCCACTTCAAGTGGCTCCAACCAAACGAGGTAATATACTTCTTAGCGCGCAAGCATCCCATCCTGCTCGCGCGGGTTTTGATAGGACCGGTTCTGCTTGCGGTGGCAGCGATCATCGGGATGTTGGCAACATGGTATTATTCGCTCTGGTTCCCTGCAATGGCAGCCATTTGGTATGTGAGCCTGTTTGTGGGTTTGAGTGCGGCAGGTTGGGGGATTTGGAACGGTATAGACTGGGGCAACGATTATTACATCGTCACCGACCGACGTGTAGTCTGGCTGGAGAAGGTGATTGGCATCTATGACAGCCGCCAGGAATCACCCCTTTCAGCCGTTCAGCGGGTTAATGTCCAGACCGATTATTTGGGACGGCAGTTCGACTATGGCAACCTGGTTGTGCGCACGATTGTTGGCAGTACGCTCACGCTCATGAACGTCAATCACCCCTATCAGGCAGCGGCGCTGATTGAAGAGCACTGGCGGCGTTCACAGGAAACCTCCCAAAAAATGGATGAGGAGGAAATACGCGAGGCGCTGCGGTCACGTCTTATACAAGGGCAGAGCAAGTCCGCGCCCATCTTGGGGATTATTACTAAGCCTCCTTCGGACAAGCAGGATACCTATCGCGGCCAACGGACGATTACCAACCTTTTCCGACTACGCTTTGAAGATATGGCTACCGTCACCTATCGCAAGCACATCTTTGTGCTGTTCCAACAGACTTGGATACCTGGCCTGATTTTTGTTATTTTGATCGGAGTAATGATTTTTGATGTGGCACACCCTGGATTTTCTTTTGCAAATATCACCAACACGGGGGCGGGAGCACTGATTGTTCTCTGGTTCCTACTGCTGACAGGGACTTTTTTATGGTGGCTCTACCAGTACATAGACTGGAGCAATGATATCTTTCAGGTCACGCCTGACCAGATCATGGACATTGACAAGACTCCGCTGGGTGAGGTTGTGAGTGATATCGCCTCCCTGGATAATATTCTGAGCATAGAGTATGAGCGGAAGGGCCTCTTGGAACTCGCCTTCAATTATGGGAACGTGATGATCACAGTGGGTGGCGGCAAGCAGATGATCTTTAAAAATGTCTTTAATCCTTCTGCGGTTCAGGAGGATATTGAGCGCCGACGTCTGGAAAGGATATCTAAGAAGGAACAGGACCGCCTCAATGGCGAGCGCGAGCGTACGGCAGATTGGTTTGCCGCTTATTTCCACAACGAGCAGCAGATCCGGAGTGAGGAGGGCATAAAAAGCAGCCAGGATTCGGAAGAACCAAAACCGGATGATAACCAACCGAAGAATGGAGTAAAATAGGCGCTCCAACCTGTTCATTTACTGGTGAATCATGACTCTCCGTGAAATTGTAACCCTGCCAGACCCCATCCTGCGCCGCAAAACCCGGACCATTTCCCGCTTTGATGCGGAACTGCAATCCCTGGTTGAGGATATGATCGAGACCATGCGTGCGGCGCCCGGTGTTGGGCTGGCCGCGCCGCAGGTAGGCGTCTCTGACCGTCTCATCGTCGTGGAGTATCCTGAGGACGATGCACAGGAAGATACCCCGAAGAAACTCTTTGTAGTAGTCAACCCCGAGATAAAAGAGACCTCCGCAGAGACCGAAATGGGCATAGAAGGTTGCCTATCCATCCCCGGCCTGCATGGCGAGGTGGAGCGTGCCCTGGCAGTGACGGTCAAAGGTCAGACGCGCCGCGGCCAGCCGTTCAAGATCAAGGCCAAAGGCTGGCTGGCGCGTATCTTCCAACATGAGATTGATCATCTGAACGGCGTCGTTTTTACCGACCGAGCTACAAAGGTCTGGAAACCCGCCCCGGAAGAGCCGGTGTTGGATAACGTCTAATATGTTAACGTGCAACTTGCCAACGTTCAACGTGTGAATGTCTGAATGTATCTTTCTCATCTCTCCCTGACCAACTTCCGCAGTTTCGCCCGCCTGGATATGGACATCCCCCGGCGGGTTGTTTTGCTGACCGGTAGCAATGCCCAAGGCAAGACCAGTGTGCTGGAGGCGGTCTATTTCCTGGCAGCCTTCACCTCCTTCCAAACCCACGCCGACCGGCAATTAGTCAACTTCCTAGAGGCCAAAAAGGAGCTGGCGGTGGGTCGGCTGGTAGCCGAGTATACACGCGGGCCGGCCAAACACCGGCTCGAGATCCGGCTGGTGCTCGAAGCGGTGGGAGCCAACGGGCAGCGCCTGCGCAAGGAGATCCTGCTTGATGGCATCAAACGTCCCCTGTCCGAAGTCATCGGGCATTTCAACGCAGTCATCTTTGTGCCGCAGATGGTGCAGATCATCGAAGGTGGGCCAGAGGAACGCCGCCGCTACCTGAACCTGGCGTTGGCGCAGACCGTCCCTGGCTATGCTCCCCTGCTGAGCGAGTATGGTAAGGCGCTGACCCAGCGCAACGCCCTGCTCAAGCAGTTGGCCGAGCGTGGGGGGGACCAGAGTCAGTTAGATTTCTGGGATGAGACCATCACTCGCACTGGAGCGGCCATTATCCTGCGGCGCATCGAAGCGGTACACGAGATCGAAAAATTGGCCACCCGCATCCACCGGGACCTGACGAATGGTGCAGAAGTACTGCGGATCCACTACCAGCCGGCTTACGACCCGCTGCCTTCCCCGAACGGGCAGATTGCCATGCCGCTCAAGACCGCCGTGCAGCGTAATGGCTTCAGCGAGGAGCACATCCGCCAGGGATTTGCCGTGGCGCTGAAAGAAACGCGTGCTGAAGAGATTCGCCGCGGGGTGACTGTCCTAGGTCCGCACAGGGACGAGTTGCGCTTTTTTGCCAATGGGATCGACCTGTCAGACTTCGGCTCGCGCGGGCAGGTGCGTACGACACTCTTGGCGCTCAAGCTGGCTGAGATCGAGTGGATGAAATCCCGCACCGGTCAATGGCCGGTATTGTTGCTTGATGAAGTGCTGGCCGAGCTGGATATACAGCGCCGCCTTGATTTGCTGGCTTACCTGGATAAAATCGAGCAGGCGCTGCTAACCACGACGGATTTGAAGTTGTTTTCCCCCGATTTTGTTGAAAAGGCTGTAAAATGGGAAGTTTCCTCGGGGACAGTCAAGATCCTGCAGAAAAGGGAGGAGTGATGTGCCTGTCAATCATGCCAGTGAAATACAGTTGTGGTATCAACCAAGAACCATAAAGAAACGCGCATCCAAATTCAACCAATTTCTTTTCAATCACAAAGCTGATTTACTCGCTTTAGTTTTTATTTTGGTTTTCTTGATTAGCGGCATTGTGACGCTTGATCAATACGGTCTTACTTGGGATGAAGGATATGGGAATCTCTTCTTTGGCGAGCGGTACTTCAACTTTTGGATCTCCTTCAACAAAAACTTGATGAACTTTGAAGATCCCACCCAGGTGATCTCACATCCGTTGAATCTGTTTTTATCACCGGAACGGAATTATCCGTGGGATTTTCCCCCATTCGCCGACACTCTGTCGAGTGCCTGCATGTACCTGTTCGCTTACGGACTAAACTGGTTGGGTCCTGTTGATGCCTTTCACTTATTCAAGGTTATTTTCGCAGCGATTTTTCTTTGGGTTTTGTATCGATTTGTTTCGAAGAGGTTGGGAACGCGGGTCGCCCTGTTTACCATTTTCTTTTTGGGGACTTTCCCGCGTTTTTGGGGTGATATGCATTTCAATCCCAAAGACATTCCGGAGACAATTCTATATGGATTAACAATTCTTGCCTACTGGTCGTGGTTTGAAAAGCCAACCTATAAAAAATCGATCGTCACTGGCATTATCTTTGGTGCCACGCTAGCCACGAAATTCAATGCTGTTTTTCTTCCGATTACGGTTATTTTGGGCTTTTGCCCAATTGGGTTTTCAATTCCAAAAGTCAAGGAAATCTTCCATCACATAAAGGAAAATTGGCTGCATTACCTCTCCATGATCCTTAGCGCGGTCGTCTTTTTTATCCTTTGTTGGCCCTACCTGTACGTTCAAAATTCTCCGTTTAGAGCTATTTTAAATTATTTCCAGCTAAATCTAGCCAGTGGGAGTGGACACCCGACTACATGGAATTGGGAAATTCCTTTCCTGGTTATTGGCACCATGCCCGAAACAATGCTGATATTTCTTTTGTTGGGCTTGATATTCATGTGGGTTCAACGAAAAAAACAGCAGTCTCTATCAGGCCAGGTGTTGCTGGTTTGGTTATTATTACCCATCCTCCGCACCATGCCCCCAGGAATGACAAATTTTGATGGCATCCGGCATTTTCTTGAGTTCCTTCCAGCTGCGGCGATTATTGCTGCATATGGAGCAAGCGCACTCCTTACAATACTTCAGGAAAAGTGGCCAAAGTGGAATAAAGTTGCATCTTCTATTTTACTTGTCTGTCTTGTTGCGAATCTAGCAGAAATATACATTCGATATAATCCCTTCCAATATATCTACTATAATCAAATCGTCGGAGGCTTCGCTGGTGCGAGGAATATTTTTGGCAACGATAATACTTCTGACTACTGGGCGACGAGCTATCGCCGAGGAATAACCTGGCTAAATGACCACGCTGCTCAAAATTCAACTGTTTATGTTCCCTTAGCTGGATGGACGATTGATATCGCCGGCCCTCTCTGGATACGCCCGGATCTCCATATTTTGCCATACACTGCTGACGCTGAGAAAGTTCTGGCGACCAAGAATCTATACATCATGTTCATAACCAGAGAGGCTTTCTATAACGATGTAACCAGCGCATGTGAAAATCTGACCCCGATTTATCAAATTAAACTGGAAGGTCTTCCGCTGCTCGAAATATGTCTGATCAATAGCGAATAAGCCAATCTAAATCTGATGGAAAAGCGCATATTTCGGCCTTGGAAAAAGCATTCTCCTGGGTCGTTGAAAAAACCAAATCCTCCAAAGTGACTGTCCTGATGATTAAGGTCGGGGAGGCTGGAAAGGAAGGGTAAAATGTCTATCAAACATGCACAGGATGTGGATGCGCAGGCTGTCAAAGCGGGGGATAAGACCACCATCCAGGTGTTGATTTCTTCACAGGAAGGACCGAACTTTGCCTTGCGCCGTTTCGTGATGGAACCCGGCGGCGGGATGCCAAACCATACGAACACGGTAGAGCACGAACAGTACGTTTTGCAGGGTCACGCCAGCATCGGCATAAGGGATGAGACTTTCGATGTCCATACCGGGGATGTGGTCTTCATCCCAGAGGGGGTACCGCACTGGTATCAGAATGTTGGGGAGGAGAATTTTGAGTTCCTTTGCATCATCCCCAACAAGCTGGACGAGATCAAGATTATTGACAAGGGATGCTAGCGTGGATTACGACGCGATCATTGTTGGCTCAGGTGCGGGCGGACTGACCGCTGCGGTGGCATTGGCGCAGGCTGGGAAGAAGGTGCTGGTGCTCGAACAGCACGACCGGCCGGGTGGGTGGACTCAATCGTTCACGCTCCAGGGCTATCGTTTCAGCCCTGGTGTGCATTACATCGGTGACCTGCAGGAGGGAGGTGGACTGCGTCATATCTACGAGGGTCTCGGCGTTTCGCAGGATCTCACTTTCTGCGAGCTCAACCCCGACGGTTATGACCATATTGTCATCGGCGAAAAGCGCGTGGATTTCCCGAAGGGCAAGGAAAATTTGATCGAACGGCTGAAGAGTCATTTCCCACACGAAGCCAAGGGGATTGACGGATACTTTGCGGATTTAATAAACATGGTTGAGTCGCTCTCACGCCTTGGCGATTTGAATCATCCATTAAAATCCGCGCTGAGCGCGCCGACCGTCCTCAAGTGGATGCGCGCTTCGGGCGCAGACCTCATCAACGCGCATGTCAGCGATCCAGTTCTGCGCGGCGTGCTGGCGGGGCAGTCGGGCGACCACGGACTGCCGCCCTCGCAGGTCTCAGCGTTCATGCATGCCGGCATCACCTATCACTACTTGGACGGCGGCTACTATCCGCTCGGCGGGTCGTTTGCCATTCCGCGCGCATTTGTCAAGGCGCTGATACGTGCCGGTGGCGAGATCAGGCTCAAGTGCCGTGTGAAGCGAATCCTTCTTGAAGGGAAAAAAGTCATCGGCGTGGAATTAGATAGTGGTGAGCAGATCCGTGCAGGCGTGGTCATCTCCAACACGGACCCCGAGGTGACCTTTGGACAGTTGATCGGACGCGACAGGCTCTCGCCTCGGCTCAAGCGGAAAGTTAATTCCGTCAAATATTCCACTTCGTGCCTCAGCCTGTTCTTCGCCACCGACATGGACCTGCGCGCTGCGGGACTCGACTCGGGCAACTTCTGGTTCTACGACCACCCCGATGTGGACAGGATCTATACAGAAGGTCTCACCGACGCCGTGCTGCACGACGAGACTCTGCCTGGCATGTTCCTGACGGTGACGACGTTAAAGGACCCGTCGAAAATGCACTCGGGACATCACACCTGCGAGTCGTTCGCCTTCGTGGGTTATGAGGCGTTTGAGAAGTGGGCGCACATCCAATTCTGCGCACGCCCCGCTGACTATGAGGCGATGAAGGAAGACTTGGCATGGAAAATGGTGCGCGGGCTGGAGAAGCACGTCCCCGGGTTGAGCAAGCATATCGTATTTTCCAGCCTGGGCACGCCGCTGACGAACGAACATTATCTCAATGGCACGCGCGGCAATCTCTACGGCATCGCAAAAAGCCCGGCGCAGGTGGGACCGTGGGCCTTCTCCACGCGCACCGAGTTCGAAGGGTTGTACCTATGCGGCGCGAGCACGCTTAGTCAAGGCGTGGCAGGCGTGACGCAATCGGGAATTAACGCAGCCAAAGCCGTGCTCAACTGCCGCACGCGCGACATTCTCACGCAGAACGATCCCAGCCCGAGGTTTTTACCGTCGGAGGATGTGAGTCAGTGGCCTGAGGATTTAAGGAGGAAGATAGAATACGGCGAGGTGGCGAGGGAGGAAGAGGAGAATGAATTATAGGTAAACAAGTATTGGTTTATCGGCTGTCAAGGGATTTTGGCACTTAGTTGTTTCATTCTTTATCATCTCTTCGTGCTACAATAACTCTATAATCCTGGCTCACCAAGGAGGGAACCATGTCCATTGATTACACCCAAAAATCGTACTGGCTTAATACCTACGGGCCGTACTCCCCCAATGCGCCCGTGGAAGGTGACATCACCGTGGATGTCGCCATCATCGGTGGAGGATTCACTGGCCTTTCGACCGCCTATTTCCTGCGCAAAGCCGAACCGGCGCTGAAGGTCGCAGTGCTGGAGAGTGAGGTTGTCGGATACGGCGCCAGCGGACGCAATGGCGGCTTTGCAATGACACTGTTTGGCCTTGAGCCGGCTGTGACAGCCATGCTGTTCGGCAAACAGCGTACGGTCGAGGCGCACCACTACTGCGAACGCTCGGTGGACCTGGTACGCGACCTGATCCGCGAGCACAATATACAGAGTGATTTTGAATACACTGGCTTCCTGCGGTTGGCGACCACGCCCGGCTATGTCAAACGCATCCAGCACGACATCGAATTGCTCACCAGCCTCGGAGTAACCGGCATTGAGTGGATTGATCAGGAAAAAGCCCGCGCTGAGGTGAACAGTCCGCTGGTGTTGGGGGCGTGGAGTGAAGCGCGTTGCGGAATTTTGAATCCAGCCAAACAGGTGCGAGAATTGAAGCGCATCGCGCAGGAAGTCGGGGCGGTTATCTGCGAGCAGTCACCCGTGGTTGAGATCCAGCGCGGGGCGAAGTTCATGTTGAAGACACCTCAGGGGACGGTTACTGCTGATAAGATCGTTTTCGCCACCAACGCCTATTCACATCTCATCCCAGAAATCTGGAACAAGCAAGTGCCTGCCTTCACACACATGGTCATTACCGAGCCTTTAACCAAAGCGCAAATGGACCCCATTGGCTGGAAGAATCGTCAGGGACTCGAAGACGCGCGCAATCTTGTGCATTACTTGCGCCTCACTGTGGACAACCGTCTCGCCATCGGAGGCAGTGACGTAACTATAACCTATGGCCGTGACATGGAACGGGACCTGAACGAGAAGACCTTCCAGCAACTGGAGAAGGATACGATTGAACTGTTTCCCGCCTTGAAGGATATAAAGTTTATTTTTCGCTGGGGCGGTCCCGTCAGCGTGACCCTGCAAATGGCACCTGCCATTGGTATGGTCGGCGACCAGCGCGCCTGGTACAGTGTCGGCTGCGTGGGTCATGGCGTCGCGCCGACTCATCTTAATGGACAGACGTTAGCCGATTTGTTGCTCGAACGCAAGACCGACCTGACCTCGATCTGGTTCGTGGAACGCAAACCCATCGTCTGGCCGCCTGAACCGTTGCGCTGGGTGGCTTCACAAGCCCTGCTTGGTTACCTGCATACAGAAGATTGGTGGTACGAGCGCAGTATGAAAGCTACTGAACAATAAATCTCATGGATAAATCCATACAGGATAATGCCTATAAGAGCAGGCGAACAGTCTGCTCTTATATTTTTGATATTCAGGATTTTGCTATAACGGTTTCTTCGCTGGGATGCCTGCCTTGCGCGGATACTGTGGGGGTGTAGCGGCCACCTTGTCCACCACCACCAGGAATCGTTCGTCGGCCACCCCCGGTAATGTGACCGGGAGGAGTTGGCGCGTGCGTCCACCGAGGATCTTGAGCGCCTTTTCGGCTCTGTGGGTCTCCGCAGATCCGCTCTGGCCTTTTTGCGCCAGCATGGCCCCGCCCACATGCACCAGCGGCAGAAGGTATTCCGCCAGCACCGGTAGATTTGCCACTGCGCGCGCCACGGCCCAGTCGTAGGTTTCGCGGTGAGTGGGCATCTGGCCCACATCTTCGCCGCGGGCGGTGACCACTTCCGTGGCCTCCAGGTTTAGGGTCTCAACCATGTGCCGGCAAAAATTGGCCTTCTTGCCTACCGATTCGACCAGTGTCAGCCGCATGGACGGGTACAGGATCTTCAGCGGGATACCCGGAAAACCAGCGCCGGTACCTATGTCGATCAGCCGCCGGGGTGGGAATTCCTTCCAGGCCAGCACGCAGGAGAAGGAGTCCAGGAAGTGTTTGGTGCGGATCCCTTCCAAGTCACGGATGGCAGTCAGGTTGAACTTCTCGTTCCACGCCAGCAATTCGCACTCGAATGTCATCAATGCCCCCACCTGTCGCCCGGTCAGGTGGATACCAAAAAGCTGCTCAGCTTCGTGGACAAGTTTCTCCATCAGCAAAATTATACCCCTCTCTTTTTGGGAGAGGGGTCTTGGAGAGATGAGGTAGGTTATACCTTATTGGCCTGTACTTTCTTCCTCTTTTGCCGCTTCACAAGGGCGACGATACCCCAGATCACCAGCGCGATCGGGACAAAGATGGTAATCAAAATCGGCAGTATGAGCAGGAATAAGTTGATCAGGAAGTTCACGAAACCCTGCCAGAACTTGATCAACGACTGGATGGCGTCCCGGGCCACACCTTCGGGTTTCCATCCGCCAATCTCGATCGGCTTGATGGTTTCTTCAGCGATCAGGGTCACATTGATGAGTGAGTAGGCGGAGGCTTGTTCGTAATACTGCATCTGACCTTTGATTGTCTCGATCTGGCCGCGCACGGAGATGATTTGATTATACACATCCAGCACGTCCTGTGTCTTGGATGTGGTGGTGCTGTTGGGGTTATCCTTCGCTTCATCCATGATTACCTGGAGGTCCGCCTCGGCTTTTTCCAGGTTGGTTAGCTGGCTTTGCAGGTCCACGTATGCGGCGGTCACGTCCTGACCGGAACGGGTCTCGTTGCGCACTTCCACCGCGTCGGCCTTGATCTGGCTCATGGCGTTTTCCAGTTTATCTGCCGGGACGCGGATGGAGATGGTGCCTTCCGGGGCGGTTTCGCCGTTTTGCGTGGATGTCTGGTACATGTTCATTGATATGACAAAGCCGCCCAGGTTATTTGCCATCTGGCTTATTGCTTCCATCTTGGCTTGCGGGTCGGGGATGACGATGGTCAGGTCTGCGTTCATGATGACCAGCCGGTCCTGGAGAGCCGAGCTGCTGGTGCTCATATCGCCGGATCCTTTGTTGGCATCGGTAACACCAGCATAGGCCTGGGTGGGGAAAGGAGCAGCTTCATTGGATGGTGCACGACCGCCTGGGGAGACCAGTTCCACCGAAGGCGTGGCGGCGGCTTTTACACCGCAGGCTGCCAGCACCAGGGCCAGGGCGACAAAAATAAAAACGATTCTCTTTTTCATGGCATTCTCCTCCTTCATAAGGCAAAACAGATCAGGTTGCCTCATAGACGCCTGACTGGTAATAAAGGTTCCTTCATCTCATGAAAAAGGCACCAGCAGGTTCTTTCTCCTGGTGCCTTTGATTTGCGATTTACCAGCCTCCAGCAAGGCGCGCGGCATGCCTGGGCGGAAGGCCTGCATCCATAATCATTTTCTGCACCGCCTTGATATCGTATTCCACGCGGCGCGGTTCCCAGGTGCGCGCTTCGGGGGAGTAGATGGCGTAAGCGGCGCGCGGGTCCCGGTCGCGCGGTTGGCCGACCGAACCGGGGTTAAGCAGGGCGCGTTCTTTAAGTTCATATTGCTCTGCCGGGTGGGGCACCTCGATGGATATATCATCGGTCTTGGAATGGTATTGGAACACGGCTTGAAAATGCGAGTGTCCCACGAAGCACCAGGGTGTCTCGAAGTAGGATAGATTGATGCGAGCAACGAGCGTGTTCATCACGTATTCCCAAATCGGGTCACGCGGACTGCCGTGAGCCAGTGAAACCTCACCATGCACAACCAGCTCGTCAGGCAGGGAGCTTAAGAAGCTCCTGCTTTCCTCACTGAACTGCTTGCGCTGCCAGAGTAGTGCCTTTCTTGCGTCGGAATTGAAAATCTCCAGCGCGATATTTCCGATAGCGGCGAAATCGTGGTTGCCCATAATGCAGGTTAAATTGGGCAGGGAGTGGATGCGCTCGATACATTCGTTTGGCTGCGGGCCATAGCCGGCCACGTCGCCCAAGCACAAGGTCTCGTCCACCGTCCCGGCATCCGTTATGACGGCTTCCAGCGCGACGGCATTGGCATGTATGTCGGAGAACACCAGAATTCTTGTCATTTACTCTCCAGGAGTACCGCAACATGTGCGATGATGGTTTCTGCCACTTCGGATTTGCTCAACAGCGGCAATGTTTCTTCCTTTGCATTCGGGAAAAGGAGCGTTACGCGGTTGGTGTCAACCCCGAACCCGGCGTCGGGTGCGGAAACATCGTTAGCAACCAGCATATCCAGCTCTTTGGACTTTAACTTACTGGATGCGTTCTCGAGCAGGTCGCGGCTTTCTGCAGCGAACCCGATAATGACCCGTGGCCGCCTGGACCCCAAACCAGCTACCGCTATAAGGACATCCGGCGCGGCCCCCAGTTCGATCTGCGGAATCCCATCCCGTTTCTTGAGTTTGTTTTCTGCAACCGTCTTCGGGCGAAAGTCAGCCACCGCGGCAGCCATCACTAAGGCGTTGGCTCCGGTGGATTCAGCCAGCACGGCTTCCAGCATCTCTTGGGCGGTGCAGATCGGGATGACTTTCGCGCCCACCGGCGGTGTCAAACACGTCGGCGCAGTAATCAAGACCACGGTTCCGCCTGCATCGAGGGCGGCTTGGGCTGTAGCATAACCTTGTTTACCGGAGGACTTGTTCGTCAGCACCCGTACCGGGTCGATTGGTTCCTGCGTCCCGCCGGCGGTTACAACGATCTTCTTTCCGGCCAGTCTCCCGCCGAATCCCAACGTTAAGCGGATGTGGCCGAGTAATTCCGCCGGTTCCACCATCCGCCCGCGTCCGGTCAGCCCCGAGGCCATGTGGCCCTCATCCGGCCCGGCAAAGTGGACGCCGCGTCCGCACAGGATGCGGATATTTTCCTGCGTGGCTGGGTGCTCGAACATGCCGGCATCCATTGCGGGTGCTATGAGAGTGGGCGAACGCATTGCCAGCGCGGTGATGGTGAGCAGGTTATCCGCGATGCCGTGGGCCAGTTTGGCGAGTGTATTGGCGGTGCAGGGAGCAATGACCAGCAGGTCTGCGCTGTGACCGAGGCCGACGTGCAGTACGTGCGCTATACCACCCCACAGTTCAGCGTCGGTAAAGACCTTCCGCCCGGTGACAGACTGGAAGGTGAGTGGGGTGATGAATTTCTCCGCCGCGGGGGTGAGAATTCCATCCACCTGCGCCCCAGCCTGGGTCAGTTTGGAGGCCAGGTCGGCAGCCTTATAGGCGGCAATGGAACCGGTAACGCCGAGGAGGATGTGTTTGGAAGTGAAGATGGACATAACAAGCTAATTATAATGCCAACCGGCGATACATAGGGGCGAGTAGTGCTTACATCCGATGGACGCCTTCTGCACCTAGGGGTAGAATGTCACTTCGTGTCTCAGATATACATCCCCCTGATAAACAAACTTGGCTGAAAAGAACTTCTCCTCCCGCAGCCAGGGAAAGAATATATGGTCGCTGGGCCAAAGCGGCAGGGACTCAAGGTCCTTATCGGGGATCCATTTTAAGTAACCCTCACCGTTCTCTATCAGTTCCCCGCTGAATATATCCGCCATAAAGACGAACACGTACCAGTCATTGCCCTTGAAGCCGGGGAACATGACCAGCCCGTGCAGTCGCGGGGTGGTTATTTCCAACCCGGATTCCTCACGCACCTCACGGATAACGCATTCCTCCGGCGATTCGCCCGGCTCGAACTTACCACCCAAACCGTTCCACTTGCCGGCATGAATGTCATCAGGCCGCTTGACGCGGTGGAGCATCAACGTGGAACCGTCATGGTGGATGTAGCAGAGGCTGGCGAGGATCATTACGTTTATGAGGGCAGACACGCTGGTCCACCTGTACCTGTTGCTACTTCTGCTTCTTATTGCGGATGCGTTCCGTAACGCGCTTCCAGGCCATTGTAGGCCGTTCTGGTCGCACTTTGAGTTGTGCGTCCTTGCTTAGGGCCATGGCGATATCCTCAAAAATGACGCCCAGCGGGCTCTCAGGATCGGACAGTACCGGTGGGTTACCTATATTCAAGGCAGTGACAAATTCATCTGCCGCATAAGGTAAAATCAGGTCTATTTTGGACTTGAGCATCCGTTCAATATCTTTGAAAGCCAGCCCATGGCGCGGGAAGGTCCAGTTCAGGATGATGTAAACCTTCTTATGTTCGTTGAATTTCAGGGCTTCGAAAATCTCCATCGCCATGCTGGCGGCCCGCAGGGAGGCGATCTCAGGCTGGGTGATGATCAAGATGATATCGCTCTGATCCAGGGCAGTCAGTGACCGTTCGCTCAAATCGTGAGGCATATCCAGCACTACATAAGGGAAAGTGGAGCGGAGCAGTTCTAGGGTCGTTCTCACCTTTTCTGTCGTGAGCAGCTCGCTTTCTTCGGGGCGGCGGGGCGAAGCCAGGGTCCGGACGCGGCTCTCATGCGGCAGCATTGCACTCAAGACTGCATCTTCGTCGATCACTTCCATTTTGCACAAATCAGTCCAGGTATTTCGGAGCGATTGGTTCAGGAACAGGGCGCTTTGTCCGGCAACAGCCACCATATCCACCAGGGCAACCTGCATTTCCCACAGTTGCGATAGACCAGCTGCCACGTTGACCGAGATTGTCGAGACACCTGCCCCGCCGCGTAGGGAGAAGACAGCGATGGTGCGCGCAGTTTCGCGCGCGATTGTTGTTGCCGGTACCGCGATTTGCGGCGCTTGCGCTTCAGCCCGACGTATTAAAACGTTGATGCGGGCAACCAATTCTATTGTATCGCAGGGCTTAGCCAGATAATCGTCCGCACCTGCCTCGAAGCCTTTAACCTTGTTTTCCACGCTGTCCAGCGCGGTCAGCATGATGATCGGGATGCGCGCGGTGGCGGGATTGGCGCGTATTTCGCGGCAGACAGTAAACCCATCCATCCCAGGCATCATCACATCCAACAGAATGATGTCGGGGCGGGTGGTTTTCAATTGGTCCAATGTCTTCGGGCCATCTTCCACGGCGATTACGTCGAAGCCTTGCCTGGCGAGCAAAGCTCTTGTCATCTTTCGCAGCATTTCATCATCGTCAACAAGTAGGATTTGTTTAGGCATCATAAATCTCCTTATAGTATTAACGTAATGGTGACGGAGGACCAACTTCAAAGGCAACGAGCCATATTTTATAAAGTAATCCCGGTCTCTTTTAGGTATTTAACCAGACGGCTTACTTCGATCTCGAGACCGGCAAGCAGTCCGGGCGCGCTGGCAAGGTCATCCTGGCGGCCAAGGGCTTCGAGTTCATCGGACAATTTGGTGACAGGACCGGCGCTGAAGTTGGCAGAAACACCTTTCAAGTTGTGTGCAAGCCGGCTGAGGTCATTGGCGTTGTGGGTCTCGAGGGCGGTTTTGATGTCTTTGATCCGTTCAGGGAAACCGGCTGCAAAGTCCCTGCTCATTTCGGTTAGGAATGGCCTGTCGCCGCCGAACCGTTCGAGGGCACGTTCGATATCCATCGGGAGGTCGTCTGCAGAAGGGGTGGGGGGCTCGATAGGAGCCGTGGCGAAAGGCGGTGTAGCGGGAGCCGGTCCCTTGATGTGGACTGGCTGAGCCTCTTCCACTTCTGAAAGTTGAAGCCAGCGATCGAGCACGCCCAGCAGGATGCGTATTTCAAGCGGTTTGGAAACATAATCATCCATCCCTGCCTCGAGACAGCGTTCCCGGTCGCCTTTCATGGCGTGGGCGGTCATGGCAATGATGGGAATGTGCTGGCGGCCGGCCTCCCATTCACGGATATGCCGGGTGGCCTCGAAGCCGTCCATCTCTGGCATCTGCACATCCATCAGGATGGCATCGTATTTCCCTTCTTTTGCTTTTTCGATGACCTGCAGGCCGTTTTCGACCGCGTCCACGGAGAAGCCGGATTTATTGAGCACGATCACCGCCAGTTTCTGGTTGATTGAATTATCCTCTGCCAGCAGGATGCGCTGATTGGAGTGTTGCTTCTGTTCCGCCAGCAGGTGGCGGGTGATGATGGCTGGTTCCGCTTCTTCTTTGCGACCCAGGACAGCTAAAAGAGCCTCGTAGAGCATATGCTGTCGGACAGGTTTGAGCAGGTAACCTGAACACCCCAAGGCCTCCATGTGGGCGGCGTCGCCGCGCTGGCCGATGGATGTCAGGACAATGATGCGGATGTCTCTCAGGGCAGGATCGCCCTTGATGGCCCGGGCGGCTTGTTCGCCATCCATGCCGGGCATCTGCATATCGAGCAAGACCACCTGGTATGGATCGCCATTCCGCAAGGCATTCCGGAGTATCTCAATCGCCTTCGAACCACTGGCTACTGTATCCACCCGGCAGCCAAAACCCTCCACGGTCTTGGTTAGAATCGTGCGGTTTGTGGCGTTGTCGTCCACTCCAAGGATGCGCATCTCCGACAGGTTGACCGGTTTGATAATGAGCGGGGCAGTACCGCGCCTTTCGGCAGGTTGTTTTTCAAAAGTGATCTGAAACCAGAATGTGCTTCCAACCCCCGCGGTGCTTTCCACCCCAATTTCGCCTCCCATTGCCTCCACCAGTTGTTTGCAAATGGTTAGGCCCAATCCACTGCCGCCATATTTTCGTGTGGTGGAACCGTCGGCCTGGGTAAACCGTTCGAAAATGGATTGCTGCTGCTCAAGTGGAATGCCGATGCCAGTATCCTGTATGGAAAAATAAACCGTGACTTGCGTATCGGTTTCGCTGACCGGTTCGGCACGGATGACAACCTCGCCCTGATGGGTGAATTTGATGGCATTCCCAATTAGATTGATCATGATCTGGCGTAGACGTGCCGGGTCGCCCTTAAGCTCGGATATCAGGTCTGGGTGGATCAGACAGGCGAGTTCCAGGCCCTTATCTTGGGCACGCTGGGCGAGAGAGGAAGCTGCATCCTCGACGGTAGTCCGCAAATTGAAATTGATCTTTTCCAGCTCCATTCTTTTGGCTTCAATTTTGGAAAAATCAAGGATGTCATTGATGAGCGCTAGCAAAGCCTCGGCGCTCTGGAGGGAAATGTTCAGATATTCGCGTTGCTCATCGGTCAGACTCGAATCCAGTGCAAGTTCGAGCATGCCAATCACGCCGTTCATCGGGGTGCGGATTTCGTGACTCATATTGGCAAGGAACTCGCTTTTAGCTCGGTTGGCTTCCTCCGCCTCTTGCTGAGCGTGGAGGAGTTCGGTGATATTGTGATAGATTGCCAGCGCCCCGATCTTCTGCTCACCGACGACGACAGGTACACCAAAAATTTCTACATCAACCAATATGCCATCCTTACGCCTCCGTTTACCAATCCCATGAACCGTGCCGCCGGTCAAAGCTTGCTGGGTATATTGAATGGCCTCCTGGTGAGTCGCCTCGGTGGCGATCAAGGTATCCAGGTTGGCCCCGATAATCTCAGTCAGCGTGTATCCGAAAAGATGCTCAAAGGCCGGGTTGCAGGAGGCAATGCGTTCTTTTTCATCGAGGACGATGATCGCAGCCGGGTTGTTTACGACTAGGGATTCAAAGAATTTCTTCTGTCTGGTAATATCCTCCTCGATTTGCTTTCGCTTTGAAATATCATGTAGAACGTATATTGTTCGTGGTGGGCCTTCAAGAGCCATCTGTTCAATAAGCACTTCAAAACAGCTACCCAGCCGGGGAATTTCCATTTCTCCGCTATGGAGTTCCGGGGACGTTGATTGATTCTTGGCTCGCAGCGTTTCCAGCAGTGGACTCCCAATTAATGTTTTGAAGGATGAATCAAGTTTCTGAACAGCCGTTTTGTTACAGCGGACAATATTCCCGCCGGAATCAGTGACAAAGATCAAATCCGCGACGGCATCAAAGGTGGTTTCCCATTCTTTCTTACTGCGGCTTACTGCTGTTTCGACCTGGTGGAGCATTTCCAATTCTTGGCTAAGCTGTTTGTTGACCGTTTGTAGTTCTACTGTGCGTTCCTCGACCGTATGTTCTAGTTCATTTTTCATGTTCGTCAGTCGAGCCTGACGCAAGCCAATAAAGCCGAAAGCCATCCCAAGGAACAGGGGGGCGGAATCGATTATCCACAATAGAGGCTGGTTTTGTTGAGCCAGAAATATCGAAGAAATATTGATGGACAGCCTGTCAAGGATGATCTGAAAGATGGTTCCAAGAACAGGGAAAAGGAAGCCGAAACCAACCCCTAAAAGAGTGTAACGGACAATGATCGGGTATATAACGGTTCGGGTCTTCATCATGCTGCCTCCGGATCCATACCAATGGTTGGGGTTAATTATATACCATCATCGGAACAGTGTTTCTAGCCCACGCCAGACATCATCGCGCCAGGAAGTGTAGTTGTGCCCGCCGGAAAACTCGTGATATTTCACTTTGTATTCCTTCTCTTTTAACAGAGCGTACATCTCCCGGTTGCCATCTAGCAACCATTCATAACGACCGGTATCCAT
Organism: uncultured Anaerolineales bacterium; assembly: GCA_903873975.1. GTDB lineage: Bacteria > Chloroflexota > Anaerolineae > Anaerolineales > Villigracilaceae > UBA877. The sequence continues at coordinate 36,176 of CAIQQN010000015.1, forward strand.
CCAGATATCAATTTCAGGAAGCGGAGCGTTGCGAACCAGGTCTACCACTACAAACTCATGTTCTGGCAGGATGAACGCTCCTGACTGACTCATCACTTTGCCAAAGACCTGTGGCAGGCGCATCCCCGAGTATAGTGCCATCGATCCACCCAACGAAGCGCCCAGCACCCCATATGGTTCTCCGCCGGGAGGCGTCAATATGAGATGCTCCTGCGCCAGCGGGATGACACAATCAAACACGAATCCCAGCGTGGAATCAGAGCAGGAATATTCCAAGCTGCGCGCCGGTCCGCCGTTCTGGACCAGCGCCATTGCAAATGGACGAACGCGTTTCTCGGCGATCATGTTGTCCACAATAATGTTTAATTTGGCGCGTTTCAGGTAGTCGGGGCCGTCATAGACTACCACCAGCGGGACGGGCGCCCTGAATGGGGGCTGATAAAGGAACACGGTCCGTTTTGCGCCTACAACATATTCTTTCGTCGGGATCTGGTGACGGGTCACTGTTCCTCTGGCAACTCCTTTGGCTGGTAGGATGAGCGGGGTTGGTCCACCGCGCGGCATGTAGAAATAATTGTTATAACCGTTGATCCCATTCCAGATGCGGTTGGGGTTGAGCGGGTCGGGGATTCGCTCGCCGGTCTTCGTGTCGAGGAAGGTATATTCTAGGTAGGCATCGGCGGCGAGGGGCATCGAGTAGGACCACAGGTCCGTCCCGGCGGGTTGCATGGTCTGGGTTTTTTCCTCCCAGTTGTGGAGATCGTCCATCAGGCGCGGGGCGAATTTCCCCTGCCAGAGAAAGGTGACGGTATCGCCTCCGATGACGGGATTGCCTATCGTGCGCGCCAATGCGAGCAGAGGGTGGGTGGGCATATCAGCGTTCCTTCTATTGGATTTTAAGCCACTTCTGGATATCTGTACGGTGTTCTTTGTAGTGCCAGTTCGTGTTGGCGGCTACGCCGGTCCATAGCGGACCCATCGGCCAGGTGTCGGCGTGGACGAGTTGCAGTTGTTCCTCGCTCAGGCTCTCGGTGAGTACCAGGGAATCCCGGTAAGATTGGCGGAATTCCTCCAGCACTTCGGCTAACGGTTTATCCTTGACCAAGGTATATGTTTCAGCGTTCATGTGGTCCACGTCCCAGGGCAGGGGGATGGCGGGCTCTTCGTTGCGCAAGAGACTGCCAACCCACCTGATCATGCATCGTTCCCATGCCGAAATGTGGGCCAGTGCATCCTTGACGCTCCAATCGCCATCCACACCGGGGAGCTGCATTTGTGCGTGAGTCAGGTCGGCGAGCGTTTCTTCCAAATGCCCATGTTCAGCGCGGATCCGTTCGAGGAGTTCGTGTTTGTTGATTTTTTCGTTTTGATCGTTCATGGCTGTGCTCCAAAAATAGTGGGCCAGGTGAATAGATTACTTTGTAACTGCTCACGCTTGCGAAGGTTTTGTCGCATTCTGAAATTACCTTCGAGCGAAAAGCCTGGTTTTTTCAGAAGTTCTACCAGAAATATATACCTTCGTAAGGCTGGCTTGAGTTGTTACATTGTCTTCAATAATTTCTTACCAAAAATCGCCGGTTCACTGCGCTCGATAACCAGTTCATTGGCTTCATGGAAGGCCATGAAATCGCGCATGCTGCTGGCGACATTCTTGATGAGTTCCTCACCTGCTTTGACACGTGGTTCCAGATACAGGGAGCGCAGAATCAGCGTGCCGGATTTGCGTTCCAGTTTTGGGTCGAAGCGGCCCACCAGCCGGTCTTTGTGCAGGATGGGCAGGCAGAAGTAGCCATAGACGCGTTTCGAGGCAGGAAGGTAACATTCCAGTGCCTTGTGAAAGCTCCAAAACATCTCGTCACGCCGGGCAGCCCAGAACAAGCTGTCGAACGGACTGAGGAAGGTCGTCCGCCCGGCTTGGAGTGCTCCATCGGCGGCTTGCTGGAGCAGGGGTAGGTTGTCGCGGTGGATGATCAGTTCGGCGGTTTTCCCGTCCGCCAGTTCGCCCGTGATCTCGAGCAGGATGCCGTCTCGAACCAGTCTTTTCACGGCGGGGCGCGATCTGGTTACTTTCATCCAAGTGTAGTCCCCGGCGTGGCGCGGCAGGCAGACACCCAGTGCCTTCGCTCCGCGCTCGACCCAGAACCGGTCGCGCTCTTCCACTGTTGGCTCGCTCGTACTCACCCAATTGGGCAGGAGGCGTTTGGTCAGATCGTAAACGCGCTGGAATTTAACCCGGTCGGCGATCATCAGTTCACCAAACCCATACAGCAATTCCAATGCAGCCTTGGCCGGTCGCCAGTTCCACCATGTGCCGCCTTTGTGCCCGTCCGACTCGAAATTGCTAACCTTTAGCGCGCCCTCACGATGGATACGTTCCAGCACCTGTGATACGAAATCCTTTTGAACAAGTTCATTCAGCCAGCGGTTGTACCAGTTGTTGGGATGTTCACGCAAGTTGCGCTGACGCGGCATCTGGTACCGGTATTCCTCCAGCGGGATGATGGTGGCAGCGTGCTCCCAGCCCTCGAAGAAGCGGCGTTCTGGTCCAAAGATGAGATCGTCGAATTTTCTCGGGTCGTAAGTCCCTATCCGGCTCCAGGGCACCAGGTACTGGCTGCGGCGAACCATGTGGAGCGTGTCAATCTGCACACATCCAATCTGGTTGATGATTTGGAAAAGGTTTTCTGGCGTCGGCGTGGGTTCGTTACCGTTGGCGCCATGCAGGTTCTGAGTCCGGAGCGCAACAGTACGCAGCGCGGAAGCGGGGTAGATTGTCATTTTCCTCGGATGGAGATACGCATGGGATGAAGTTCCGCCACCATGACGTTTTTCTTCACGCTCGGATCGCTGAACATGAAAACTTTGGCGGCGTCGTCGTTTTCGGCGCGGAAAACCACCAGTCCAAAAGTATCGTCCGTACATGGACCCGCCAACAGGACAGTCCCCGCTTCGGCGGCTTTTTTGAGATAGGTGAAATGCTCCTCCAGGACGGCTTCTTCTTTCGGGGTGGGAGCGTCAAAGAAGCCGTGGCGGTAGGGATGGATCAGATATAAGTATTCAGGCATGTTCAATCCGAAAACGACCCTGACCATGTCTCGAAGCGGAGGCCCTAGCGTTCATCATCCTTATAGAATGACAAGTACGTCAACACCTGGTAAGGGTTGAACTTCTGCTCTTCTGGGAGTTGGATTGCAGCTGGAGAGATCGGCTTTTCACAGGTCCCGTCTCCGAGATGAATATCGCTGAAGATAACCAGCATGTCAAAAGGCTCCAGAAAGAACAGTTCTCAGCACAGTTTATTATAGCCCGAATGTCAGCCAACCGGAGCCGGGTCTCTTGGAATTTCCTCTTCCGCCAGGGCGATTCCTGGATTCCCCGAAAAAAACCCTACCTATAATTATTACCCCTATTTCACTATTAAAAGCCCTGCCTTTTTGAACCAATTTAAGGTACTATTGCGTTAAATATGGCTGATCCTACTTTCTCCAACCCTTCCCGTTCGAAAAGAGGCACCAGCACCGGTCGTATTTTACAGACCACCTTCAGCGTTGCCTTTCTATTAGCGACCCTGTTTACTGGTTTCTCCCCGAAAATGTTTTCAGGCGATTTCGGATCAATTATTGCCAGCATACTGACTCCTCAACCGGACAGCGGGGAAATTGTCCCGACGACTCAGAAGCCGGTGCGTATCGGCATTGTCTCCGGCCACTGGGGAAACGGCAGTGACCCGGGTGCAGTCTGCCCGGATGGCACAAACGAACATGATATCAACTTGGCGATCGCCTCTCTCGTACGGCAGAAACTTGAAGCGCGTGGCTATGATATTGACCTGCTTCAGGAATTCGACCCGCGCCTGGACGGCTATCAGGCTGCACTGCTGCTCTCCATCCACAGCGATACTTGCGATGTCATTGACGCTCAGGCCACCGGTTTCAAAGTGGCCTCCTCCACCTACAGCCATGATCAGAACCTCACCGACCGGCTGTCTGCCTGTCTGTATGATCGCTATGGCAATGTCACTGGTCTAACGTACCGTGCGGGCAATGTTACTGTCAACATGACCGATTATCATGCCTTCAGAGCCATTGACCCTTCTACTCCGGCCGCAATCATCGAGACCGGCTTCCTGTACCTAGACCGAAGCCTCCTGGTGGATAACCCCGATTTGGTGGCCGACGGAATTGTGGCAGGTGTGCTCTGTTTTGTCAGGAGTGAAAGCGCCCAGCCGGTTCCTACGCCATGAAAACCGATTTGGAGTCCGCACAGCAAGCGCTTCTCAATGCCCGGCGAGCCGTACAGCAGGGTGATCGTCAAGCCGCCCGCCGTTGGGCTGAGATGGCTGTTGTTCTATGCCCGGACTTGGAAGAACCCTGGCTCATCCTGGCAGCTGTTGGAAGCCCGCGGGCCAGCGTGGCGTATCTCGAACGGGCGCTTCAGATCAATCCCCAAAGTGAACGTGCCCGCAAGGGAATACACTGGGCGGTGGATCGTCTACGGAAAGGGACGGGACATCGTAATAGTGCAGGCATCCCTTCTGAAAGGCTGGGGCAGGGTGGGGTCTCTCGACTGGGTTCTGGTCTCGAAGTGGCAACCCGCTCCCGGGTTGAGAAGAACCTCCCAGCGACGGTTATACAGTCTACCCCTGCGTCTAGTCCCGAACTGTTTAAATCCCTGACAAAGTACCGCTGGTCGTTCCTGACCTTGCTTTTACTGGTCATATGTGTATCGGCAGCCTGGGCGTTCTGGCCTGGCAATGCCTCGCCTGTGTTGGCATTCCTGCGTGTCCCGCAGTCAGCCTCTCCAGTCTTTGCCGCGCCGATCAAAGTGGATAAACCCACCTATACTGCCACTTTTACTCCTACGTTCACGCCAACCAGCACCTTTACTCCCACACCGACTTCTACTTCTACACCAACGCCGACAGATACTTTCACGCCTACAGAAACGTTCACGCCCACCTTGACACCGCTGCCGACCGATACGCCCCAGCCCTGGCCGACCGACACCCCGTATCCATACCCTGATAATGGCGGCGTGCGCTGGATAGACGTGAACCTTTCCCAGCAGATGTTGTATGCCTACGAAGGCGATACCATCGTGGCGAGTTTCCTGGTCTCCACCGGGGTGCCGGCGTTTCCAACTGTGACCGGCCAGTTTCATATCTATATAAAACTGGTTTCAACCCTCATGGCCGGGGATGGCTATTATCTGCCAGATGTACCTTATACAATGTATTTCTACAAAGGCTATGGACTCCATGGCACATACTGGCATCATAACTTTGGACACCCTATGAGTCATGGCTGCGTAAATATGTACACACCCGACGCCGAATGGTTGTTCTACTGGGCATCTGAGGGAACGCTGGTCAATATCCACTACTAAGTCTTGTATAGTGGAAGGAATTCTACGGAGTAACACCCAATAATAATATTAATAACTCACCTTACGCAAAACGTCCCGCAGGTTCTCGTAATCCATGCTTGGTTTCTGCCCAAACCTGCGGTAGTCCCGGTTCCAGTATATCATCCTGAATCTCGTACGGGACGGGGCGGGACGGTGCGTAACATCACTTATTGATATGTCTTATGGTATCCTCTCCAGGCGCGATTTTCTGAAACTGAGCGGCCCAGCGGCGTTCAGCCTATTGCTTTCCAAACTCCACCTTGATAAAGTTCGGGCTACCCCTTAGGCCATGCAGGGAAGGGTGGTCTACCGCAGCCTGATTGTCCGCGCTGCCCCGGCTTTCAGTGGAGTGAGGGTGAATTCCTATCCGCGCGATAGTGTTTTGGATCTCACCGGGCAGGTATTCGGTGGAGCGGATGGCGATTACAACCGCATCTGGTACCAACTCGGGAACGAAGGATTTGTCTACTCAGGCGGTGTCCAACCAGTAGACACAGTATTGAATGACCCCTTGATCAGTATTCCCGAAACGGGTGTTTTGGGTGAAATTTCCATCCCGTATGCCGATTCGGTCTGGGCGATCAACCACAGCCCGTACCCGGGTCCGAGGCTGTACTATGGGACCACCCATTGGATCACTGCCCTGATTGTGGATCAACGCGATGGAAGTCTGTGGTACAAGGCTTACGATAATCTATATAATTCTTATGACTACACCCGCCCTGAATGGATGAAAGTCGTTTTGCCCGAAGAGATCACCCCACTTTCGCCCCAGGTGCCGGAGAACGAGAAACACATCAAAATTTATCTGGACCGTCAACTGCTGTTGGCTTTTGAGTGGAACGTGCTCGTTTATGCGGCGAGAGTGGCCACCGGTCAGAAGAATTATGAATCTCCCACCGGCTGGTTCCGCACATTCCACAAGCGTCCCACCTGCCACATGACCGGGGGCGCGGACGACACCTCTGAATTCGATCTGCCCGGCGTGCCATGGGATTCATATATTACCGATAGCGGGGTTGCCATCCACGGTACTTACTGGCATAATGATTTTGGACATCCCCATAGTCATGGCTGTATCAATATGGCGCCGCAGGATGCAAAATGGATTTATCGATGGACTCTCCCAACTGTCCCGCCGGGAGAACGCTTATTGCTCGAACCTGGTGTAGGGACCCGGGTCCTGATTGCTCAAAGTTAGCATTTTAAATCATCCCATGGAGAAAAAATCATGCCACGTCAACCCGTTTTTGCCGGTCTCGTCGTGGACGAGGCTGACCGCCCGGCAGGGACTGCTTATGTAGGGGATGAACCATGCTACGTGGTGGACGATGGCGGGTTTCGCCGCCACATCCCGTCTGAGCAGGTGGACCGTCAGGTGCTGGAGATGATGCGCCAGCAGATCAGCGGTAATGAAGATATGCTCAGCGAGCAGGCTGCCAAAATGCTTGGCATGGATGATATCTTCTCGAAGGCCATGCTTCAAAACCAGTTGAAGAATATTAACCAGCAATTCGATATCTTGCTGCAGATGGGTATCCCCGAAGAAAGCCGTGCTTTCATGGGAATGTCAGGATTCAAGGTGGTGATCAACGTCCATGGTGAAGTGGTCCGCCTGGACCAGCCCGCTGCGACGGACGAAGGCGGTGATGGGGGGGAATGAAACGACGAGGTGGTGTCGAACTGCTTATCCTGCGGCTAACCCTTAAGCACTGTTTTCACAAACTCGGGGTTTGGGGTGTTGGACGACGGCAAAGCCGTCCACCAACACCCCAAGATCTTCTTTTAGCCGAGGCGGCGTTTGGGACGCAGCCCCGTGGGCTAAACCACCATTCGCGGAGCACTCCCGTGAGGCGAGGTGGGGGTTGGGATTCTCAGGCTTTCTGACTTTGTGAAAGCCCTGACGCTTATACCCGCTTGACACCGGGCGAGGGGAATTGTATGATAATGGCATGGGCTTACAACTGACTCCCGAAGAAAAACAAACCTTGCTCCGGCTGGCACGCCAGGCGCTCGAAACCGGAGTGCGCGGAGGACCATTGCCGCGCCTTGACGAAACCTCCCTGACCCCCACCCTGCGTGCTGAAGGTGCTTCTTTCGTCACGCTGACGGTGGGCGGCAACCTGCGCGGCTGCATCGGTGCGCTGGAACCATACCAGCCGTTGGCTGAAGATGTGCGCGAACACGCCGTGGCTGCTGCGCTGGAGGATTATCGTTTTCCCACTGTTCAGGAAAGCGAACTGGTAAGTATCGCGATCGAGGTCTCGCGGCTGACGGTGCCGGTGCCGCTGGATTACACGGATGCTGACGATTTACTTGCCAAACTGCACCCCGGTATTGATGGAGTCATCCTGCGCGACAGCTTCCACCGGGCCACCTTCCTGCCGCAGGTTTGGGAGAAAATTCCCGACCCGGCTGAGTTTCTGGTAAATCTCTGTTACAAGATGGGCACCTCGCCAGATTCCTGGAGACATAAGCATCTGGAAGTGCTGATTTATCAGGTGGAAGAATTCCACGAATGATTTCTATCGAGGGTCAGATGAGCCTTCCCGCACCAGCGTATTGTTCAAGGGATGGTGTTCAATAAATGGATTCTTCGCTGAAATCGTTCAGAGCGGTTACCCTCCTATTTTCTTTGATGAATATTACTTGCAGGTAAATTCTTGTCCAATCTGATAAGGAGACAAAAATGTACGATCCAACCCTCACCCCTCCTCCACTTATTCCTTCGGTCACTCAGAAACATTCCAGGATCGGTATCGCCTCGTTTGTGATCGGCATCGTGGCAGTATTAATTCTCTGCTTGGCATTTCTGCTGGCCTTCGGTTATGGTTTTTCGATGGCCTCTCAAAACCCTTCTTTTCAAGTTGACCAGAGTTCTCCAACCGTCCTGGCTCTCGGCGTATTGATATGCATCAGCCCGATCTTGAGTCTGGTCGGCCTTGGCCTGGGTATTGGTGCCGCGATGCAGAAAAATGACAGGAAGCTCTTTGGCATCATTGGTCTCGTGCTTAACCTGCTGATCATTTTGGTCTTCTGTGTCTTGGTTGTGGTTGCAATGTCGGGGCAAATTAGGGTTGGTCAGTAGTCAGGACCGCCCCGGTCACAGTTGACCGGGGCGGTGCCTTTAAAGGTATTGCGCTTCGATCGCCTGCCAGGTTTCCTCCGGCAGGTGCAGGTATTTGGCCAGTAAGGGGTGGACGCACCGGATCTCCTCGGCCACCCGTTGCGCCACCCGGCGCATCGAGAAGTGGGCGTTCGCGGCCGAGCGTAACTGGCAGAAGGTAAATGCTTCCCGCAAGTTCATCGTGAACAGGACGCGGCGGTTGAATCCATTCGGAACGATGTAACTGGCGATGTGCGGATTCCAGCCAGCCAGTTTTTCATACGTTTCTATCGCCGTTTCCATGGCGGAGCGGTATGAAGCCTCGAACCCGGCCTCCACGATCTGACGCGGGAGCGCATACCCGAGCCGGGTTGTCAGCGTTTGTGGCGTCTGTGTCATCATCCGGTGGCGCTTGAACTCTGCATAAGCGCCTTGGTCGAGTATAAGATCGAAAGTGTAAGTAGTGTATTCCAGTTCGCGCAAAGGCGTATCATGCTCGCCCAGGGCTCCGAGCAGAGACTCAGACAGTTTAGTGCGCTCAGTCTCGGGGGCGGAACGCACGGTCTCCAGCGCACGGGCATAAGACACTTCCCCAAATCGGTAGATTGCCGCCGCCAGCACTTTCGTCTCGCCGGCGGGATCATAGTCGATCAATTGACACCATTCGGATTTCTTCACAGGGTTCTTTTTACTCTCTTCTCTGTGATAAAACGCAGCATCGGTCTCGGTCAGATAGGGTTGGGAAGCAGCATATTTCACCAGGGTTGGGATCTCTGCCAGAGCAGCCTCTTTGACCTCCCCACCGGTTTCCCTTACCTCAGCCAGCGGATGCGAGAGCATTTTGCTGATGGCATGTTCCAGCACGCGCGCGTTGGCGGTCATGCCCAGGTTGGCAAGCGATGCTGCCGGCAGCAGGAACCGGCAGGAATCGATATACTGCGAGCGTATGCGCCGGTCGTAGGCCTCGTCTGACTCATTTTCACAGCGCGGATTCTGACTCTCCACAGTTGCGCGGACGAGAGCCAGGCACTGAGCGTAGGCATCAAAGAGCAATTTGCAGGTCTGAATGAACGTTTCTCGCAACGGATGGTCATCCAGTTCGGATGGTATGATAAAGCTGCCTGCATCCCACTTTTGGTAGCGGGTCGATTTTTCGGTATAAGATGCCAGCCGGTTGGATTCGATGCATTCCACTGCCAGCCGCGAAACATTCTCAATGGCAATGTGCAGGACGGCGTGCTCGGCTACCGAGGCGTGACCGTAACCCACCACCCAGCGCTCATGGAATTTTGCGCTGGATTCCTCGGTCAATTCTGCGGCAATTTTGCGGAAGGACTCGGGCGAGCGTGAAGTCTTGGCAAAGGCAACTGCGATGGTTTCGGGGCCGAGTTCTTTGGGGGAGAGCAGGTAAACCTGGCGTTTTGGCATGCTTCGTAATATAGACGAAAACACCTCGCAAGTCAACGGGTGCGGGGGAGATAAAATTCTCCATCTTCTGCCTCCTGCTCTCTGCTTCCCGTCATCCGTCTTCCGTCCCCCGTCTTTCTCGCCAATTCCTTTCGATTTTATAGTAGAATACGACATCCCCATTGAGGAAAACCAAAGAAAAATGAAAAGATCTTCTTCCACCGTGCTTATCGTTGTAGGGATCGTGCTGGTGCTGTGCTGCTGCCTGATCGTCATTCTCAGCGGCACGCTCTATGTTTTCTATAAAATTGGGAAAGCCCTTCCGACGATCGCCGCATATACGACTGTTTTCCCGAACGATCAAACTCCCACTCCTTTTGAGATCACTCGCCAGCCCGTGGATGCGAACAATTCCAGCACCCTGCATTTGCTAGAACAGGCCATTGTCCCTGACCGGGATCTTACTGTGCTTGCCTGCCACTTCAAGAACATCTGTAATGTGCCTGCTACGGTTGCTCCGCCCGTTACGCCTTTCGAGGCAGGTGTGCAGACTCAACTCTGGCTGTTAAATACCGACAGCCACGATTTTTCCAGGATCGATGTTACCCTTCAATATGCTACTCCGCATGCTTACTTTTGGGTGGAGGATGGTGTCGATTTCAATAAGGATGATGCCAAGAGATTGATAAACACATTTGAAAATAGCATCTACCCCACTGACCGTGAGTTCTTTGGCTCGGAATGGACTCCCGGAGTGGACGGTGACCCGCATCTTTACATTATCTATGCCCGCGATTTGGGCAGCATGGTCGCTGGTTTCTTCGACAGTGGAGATGAATACCCTCCCCAGATCAGCCCGTATTCCAATGCCCATGAATCTTTCTATATTGACTCGTCGCAGGATCTGTCAGACAATTACACTTATGGTACCCTTGCTCATGAATTCCAGCACATGATCCATTGGTACCAGGACAGGAATGAGAGTTCCTTCTTGAACGAAGGTTTTTCTGAACTGGCTACCTTCCTTAATGGCTATGACACCGGTGGATTTGACTCGTACTTCACTTACAATCCTGATATGAATCTGACCGACTGGCTGGGAAGCTCGGGGGATAATAGCGCTCACTATGGGGCGAGTTTTCTTTTCGTCACGTATTTCCTTGACCGTTTTGGCAAGGATGCCACCCAGGCCCTTGTCCATGACCAGCAGAATGGCCTGGCGAGCATGGATGATGTCTTGCAGCAGTTGAATATCACGGACCCCCTCACCAGCCAACCGGTCACCGCCGATGATTTCTTTCTGGACTGGACTCTCGCCAATTACATCCACGATCCAGGTGTCGCCGATAGGCGCTATACCTATCACAACTATCCGAATTCGCCATCCACGAATGACACTGAAGAGGTTTCCAGTTGCCCCCAGGAGAAAAGCACCCGTACTGTTAATCAATATGGCGAGGATTACATCCGCTTCACCTGTTCGGGCAACTATACGATTGATTTCACCGGCTCCACCCTGACCCACCTCCTGCCCGCCGATCCCCATTCGGGATCCTATGCCTACTGGTCCAACAAAGGCGACGAATCCGATATGACTCTTACCCACCAATTCGACCTGACGGGGGTTTCCGGCCCGGTCACGTTCAGCTATTGGATCTGGTACGACCTCGAAAAAGACTACGACTATGTTTTCTTGGAAGCCTCCACCGGTGGCGAATCCTGGAATATTCTCAAAACCCCTTCCGGTACAAGCGAAAATCCTTCGGGTAATTCATACGGCTGGGGTTATAACGGTCAATCCAATGGCTGGATCCAAGAAACGGTGGACCTATCGCAGTTTGCCGGTCAGAATGTTTCGCTGCGCTTTGATTACATCACCGATCCCGGCGTCAATGGAGAAGGTTTCCTGGTGGATGACATATCCATACCAGAAATCGATTACAGCGAGGGTTTTGAATCTGGCGATGGTGGGTGGGAAGGGGCTGGCTTCGTCCGTATCCAGAATGTCCTTCCGCAGACTTTCCGTCTGGCACTTATCACGCATGCCAGCAGCGGAACGATCGTGGACATCATCCCCGTCACCTCTGACGAGACGGCACAAATCCCTGTCCATATTGGCAGCAATGGCGTGCAGGATGTTGTTATGGTGGTAACCGCCACAACACGCTTCACCCTTGAACAAGCCGCCTACCAGTTTGAAATCCGATAAATTTTAAGGGCAGACACATAAGCCTGCCCTTCCAAAACGATACCAGGAGAAACCCATGTCTACTGCACCGAAGTCCGAGGTCCTTAATGTAACCGGTCTGGTAGAATACCAGACCGGAGCCATCGTCTCGCGTCAAATTACCAATGCAGAGGGGGGGAACGTCACCTTGTTCGCCTTTGACGAGGGGCAGGAACTGAGCGAACATACTGCCCCGTTCGACGCCTTTGTCCACGTATTGGACGGGGAGGCGGAGATAAAGATCTCCGGCACGCCCTCCCTGCTGAAGGCGGGAGAAGCCATCCTCATGCCCGCCGGTCAACCCCATGCAGTGAAGGCGATAAAAAGATTCAAAATGCTGTTGACAATGATCAAAGCGTAACGATATTTCTTGTCTGGGCAACCGGAATAAAGGTGTTGGTCGGGACTGCACTGGTTACGATTTTTACTACACCAGCCCCCATCTACCACAACTACGCTGCGTGCAAATAAAATGGATCAGCTCCGCGATTCCCACCGCGGGGCTGTTTTCTTAGGATTGGGAAGGAGGAGCAGCGCACGCGTCTCCCCTCAAAACAAGATCAAATATGGATCGCGCTTCCCTCAGCGACGTGGGCGGCTTCCATCAGTGCCTCGCTCAGTGTTGGGTGGGCATGGACGTTGCGGGCGATCTCGGCTGGGGTCAGTTCCATCATATGAGCCAGGGTTAGTTCGGGTAACAATTCAGTCACTTCCGGGCCGACCATGGTCGCGCCCAGGATTTCGCCGTATTTCTCGTCGACGATGAGTTTAACCCAACCGGCGTAATCGTTCAGCCCAAGTGCCTTGCCGTTGGCCTGGAAGGGGAAGCGCCCGATCTTCACGCTGTATCCGCGTTCCTTCGCCTGGGCCTCGCTCATGCCGAAGGAAGCCACTTGCGGTGAACAGTATATCGCTCGCGGCATCATCTCGTAATCCAACGTGACCGTCTCGTGCCCGGCGATGCTCTCGGCGCAAACGATCCCCATTGCCGAGCCGACGTGCGCCAGCATCAGTTTGCCGGTCACGTCACCGATGGCCCAGATGCCGGGGACATTGGTCGCCATCTTTTCGTCGATTTCGACAAATCCGCGCTCACTGATTTTGACACCGGCTTCTTCCAGTCCCAGTCCTTTCGAATTGGGGCGGAAACCGATCGCCACGAGCGCCTGCTCGGCCTCCAGAACCTTCGTCTCACCCGAAGCTGAAACCGTGACCTTGACGCCGGTGCTGGTCGCCTCGACCGCCTCGACCTTGTGCCCGGCCAGCAGGGTGATGCCGCGCTTGGTGTACGCTTTGGCAACCTCGGCAGCTGCTTCATCATCCTCCAGCGGCAAGATGTGCGGCAGCATTTCCACCACCGTCACCTGCACTCCGTAGGAAATCCAAACGGTGGCGAACTCCATCCCGATGGCGCCTGCCCCGATGATGATGGCTGACTTCGGCAGTTTCTCCTGAAGGATGGCCTCGTAATAAGTGACGACTTTCTCGCCATCCACTTTCCACGCTGCCGGGACAGCCGCGCTGGCTCCCGTGGCAACGATGATGTTTTTGGCAGTGAGTTCTGTTTGCTGGCCGTCTTTACCGGCAACGGTAACCACATGCGTGGTGGAAAGTTTCGCCGTTCCGATGTGGACGGTGATCCCATTTTTTTTCATCAAGAATTCGACGCCTTTGACCAGCCGTCCTGAAACCTGCCGGGACCGTTTGACTGCCATTGTAAAGTCGAGTTTCAAGTTATCGAAGGCGAACCCGAATTCTTTGCCGCGTTCCCGCAGGGTGTGCGCGATTTCTGCGTTACGCAGCAGCGCCTTTGAAGGGATGCAGCCAACGTTCAAGCACACACCGCCCAGCCATTGTTTGTCCACGATGGCGGTTTTGAGTCCCAACTGCGCCGCACGTATGGCGGCTACGTAGCCAGCCGGACCGGCGCCGATTACGAGAACATCATAGGTTTCAGCCATAAGTACCTCCTAAATCTAAGAAGGGAACCAATCCCTTTGCGAGAGATGATGGAACTGCGGAGCACTTCTCAGCGGTGTATTGTAATTTTATACCCAATTTTCTAGCGTTTCCTTGACCTTTGCCAGGAACCAGTCCGCGCTGGCTCCGTCCAGGATGCGATGGTCGAACACGAACGACAAATACACCATTGGGCGGATGGCGATGGCATCCTTACCGGCCGCGTCGCTCACGACAACCGGGCGTTTCTGTACTGCGCCCACTCCCAGGATACCGCATTGCGGCTGGTTGATGATCGGCATGGCGAATAGCGACCCGCTGATGCCGTGGTTGGTCAGAGTGAAAGTCCCGTCGCGGACTTCTTCTGGGAGCAACTTATGGGACCGGGCGCGGGCTGCTAGGTCGTTGACTGCCCGCGCAATCCCCAGTAGCGACAACTCGTCCGCCCGGCGTAGGACCGGGACAATGAGTCCCTCCTCACCAAGCGAGGTTGCCACTCCGACATTGATTTCGGAAAGAACGAGAATGCCTTTTTCGGTCCACGAGGAATTGACCAATGGGAATGCTTTCAACCCGGCGGCAATGGCAGCGATGAAGTAGGCCGTGTAGGTCAGGTTGGCTCCATCGGCGCTAAAGGAGGCTTTATTGCCAGACCGATGGGCTGCAACTTTGCTCATTTCCACTTCCATCACGGTCAGCACATGCGGGGATTTCTGTTTGGATTGTTGCATGCGTTCAGCGATCTGTTTTCGGATGGTTGTGACCGGCAAAAGCCTACCGCGCCCCCCCGTGTCATGTGCTTCTGTGGGACGTTCCAGGGATGCGAGTACATCTTGCTTGGTGATGCGGCCGTTTAAACCAGTACCCTGGACGTGAGATAGGTCCACATTATGCTCGGTGGCGATTTTGCGGACGACGGGGGAGAGGAAGCCCATCCCACGTGTTCCTGTGCCATGGATCACTTGTGGTATGCCACGTTGCACGGCTTCTGGCTCAATGGATACACGAGTAAACAATACGGAACTGCTTGACTTCGGAAGGCTCTCTCCAGCCTGCCCAATCCACGCCATTATATCTCCAACCCGGACAGTGTTATTTTCAAGCATGGCGATCTTCAACACGACGCCCGTCGCCGGGCTGGGGATCTCGGTTATGACTTTGTCGGTCTCAACCTCCAGTAGCGACTCCATCTCCTTCACTAAGTCGCCTTCATTTTTCAGCCATTTGACAATTGTCAACTCGTCAACGCCTTCACCCAGGCGGGGGACAAGAACTTTGGTTACCATTGTCTCTCACTTTCTCTCCACGAAGGCAATAAAGAAACACTAAGGTTTCTTTCGCGCAACTTTGCACCCTTTGTGGTTAGTGGATCTCCGGGTAGGAAGCCGGTTTTGCCTCATGGAACATTCCATACACTGCATCGAAGACCGTCTCCGCATTCGGCTTGGACCAATAATCGCCATCTGTGCCATATGCTGGGCGATGCTCTTTTCCAGACAGGGTTCGTGGCGCAGAGTCGAGCCAAGCATAGCCGCCCTGCTTCTCCAGTACTTCCTGCAGCATATAAGCAGTCGTCCCGCCGGGCACATCCTCGTCCACGAACAGGATGCGACCGGTTCTCCTCAAGGATTCCACGATCTTCCCGTGAATGTCGAATGGCAGCAGCGATTGCACGTCGATCACCTCGGTCTCGATCCCGACCGCCTCAAGTATCTCAGCCGCCTCCAGCACGATCCGGCAGCAAGCGCCATAGGTGACAATGGTGGCATCCTTTCCAAAGCGCAAAATTTCAGGTACACCCGGCTGAACGGTCAGCTCGCCGATATTCTCAGGCATGCGCTCTTTGACGCGATAGCCATTGAGCACCTCCACCACGATGGCGGGTTCTTCCGCTTTGAGCAGGGTGTTGTAGAACCCGGCTGCCCGTGTCATGTCGCGCGGTACCAGCACCTGCATGCCCCGCACAAGGTGGATGATGCCCGCCATTGGCGAGCCGGAATGCCAGATGCCCTCCAGCCGGTGACCGCGCGTCCGCACGATGACCGGGGCCTTCTGCCCTCCTTTTGTGCGCCAGAGCAGTGATGCCAGGTCATCTGACATCAATTGCAAAGCATATAGGAGGTAGTCCAGGTACTGGATCTCGGCAACGGGGCGCAGGCCGCGCATCGCCATGCCGATGGCCTGTCCAAGGATGGTGACCTCGCGGATGCCTGTGTCGGTCACGCGCAGCGGGCCGAATTTCTCCTGTAAACCGTGGAAGCCTTGGTTCACGTCACCCAGTTTGCCCAGGTCCTCACCGAAAGCCACCAGGCGCGGCTCGCGCCCCAGGGCTGCGTCGAAGGCCGCATTGACTACTTCGAAGCCCATCACAAGTGGGGCATCCGCTGCATAAGCCGGTTTGACCTCCTCGACTCGCAGGACTGAATCCGCCAGCGGGGATGTGAGGAATGTGTGGTAACGGTCTTCTTGTAATGGGTCCAGGGTGCGTCCCCAGTCGAGTAACTTCTGCCGGACGGTGGGCGCCTCGTCACGGGTCAGGATCAACGCTTCATGGACTGCAGCGACCATATCTTTGCGGATCGGAGTGGGGACTTCTGCGAGCCGGATCCGGAGTTGTTCCAGCCCGTCGGCATGAAGCGATGTCCGGGCCGTTCCAGCCAGCAGGTCCAGGGTTCCGGCTCGTTCTCGGAGCAGCGGAGCCTGGTATGCCTCCCAGGCTTGTTTGCGTGAATCTTCCACCGCCAAGTGTTCTTCCTCTTCCGCCCGCGCGAGCTCCGCTTCATTCGCAATTCCCTTTTCCAGGATCCACTCCCTGAATTTACGGATGCAGTCCCATTCGGCCTCCCAGGCCAATCGTTCGGGGGTCTTGTAGCGCTCTTGAGAGCCGGAAGTGGAGTGACCCAGTGGTTGGGTGACATCGATAACATGCACCAGCGACGGGACGTGGTACCGGCGGGCGGTTTCGGCTGCCATGTCATAAGTTGACAGCAAGAGATGGTAATCCCAGGCCGCGACAGAATAAATGTCATAACCGCGGTCGCATTTTTCAGCCGGACAGGGATCGCGCTGGAAGCCTTGCAGTATCGAGCCAATGTTCTCCTTGACCATCTGGAACTGGTTGGGAACCGAGATGCCGTAGCCATCATCAAAAATGGTAATGATGGCTGGAGCGTGCAGGACGCCAATGGCGTTAACTGCCTCCCAAAACATCCCTTCGGCGGTGGAGGCATTACCGATCGTTGCCCAGGCTACCTCATCTCCGTTGTGTGAGAACTTGTCGAACTGTTTGAGAGAATCTGACTGGCGGTACAGAACCGAGGCATAAGCCAAACCGACCAAACGCGGCATCTGGGCACCGGTTGGCGATACGTCTGCAGCGATGTTGTACATTTTTGTCTGGTCTTTCCAGGAACCATCCGGGTTGATGAAGCGGGAGACAAAGTGCCCGACCATCGAGCGCCCAGCGGTGGCGGGGTCGGCTTCCAGGTCAGCGTGGGCATACAGTTGGGCAAAATAGTCCCGGAATTGCAGCACACCCAGGGCGTGAACCCAGGTCTGGTCGCGATAGTAACCGGAGCGCCAATCACCCTTCTTGAAGGCATGTGCCATGGCGACCTGAGGCAATTCCTTGCCGTCGCCGAAGATGCCAAATTTGGCCTTGCCCGAAAGCACCTCGCGCCGCCCGATAATGGATGCCTGCCGCGAACGGTAAGCCAGGCGGTAGTCGGCGATGATCTTGTCGGCAGGAAGGGGGAGGTTCGTTTCTGTCTTTTTCTTCGTCATGTCCATACCTTTTCAGATAAACTCAGTCCGATTATAAACGAAAATCGTTTTTTTTAAAGGAAAGGCATTTAGCCGCCCTGGAACCAAATCCCATTGCCGGGCTTACTTCTTATCCATTATATGCAGACTGTTGTTCCGGGCCAATGACTGGTAGCGTGAGCAGTGCATGAGGTACAACCAGCACGTTGCAGGATTGTCCCAACTCAATCCTGGCGAGCCTCAGCGCATCCTCCATTGTCGCCGCGGGGATCATTTTACAGGCAGCCACCAGGTCGGGGCATTCACTTCCCACGATCACAACCTGCGCTTTCTCCAATACCCTGGCCATGACAAAGGCTCTCTGCTGGCCGGGTGGATATCCATTGCGGCGGGCGTCATCCAGAATGAATTGGATGTTGGGCGCATCCCGCATGGCAGCCAGGAAGCGCTGTTCTCCAACACCGGACCCAACCCCTTCTTCGCAACGGGCAGGGATGATGAAGAATCCACCCGGCCGTACCACCGGCGTTGGCGCAAAGAAAAGATACGATGGGGCGCGGCTGGCCTGGTACAGGTTGGCGTCCTTGGGGAAACCGACCCCGCCAATGGCAATATCGTATTGATGGGGGATGGGGACTTCGTAGATGGATTTGGCAAAATTGACCAGTTCCTGAAAAGCCTGCTCCGGCTCGCCAGCCTGCACACACAGGACATGTTTGTCATCATCCAGCACGACATTCAGGATAAAGCGCAGGTTTGCGCGCCGGGCGCCTTCGGCCACGGCCTCATGGAACGGGTTGCCTTCGATGCGGCCCAACCGGGTGCCAGGATGGTCGACGAAAGCTGGCCCATGCGTGTAGGCTATCAGTGCCTCGCCAGCTGCACCGATTGCTACTGTTTTGCACCCTCCCGAGTAACCGGCATATTGATGCGGCTCTACAATTCCCGTTGCAATGACCAGGTCCGCTTCTGCTATGGCACGATGCAATTGAACCGGCATACCGTCCGGCGTATCGCCCAGGTTTACCAGGGCCAACGGATTTTGGGGCTCATTATCAATAACGCGGTAACGCTCTACGCTCCCGGCTCCCAGCTTGGTAATCTTTTCTTCTCGTGTTGAGGGCCGGTGCATACCTGTACCGCATAGCAAGGTAATATCATCATCACTGACACCTGCTTTCTCCAATTCGACCAGCAGGGCCGGAACCAGCAGGTGATCCGGGCAGGCACGAGTGATGTCAGTGAAAACAATGCAGGTGCGGGTGCCGGGTTCGGCAAGTTCGCAGATTGGTTTTGTCCCGATTGGATGAGCAAGCGCCTCACTGATTGCGGCTGGTACATCCTTAACGGGTTCAGCCGGTTGCGACACGATTAAAGTGGCTTGCATGGTGCGGGGGAGCGTAAATTCGAGGAACGACTTGCTGTAAGGGACTCGGTACTTTTGCCTTTGCATGGAATTGGAGATTCCTTTTACGTGTATGAGACAATTATAAAAGGAAATGCGGAGACAGTGTGGCTCCGCATTTGTTTGTGATAAGAAAGAAATGGAGGGGTTCCAACTTACTTAACTATCACCGTGACCGCGAACATGTCAATTGGATCTACATCCGTTTCCCAAGGGCGGTGGTAGACCAGCGTCAGCGTGTTTGTACCTGCCTTCAGAACCTTGAAGGTCAGAGTTAAGGTTCCGCCCGCACCGACCAGGCTTGGGTTGCTGCTGGTAAACGCGGTGTCACCGACCTGCTCGAACATGGTCGTATCCAGATCTTTCGCTTCCCAGGTGTAGCCGGTGGATGGGTTGCTGTCCAGCTTAATGACAATTTGCTCACCCACCTTGACTTCCACCTGGCCGCCCTTATCGGCGGCGGTCAGGTTGGCCTGCTTGGTGGAGCTGCAGGCGGTTGCCAGGATGAACACCATGATGAGAGTGACGAGGGACAGGGTTTTGCGGGACATATTTTCTCCTTATTGCAATGTTGTTATCGGAAAGACGATGAGATTCTACGTTTTGTTCCAATAAACAACATCATTAATTTAAGGAGAGGCGCTGCTGACATCCGAAACGTAATCGAATGCCCCCTGGCAGGCGGGTGTCAGGTGAGAGGAAACATGTTCCCAGTCCAACGATTCACCACTGCTGCTGGTTGTATACAACGCCAGACCCAGGCAGCCAGGCCCGGCGTTGTAGTTAACCAGGGTGAACCGCCAAAGGTCTACATAAGCGACCGGTGCATTATGCATATTGTTAAGATCAATGACCATCCCGGTCTGTTCACAATTGGCAAGGAGAGTCTCGGCAAAGACCCTCACGCTTTTCTCGGCGCGGTCTAGGTCAATCCCCAGCGGACAATCTGGGCAGAAGGCATCCACGCTGCTGACCAGGGCGTTGCGCAGGGTATCCTGCTGTCCGGTATTGAGATGAGCATACCCTTGGGAGCAGATGGCACCATCCAGCACTGAAGGGCAGAATTGTTCGTAAAAAGGTCGGTTCCACAGTAAGGTGGTATCGGCTCCGCCATTCGTCATCTGTCCCAGGCCGGCTTCCGGAGTGCCGATTGTCACGCCAGGCCAGAACTGGCTCTCACGACTGAATAGATTTTTTAACAACTGAGCCGGCATACCGGTCTCCTGGGCCGCATTGAAGATCAGATCGTCAAAGCGGTTCTGCCAGTCATTAACTGCACTACGGGCTGCCTCCAACCCGCAAGGACTGGCAAGCCCATTTTCGAGCAGACCGCTATCGGTGCAGGTGGATGCGTCTGCTACGCCCTGCTTTATTAAATCAGCCGCCAGGTATTCGTAGGGAATATTCGTTGTCAGGTCTTCGGCACGAATCGGGGTGGAAAGCCAGACCGGTACCCCGCCGACGGGCGGGAATACTCCCCAGATCTGTGAGCCGCCTGCCAGCGGCACGCCGCGCCACTGTGTGCTCAATATATCCACATACCAGGAAAGGTCTGTGGGATTATCTGATGCTACCACCCGTACCCGGGCTTTGAAAAGTACACTACTATCGCCATAACTGGAATTAGCCCAGAATTCTAATAACAGGCCGTTGCTGTCTGTAGGAGTCAGGTCCACCTGGCAGACCGCGTCGCAGGTAAAGGCTACGCCGTCCATCCGTCCGGCCAGGCCAATGATTTGCTCGCCTTGAATTGGCTCCTCACCGGTCAGCACCAGGGTTGGCAAGGTGTCACAGCGGAAGGTCGAATTGAAGGGAACACACCCATTCAATGTCACCCACACAACCGGTGGCGGTTGAGCCACGCCCACTTCCCGCTGGGCAGGTTCGGATTTGAAGAACACCAGGTAATACCCCTGGCAGGCAGTGGGATTCTCTTCGGCAGAATCGCAAGGTGTGGTGGCCGACCACTTGGTGTAAAGTGTCGCACCACAGACAGAGTTAATCTCGCTTCCGGTTGGCATTCCTTCGTGGTCAACATTGATCGAACAGGCGACTTTGTTATCAGCCCAGGTGGTCAACCACCATTCATAGGAGGTGTAGCCTTGTGTGATAACGGTGAAGCGGTCTGGACCTGAAGGCTGTTCCCCCGCGGCAGATACACGCCGGGTCCCAATAGCGGACACTGCCACAAGAATGAACAGGAGGGTAATGGCCGTCCAACCGGCCCGTATGCGGGTTTCCATAACTCTGATAAAGGATTCCGCCATCATTATAGCGGACTCTCGCCTTTTCTGCTAATCTGTTTTCCGGGTTTCTTTAAATAATTGTAAATCCCGCTTCAGGTTGCGCCAGCGGATGAATAGACTGACGAGGTAAAGTGCAAGCACTGTGAGGATTACCGCATACCCGGCTATCATGTATTTTATCGAGATAGAATATTCGATCATGGCAAAATCCTTTATTCCTGTTCTTCCATTTTAAGTTGTTCCACCTGTTGCGCAAGCTGGCCTAGGCGGATGCGGTGCCAGAACAGGTTGACAAAGATAACCGAGAAGGTAAACAGGGCGAAGAACATGGTGATGAGCATTTTTGCTGACATGTCGAAACTTCCTAAAGAGGATGAGGCATTCGTCCCGATAACCACCGGATGAATGGTGCGGAACAGACGGATCGACATGAAGGTGATCGGCACACTGATCGCGCCGATGAGTGTGTAAACTGCGCTGAAACGGGCGCGCCGGCCTGGGTCGTCAATCCCTTGGCGGAGCAGGATGTAGGCGATGTAAACCATCTCAAGGATTGCAGCAGTGGTCAGGCGCGGTTCCCAGGTCCAGTAAGTGCCCCACGTCGGACGTGCCCAGATGGCGCCTGCGGCGATGGCAATCAGGAAGAAGACCAGGCTTATTTCCACGGCGGCCAGTTCGACGATGTCCCACTTCTGGTCATGCTTGACCAGGTAGACCACCCCGGCAACAGCCGCAGCAATGAAGCCGAGCATCCCGACCCAGGCATTAGCGATGTGGAAATAGAAGATTTTCTGTACATAGTTCATGGTCGCTTCCAGCGGTGCGTATAGAAAAACCATGCAGAGGGCAGCCAGGAAGAGCAGAACAGAGACAATGTTGAGCACTTTCAGAGCGATCGGTTGAGGTTTCATATATTCTTATTCCCTTATAGAGCAGAACATGAGGAATGTTACTATTCCTCGACTACGTAGTCGAACACCATGTAAGCGACGGCGGTAAAAATCACATCATAAACGATAAGCAGATTTATATAAGGCATGACATCCG
>CAIQQN010000016.1 GCA_903873975.1 uncultured Anaerolineales bacterium
CGGGTACCAGCCTCCTGGATCGGTCCGTGCCAGGGATCCAGGCCCACGTCGATAATGCGGTCAAAGGCAGCTTGGGCGAAATGGCCGTCGCCACAGCCCACATCCAGGACAGGCGCGGGCAAATCCAGATCCTGGTACATGGCTGCCTCCACTGCTCGAAGCATGGAGCGAAAATAAGGCAGCTCACGCAGGTTGAGCCATAGATAATCTTTTTGAGCGGTCCTGGTTTGTGTGAGCATTGATTTGACTTTGTTTGGTTTTTAGGAATGTTGTCCAGGTCAGTTCATTACTCACGGGATGACGCCAATTGTACCACCCGGAGGTTTTTGTTTTCCGGACGGCAAAACCAGACTTACCTCCCTGGCAATTTAACTCTTTTTCTTCAGTAAATGCTCGAATAACATCTCATATTCCGCCGCAACTGTATCCGGATCGTACTGGTGTGCAAGTGCCGCTGTATCGCAACGATATTGTTCCTTCCCGGCGAAAATCTCCAGCAGTGCCTCTGCCAGCGCGGACGCGTCGCCAACCGGTACTGCTTTGCCCATGGCGTGCATCTGCACGGGCCACCGCACGCCTGGCAGGGCTGACGCCACGCACGGGACGTTGTTCATCATCGCTTCCACCTGCACCAGCCCGAAGGCCTCGGTCGAGTTCAAAGATGGAACGACCAGCACGTCTATATTGGGATAAAAAGCAGCGAGTTGCTGCTGGCTGAGGTTGCCCAGGAACTTCCAGCAGCCCATCTCTTCGTATTTCCCGATGCGAGGCATCAACCGGTCAGCATATGCCTGTTCGCCCATCACATTCTGGTACTGGCCGGCAAAGAGCACCTGCGCCTGCGGGTATTTCTCCAGCACGGCAGGCAGGGCATCGAGCAGGACCTCCACACCTTTCTCAGCAGCGAAGCGCGTTACCATCCCGATCACAGGACGCTGCTGGCAGGTCTGGTATCTTACGGCAAAGGCTTCGGCAGAACCGGGTTCGGCAGGCGGAAGCACCACCGGCGGGAGGAAGGGAGTCAGTTTGCGCTGGTAACGGGAAAGGTAGGCAGAGTTGTCGGCATAATCCTGGGTGTACGTGACGATGTGGTTTGCCAGCAGGGCCGCCATGTTGTTCTGGAACTGCACCACCAGGTTGACAAAGCGGTTGAAGAGGCTGGGCGGCAGGATCAGGTCGCAGTGATAGGTGAGAACGACAGGTTTGCCTAACAGACGGGCGCGCAGGGCCACACCAGGCGCGTCGAACTGTGGCAGGTGCAACTGGACCACATCGTGCCTGGCGACCAGCCTGGTAGCGACCATGCCGAAGGTGGGGGCAATCACGCCCTTGCTGATGCGCAGCGCCACCGGGACACGGATCACCCGCACACCATCCATCATCTCTTCGCGCGGCAGCGACTTATCGTATTGGGTGGTCATCACGGTCACCTGGTGACCGCGTTTGGCAAAAGCACGCGCCAGCCGTTCGGCGTAGATGGTCAGACCGGAGGTATGGGGACGGTAGTAGGTGAGAACGGTAAGAATACGCATAGTTAATGATCGTGGTTGTTGGCGTAGATATCGCAATACAGGCCAACCGGGGCACAGTCCACGCACTCCAATTGGAGTGTAGCGTGAGTGATGTCGTAATCATGTGCCAGCATCTCCCCCACCACCGCCTGGACTTTTGCCCCAACACTGACCGGTACATCATCGATGATCAGGTGGGCGGAGAGCGTGCGCAGCGAACGGGTGATGCTCCAGACGTGCAGGTCATGGACGCCGCGCACGCCTTCAATAGCCAGCACGTCGCGCCGCAGGGCGGCCATGTCAATATCGGCGGGAGTGGATTCCATCAAAATTTGCACCGACTCGCGCAGGATGCCCCAGGCGTTCCACAGGATAAGAACCCCGATGAACACGCTAACCAGTGCATCCAGCCAGTTCCAGCCAGTGAAGCGGATGATGATGCCCGCAATCACCGCCCCGGCTGTCGAGAGCACGTCACCCATCAGGTGCAGGAAGGCTGACTTGAGATTCAGGTCATGTCCCGCCCCGCGCCGGACCAACAGGGCTGTCACCAGGTTGACGACGACCGCCGCTGCCCCGACGCCGATGAGGATGTCGGCCCGCACTTCCGGCGGGGCGAGCAAACGTTTCCAGGCTTCGTAGAAAATCCCGAGGGCGATGAGCGCAAGAGTGGTTGAGTTGGCCAGCGCCACCAGGATGCCGGCACGGTGGTAGCCGTAGGTCTTGGCGGAATTGGCCGGCTTGGTCGTAATCCACAACGCCCACCAGGTTAGCGCCAGGGCCAGCACGTCGGTGAAGTTGTGGGCCGCGTCGGTCAGCAGGGCCAGCGAATTGGCAAATGCCCCCGCAAGGATTTCAACGACGACAAAAACCAGCGTGATGAACAACGAGAGTGCCAGCCGGCGGATGGTGGAATGGGTCAGTTCAGGGAGGTGAGTGTGGTCGTGTGCCATAGGTCAGGACTGCCCGATTATAACCCAAGGGGAAATAAAACTTCCGAAGTGTTCAGCTTCGGAAGGTCAGCACCTAGAACAAATTCTTATTGGCTTTCACCCACTCAAATAGCCTCCCTACCCCCTGCTCAACACCGATCTTCGGCTGCCAGCCCAATTCCCGCTCCGCTTTGCGGATGTCGGCCACGAAGACCTTCTGGTCGCCGGGACGCCAGTCGCCGCGCCCCACCGGGACGGGCTTGCCCAACAATTTTTCCAGCAGCGGCCCGAACTCGGTCCAGATGGACATCGTATTTTCCGGCCCGCCGCCCAGGTTGTAGACCTGGCCCTTGACCGCCTCAATCTTTGCGATGACAGCGTCATAGGCATCCAGCAGATCGTCCACTTGAAGCACGTCCCTGATCTGTTTTCCGTCGCCACAGATCGTCAGGGGGCGACCGGTGACAGCCGCGATGATCATCCACGCCACCCAGCCCTGATCCTCCACGCCGAACTGGCGCGGCCCATAGATGCAGGATTGACGGAGCACGACGGTTGGCAGATCATAAATTCTTGCATAATCACGGACATACTGGTCGCCGGTGCCCTTCGAGCAGCCGTAGGGCGAGTGGAAGTCGAGCGGCTGGGTCTCCGGGCAGCCCAGTGGCAGGTCAGCGTAGCGCCAGCGGGTGGTGTCTTCGACCACTTTTATATCCTCCATCCCGCCGTAGACCTTGTTCGTGGACGTATAAAGGAAGACCGGCTTGAGCTCGTTGAGACGCGCCGCTTCCAACGCGTTGAACGTCCCCTGGGCATTGATCTCGAAATCCTCACGAGGATGGGTAACCGAAGTGGTTACCGCCACCTGTGCCGCCAGGTGGACGATGACTTCCGCCAGGCGGCTGGAGGCTGTTAATAGGGCCGCGTCGCGCACATCCCCAACGACAAGCTGGAAGGCGGTTTTCCCGAATTTTTCCTGCAACCAGGCCAGGTTGCGCGAGGCACCGGGCCGGCTGAGATTATCATAGACGGTGACATTTTCGCCGCGTTCCAAAAGGCGGCTGACATAGTTGGAACCGATGAACCCGGCTCCACCAGTGATGAAATAATTACGGGACATGGCTACTCCTTTTTTTCCGTATCGTTGCCAAGGGGCGAAGCGACTGAAATTGTATCCGAAGAGTGAGCAATCTCACCACCCGAAGCGTGGATCCCATCGTCAGCCTCAGCGGGGCTGCCTCCCAATGACACTTGACTCTTCCGCAACTGACGGTAGATGCCCATCAGCGTCTCGCCTTCGGTGGAAAGCGCATAAGCGCCGATAATTCCGGTGACGATGTAATTGAAAGAATGACTGACCAGAGCCACCGCCAGGGAGGTACCCTGATCGCCACTCACCAGTGTCAGCGCCCCGACCAGAAATGCTTCGAAGATGCCGATCGCGCCAGGCAGGGACGGGACGGCATTCCCAAGAGCCACCATGCCCAGACCAAACAGCACCCAGACCAGTTGCGGATGCGGAAAGAAAGCCCGCAGGGTGAGATAAAACTGGCAGATCGAAATCGCCCAATCGAGAGCCTCCCAAAGCAGGGCCCGCAGGAACAACCAGCTATCGGTCAGGATGGCCAGCCCACTAAACAGGGGTGCCAGGAAGCTGCTGCCCTGCTTTTGCAGCCGCGGCCAGCGCCCGGTGAGACGGTCGAAGGTGCCCAAGGCCCAGGTGCTGTTGCGCGCCAGCAAAAACATGACGACCAAGCCCAGGACCATCAGGCCGCCGATGAGGATGGCGATGGTGCCTTTACTGCTGGCTCCCACGACGAACGGGACGGAGATGATCAACAGGCACGCCGCAAACGCAAAATCCAAGGCGCGTTCGACCACGATGCTCGGCAGGATGCCCATGAAACCCAGGTCCGATTTCCGGCCCAACAAAAAGGCGCGCCCCAACTCCCCCAGGCGGAACGGCAGGACGTTATTCAGCAGATAACCTTCTGACACCGTCAGGAAGACGTCCCGATAGGAGGCCTTGTTCTGCAGCAGGGTGCGCCAGACCAAGCCTCGCACTCCCAGCCAGATTAGAGAAATACCTAGGACAACCAGCAGCAGCCAGTAGTTCGCCGAGCGGATCGCCTGGGTCGTCTGGCGCAGATCGACTTTGTAGAGAATGGCGGCGATGGCAACCAGGCTGATGAGCACCCCCGGCAGCCAGCGGCGGGTGGATTTCCAGAAATTTGACATATAGATTATCACCACGGAGAACACAGAGTTCACAGAGTTTTTTCTCTGTGAGAGAAATGAACTCTCTGCTCCCGGCGTGCTCTGTGGTGATCTACTCCTCTTCCAATCTTAGCACAGCCATGAAGGCTTCCTGCGGGATCTCCACGTTACCGATCATTTTCAGGCGTTTCTTGCCCTTCTTCTGTTTTTCGAGCAGTTTCTTCTTGCGGGTGATGTCGCCACCGTAGCATTTGGCGAGCACATCCTTGCGGGTGGCTTTGACATTGGCGCGGCTGATG
This sequence comes from uncultured Anaerolineales bacterium, assembly GCA_903873975.1. Taxonomy (GTDB): domain Bacteria; phylum Chloroflexota; class Anaerolineae; order Anaerolineales; family Villigracilaceae; genus UBA877. Next base: position 4,960 of record CAIQQN010000016.1, read on the forward strand.
ATGCGCCCGCCCGAGGAGGCCTGAATGGCAACGTCAAACAACTGGCGCGGGATGAGTTCCTTGAGCTTGGTAATGAAGCGCTGGCCCTTGTGATAGGCATCCCTCTCGTGGACAATCGCCGCCAGCGCATCCACCGGCTCGCCGTTAACCAGGATCTCGAGTTTCTGCAAGGCGTCGGCGCGGTACTCGGCGAACTGGTAATCCAATGAAGCGTAGCCGCGCGTGCGGCTCTTGAGCTCATCGAAAAAGTCAATGATGATCTCGGAGAGCGGGATCTCGAAATTGAGCTGAACGCGGTGCGGAGCAGGGTATTCCTGGCTTTTGTAGGTGCCGCGCCGCTTGGTGACCAGGTCCATGATCGGGCCGTAATAGTCCGTGGGCGTGATGATCTCAATGTTCATCCACGGCTCGCGGATCTCGGCGATCAGGCCCTCATCGGGCAGATCCGCGGGGGAAGCCACGATTTTGGTTGCGCCGTCGTACAACATCACTTCGTAAGCCACCGTCGGGGCGGTGAAGACCATGTCCAGGTCGTACTCGCGCTCCAGTCGCTCCTGGATGATCTCCATGTGGAACAGGCCCAGGAACCCGGCCCGGAAGCCGAAACCCAGCGCCTGGGAGGTCTCCGGCTGGAAGGTCAGGGAAGCGTCGTTGAGCTGCAGTTTATCGAGCGCCTCGCGCAGGGACTGGTAATCATCAGCTTCGGCGGGATAAATCCCGGCGAAGACCATCGGCTTGGGAGTACGGTAGCCGGGTAATGGGTTAGGGGCTGGGCGGGCAGTGCTGGTGATCGTATCGCCGACGCGGGCATCATGGACGGTCTTCAGCCCGGTGGCCACGTAGCCCACCTCGCCTGCCGCCAGGCCCGGCACCGGTTTCATCATAGGAGCAAAGATCCCCACCTCGATCGGTTTCACATCCACGCCGGTGGACATCAGGTGGATACTTTCGCTGGCGGTCAGCTTGCCTTCCACCACGCGCACGTAGGTGACCACGCCTTTGTAGGAGTCGTAGTGCGAGTCAAAGACCAGGGCGCGCAGGGGAGCGTCCTCGTCCGCCTTGGGCGGTGGGATCTTCTGGACGATGGCCTCGAGCACCGCAGCGATGTTCGTCCCGTCCTTGGCCGAGACGCGGATCACCGACCCAGGCGGGACACCCAGCAGGCTGCCGACATCCTCAGCAACTTCGTCGGGACGGGCGGTGAGGAGGTCGATCTTGTTGATGACCGGCACAATCACCAGGTCCGCTTCGAGGGCGGAGTACAGGTTGGCGAGCGTTTGGGCTTCGATGCCCTGGGTGGCGTCCACCACCAGCACCGCGCCTTCGCAGGCATTCAGGGCGCGCGAGACTTCGTAACCGAAGTCCACGTGGCCGGGGGTGTCGATCAGGTTGAGCTCGTAGGTCTGGCTGTCGCCAGCTGTATATTTCATGCGCACGGCCGAGGCCTTGATGGTGACACCCTTCTCACGTTCCAGGTCCATCGAATCCAGGATCTGCTCGGTGGTATCGCGGTCAGGGACCGTGCCAGTGAGATGAAGGAGCCGGTCGGCCAGGGTGGACTTGCCGTGGTCAATATGGGCGATGATGCAGAAATTGCGGATTTTTTCAGACATAAACAGAGAAAGTATAACCTATTTTAAACACGAAGCCGGGGATATAAGTCCCCGGCCAAGGGTTCAAAGCCGCTAAAGGTGGTTACTCTACATTAAGGAACCCAAAGAGGCGCCACAGCCCGTGCATCATGCCGTGACCAATATCCGGCTTCAAGAACTGGTTCGGGCACGAACCAGGGATGACCGCGATGCCGTTCTCGTGGCACAGGCGCACCGCCTCGGGCGAAACGCTGGTCATACTGGCCACCAGGCCAGGCTTGGTGCCCATCATGCAGTGCATCCAGACATGCTTGATGCCCAGGTCCACACACTGCTGGACGATCTGCTCGGTCACTTTTGGATTGGCGAAGATGAAGACGGCGTCGGGCTTCTCGGGGATGGACTTCAAGTCCGGGTAGCATGGATCGCCATCATACGTGGTGATGCGTGGGTTGACAGCAAAGACCTGGTAGCCGGCCTCCTTGAACTTCTTGTAGTTCGAGTTACAGCCGGTCTCGCGTTGGTCGGACACGCCGACCACTGCGATCTTCTTCTGCGCCAGGAAATCTTGTACGAGGGATTCGATTTTTGTCATGGGAATTCTCCTGAGCAAAATAATAACACGATAACCCAAAAAAGCAACGAAAAAAAGCGCCGAACTATTCTCTCAGGACTCCCTTTGCAAAGTGAAGTTTTTTCTCACTAGTAGCGTCTAATTAAGTAGAATGACCGTCATGGACAGCCGTTGGCTCGAACAATGCCGGGAGGGAGATTCACTCGCCATTGAGAAAATGGTGCAATTGTATCAAAACGATGTGTACCGCTTGGCGCTCTCCATTCTCGACAATTCCGATGAAGCAGAAGACGGTACGCAGGAAACTTTCCTTGCCGCCTTGCGTGCTTTGGATTCGTACCGAGAAGGTGCGGCATTCCAGACCTGGCTGTTCAGTATCACCATCAACATGTGCCGTTCCCGATTGCGAGGCAGAAAAAGTCGGTTGCGGGTGCAACAGATCCTGCAGGGCCTGTTTCACCTGCACAGCGAGGATGAGCATCCTGAAAGGTCAGCGATGCAAAACGAAGCGGATGCTGAACTGTGGCGTGCCATTTGTACCTTGAACGATAAACACCGCATCCCGGTCGTTTTGCGCTACTATCACAACCTGCATGTCGCCGATATTGCTGCCATTCTCGATATTCCCCCCGGAACGGTCCACTCCCGACTAAACCATGCGCGTAAGAAGCTGCGCACGTTGTTGAAAGAAGAATAAGAATGAGCAGGATCACACATGAACAAGCCCAACGATACCTGAACGCCGCGGCGGACGGGATGCTCCGCGACGATCAACGCACTCTGCTCGACGCACATCTGCGTGATTGCGCCTCCTGCCGCACGGAAGCGGAGAAGTTGAACGCCCTCGAAACGCGTTTGAAACAAACCTTTCAGTCTAGATGGGATGTTCAAGACGGCCCTTCTAAAAATGTGATGGCAAATATTAGCTCAAAAATCAGGATTAATATTATGTCGCATCGAATCAAGTTGGGATGGAGATTTCTTGCAGGTATAGTTCTACTTTTAGTATTGGTCATCGTTTTCAATGCCATTTTCTCTTACTGGAGAACATCACCAGCCAGCAATGTGATGTCTACAATCTCACCAACCGGTTTGCCCACGAACACACCTGTAACTTCTCAACCTGACAACGGTCTGATCGGATTCGTCTCGAGAAAAAGCGGGAATGATGAAATCTACACGATGCACTCAGATGGCACCAATGTAACCAACTTAACCAATAACCCCTCAAATGATGGCAACCCAATTTGGTCGCCAGACGGAAAACGGATCGCCTTCGAAAGCAACCGCGATGGGCATGTTCATATTTTTACAATGAATACTGATGGCTCTGGCGTAGTCCAATTGTTGAACGATAACACGGATGATCAACTTGGCCTATATTATGGAGAGAGCGCCAATATCTGGTCGCCAGATGGCAGTAAGCTAATTATTACTAGGAATCCATCTAAAACTGATAATTTAATGCGTTATATTGTCAACGCTGATGGAAGCGTAGCCACACAACTGGAAGATAATGCAGTCTCACCTGTCTGGTCACCGGACGGAAAACAAATTGCCTATGCAGTGGAAAATCCGCAAAACACCAGTCGTTTCCAGGTTTACGTTGCCAACGCGGATGGCAGTAACCGTCATGCGATCATTAATAATCCTGATCTGCTTAATGCTCAGGAAAATGCTGGCGACGTTGTTATGAAATGGTCTACAGATGGTCAGTATATTTACTTCATGCTTACTTCCAGCCCTTATGAAGATGGTATGAGATGGAGAATTTTCCAGGTAAATATAAACGGCAAAAACGCGATACAACTGGCAACCTCAACTTCACCGATTGATGGATGGTCCGGAGAAATACCATCTCTGGTCTATCCAACGCTCAGCCCACAGGGCTGGAACTGGTTCCGCACGGATGGTAAAAACAAAACCTACCTGAAAAAGTGGAATCCTATCGGAATATGTGAGGACCCCACCAATTATTTCGACACCTTTACTTCACCAGATGTGTCATATCTATGGTCGCCAGATAAAACGAAACTTGTCGTTGGCGTTTATTGCGACAAAGACAAGGGTTGGTGGTTCTTCCTTATGTATGCAGAGGATCTTGAAGTCAGTCAACTCACAAATGCTCCCTTATACACCAACGATCCCCGCAATCTGCGAATCACAAGTTGGTCACCTAATAACAAGTCAATCCTCTTTACAATTCAGAAAATTAACAATATCCCCGTTGGCGATGTTGACCTTTACACTTTGGATCTGGAAGGTGGTAAAACACAACCCGTTCAATTAACAAGCGATGATCTTAACAGTGGAAACCCCGCTTGGCAACCTCGGCCTTAAAACAATTTTTCAACCATCTCATTCAGGGATGCGGCCTGCACCCCTGAAATACTAAACCACGCCAAGAACTCGACATTGCCCTTTGGCCCCAGCAGCGGGCTTCGCATCAACCCGCGCACGGTGAAGCCCTGTCCCTGGGCAAAGGCCAGCACATCCCTCAGCACCGCTTGATGGACTTGCGGGTCGCGAATGACGCCCTTGTTGCGGGCCGTCTCCTTGCGCCCGGCTTCGAATTGGGGCTTGATGAGGGCAATGATACCCCCCTCTTTCTCTCCCCCCATTTCTGACATATGGGGGGAGCCGGAGGGGGGTCCAAACCACCCATTCACCACCGGCAGCAGGATCTTCAACGAGATAAACGAGACGTCCACCGTGACCAGGCTGACCGGCTCCGGCAAGCTCTCCACGTGCCGGGCATTGGTCTCTTCCATGACCACCAGGCGCGGGTCGGTGCGCAGTTTCCAGTGCAGCAAGCCCTTGCCCACGTCAATGGCGTAGACTTTGGCCACCCCGTGCTGGAGCAGGCAGTCCGTGAACCCGCCCGTGGAGGCACCCACGTCCGCACAGACGCGGCCGGCCACGTCCACCGGGAAGGTCGCCAGCGCGGCCTCCATTTTTTCGCCGCCGCGCGAGACGAAACGCGGACCCGTTTCCAGTACTAGGCGCGCAGCGGAGGAGACTTGGGACGAGGGTTTGATCTCCACCTGCCCATCCACGCGCACCTGCCCGGCCATGATCAACGCTTGAGCCTTAGCGCGCGATTCAGCCAGCCCGCGTTCAACTAGCAGGAGGTCCAGGCGAATTTTTTGCATGAATTGATTATATCGCTCCGGAGGGGGATAAACCCGCGCCAAAGCAGGGAATAATCATGTAAAATAGAGCCATGCTGCGCGCCCTCTTGAAAACCATGCGCCCCCGCCAGTGGACGAAGAACGTTTTCGTCTTCGCCGCGTTGGTCTTCGACGGCAAATTGCTCCACCTGCACGATTTCCTGCGGACCCTGGCAGGGTTCGGGCTGTTCTGTCTCATTTCCAGCGCAGTCTACATTTTCAACGACCTGCTGGATGTGGAAGCCGACCGGCAGCACCCGGTAAAGAAGAACCGTCCCATCGCGTCGGGGAAACTGTCCGTACCAGCCGCCCTGACCGCAGGCGCGATATTAAGCCTGCTCGCCATCGTGCCCGGCTATCTGCTGGCCTGGCAGTTTGCCCTGACCATCCTGGTTTACATCGCCATGATGCTGGTTTACTCGAGGTGGCTCAAGCATGTGCCCATCCTGGATGTGCTCATCCTGGCCGCCGGGTTTGTCCTGCGGGTGCATGCCGGGACAACGCTTATCACAGTCGAGCGCTTCTCGCCTTGGCTGTACGTGCTGATGACGCTCCTGGCTCTCTACCTCGGTTTCGGCAAACGACGGGCTGAAATGGCCCTGCTGGCCGAGGATGCCTCCAATTACCGCAAAGTGCTCGACGGTTATACCATTCCCCTGCTTGACCAGTTCATCACGATCGTCTCCGGCACGACCATCGTAGCCTACTCACTCTACACGTTCTTCCGCCCGGCAGCTCCTGACAACCACGCCCTGATGCTGACCATTCCGTTCGTGATCTACGCCATCTTCCGCTACCTCTACCTCATTCAGGTCAAGCAGATCGGCGGCGAACCGGAAGAGATCCTGCTCTCCGATCGGCCTTTCCAGATCTCCATTTTCCTGTGGGGATTGGCTGTACTGGCGGTGTTCTATCTGACCTAGGGCGGACACCATCCGCACCCAAACCTATGACAACAGCTTCTGCTCCCGGAAAGATCATCCTGTTTGGCGAACACGCGGTTGTATACGGGCGCCCGGCGCTGGCCGTGCCGGTGACCCAGGTAAATGCGACGGCGACGGTAAGCGAGAATTCGCGCGGCGGGATCATGGTCGAAGCTCCCAATATCAACCTTTCGGTGGAGCTTTCCAGCCTCGCCCCTGACCATCCTCTGGCCGCCGTTATCCACAGCGTTTTCTCCACCCTGGGGATTTCGAACCCGCCGGCATGCACGGTATATCTTCAATCCACCATCCCGGTTGCTTCCGGACTCGGGTCCGGTGCGGCAGTATCGGTTGCCATCATCCGGGCCCTTTCAGCATTCCTCGGCCAGCCCCTGCCAGACGAACAGGTGAATAAGCTGGCCTTCGAAGCCGAGAAGCTCTATCATGGCACGCCTTCCGGGATTGACAATACCGTCGTCACCTACGCCAAACCGGTCTATTTCATCAAAAGAAAGCCTATTAAGACATTCCGTGTCGGGGCGCCATTCACAATCATGATCGCCGACACCGGCATATCCGCCCCAACCAAAGAATCCGTGGACGCAGTGCGAAAACTCTGGGAAGCAGACAAACCCCGCTGGGAAAAAATCTTCACCAGGGTAGGGGAGATCGTCTGGAATGCACGCCAGTCCATTGAGTGCGGGGAAACGGCGGAACTGGGAAGGTTGATGGATGCCAATCATGCCCTCCTGCAGGAAATGACCGTCTCCAGCGTGGAATTGGACCAATTAGTGGAAGCCGCCCGCGAGTCCGGCGCGCTTGGAGCCAAGCTGTCGGGCGGCGGGCGTGGCGGAAACATGATCGCGCTGGTCCAGAAAGAAAACGCCCCGCTGGTTGCGAGAGCGTTAAGTTCCGCTGGGGCAAAACGGACGATCGTCACGCAGGTGGCGTAATGTCCAGTTCCCTTGTGCCAAGAGAGTTAGGTTGCACCCATTGAAAGTTGGGGCTTGAACCAAGAAGAGTATCTTCTTTCTCTAATGAGTGTTCTTTTTGTAGGCAATTCCCAGTTGACAAGTCCACACCCTTCTTTTCAAAATTCATAAGCCAACACTGAAGATTGCGGCAAAAACGTTCTTCATCCCTGGCGAACATAGGAAACTCACATGACCACCGCCATCCAAGACCGCCTGCCCCGCCGGACCGAATTCTTCTACGGCATCAGCGACTTCGGGTTCGCCTGCACCGATACAACCATGCAGGTGCTTTTTGCCATCTTCATGACCGATGTGGTGGGGGTGAAAGCCGCCTATGCCGCCCTGGCCATCTTCATCGGCCGCACCTGGGACTACATCAACGACCCTCTGATCGGCTTCTACACCGACCGGGTGCGCAGCCGTTGGGGAAGGAGGCGGCCTTTCCTGCTCTTTGGCTTCATCCCCTTCGGGTTGATGTTCGCCATGCTCTGGTTCCGTCCGCCGACTGATAACCAGTTCCTACTCTGCGCATATTACGCTGTCGCTTACTTCCTGTTCGACACTTCCTACACCTTCGTCACGATGCCTTACTCTGCTCTGACCCCCGAACTGACCCAGGATTACGATGAGCGCACTTCCCTGACGACCTTCCGCATGGCATTTTCAATATTTGGCAGCCTGGTCGCCTTCATCGTACCACTGTTGATCATTGGCACAATGCGCCCGGAAAACACCAGCCGGGTCTTCACAATGGGGATCATCTTCGGGGCGGTCTGCGCCTTGCCGTTGTTGCTTACCTTCTTCGGGACACGCGAGAAACCCGAATATGCCGCCCAATCCCAACCGACCCTGCGCGAGTCGCTTCGCGCTGTTTGGAGGAACCGGCCCTTCCTGTTCGCGGCCGGCATTTTCCTCTTCACCTGGACCGCGGCAGACATAATCCAGGCCTTCCTGCTCTACTTCCTGAAATACCGCATGAACCTTGAAGCCCAGAGTGACATCATCCTCGGGACGATTTTTGTCACCGCCCTGCTGGTCTTGCCGTTCTGGGATTGGGCCTCCCGTAAAACGGACAAGCGTAAAGCCTACGTGGCCGGCATGGTTTTCCTGTCGGTCATCATGGTCGCCCTCATTTTCCTCAGTCCATCCGCGGGGCTGCCGTTGGTCCTCGTTATGGCCGCCCTGGCAGGCATCGGTGTCTCGGCCATCCATGTGCTGACCTGGGCCATCATCCCCGACGCGGTCGAAGTGGATGAACTGGCGACCAGTCAGCGCCACGAGGGTATTTTTTACAGCCTGGTTTCCCTCTTCAAGAAAGTCGCCTCCTCCATTGCCATCCCCCTGACCCTGCTTGTCCTGGACTGGAGCGGGTATGTGTCGAATGCCGCGACGCAGAAACCTTCGACCATCCTCGCCATCCGTATCCTGATCGGGCCGGTACCTTCCGTCTTGTTGTTGGGAGGTATTATCTTTGCTCTCTTTTATCCGCTTAGCCGCGCCGGTCACGCCCAAGCGCGCGCCGAAATCGCCGCCAGGAGAAAAGACAAGCAAGGAGAATAACCCGAAAAAGCCCTGGGCAGGCTTCTCACAACCGGCATCTGTCTTAATCACACATTCAAGCGCAGAATCGGCATCCGCCAGCTGTTTAGCTGGCGGATGCATTTTTTGGGAAACTGTTTGTGGATCCGAATCGCTACAACTTGAGAAAATACGATATTAACGTTACTACCGAGGCAATCACAATGACCACAGTGCAGGTAATTGCGAAATATTTTTGGAATTTATTGTTCGCAAAATGGCCCATGAGTTTGCGGTCATTTGTCAACTTGATCAGGTAATAAAAGACCAGTGGAAGTGCAACGGCATTGATCGTCTGTGTGACGATCGCCACCTTGAACAAAGATAAATTCGTGAACACGACGATTACGCCCACGACAAAGAGCTGCAAGGCGAAAAGGATATAGAACGTCTTACTTTTCTTGTAGCTGTCATTGAGACTTCCCGAAAGACCGAAGAATTCAGCAAAAGCATAAGCGGTGGAAAGCGAGACGATCACAACTCCCATGAACCCGGCATTGAGAATCCCGATGGCGAACAATGTGCCCGCCAGGTTGCCTGCAAAGGGTTTGATCGCCAGTGCGGCCTGTTCGCCTGCCACGAGCGGAATATGGTTCACAAACAGCGTTGCCGCAGTCGCCACAATCATAAAGAAAGAAAAGAAGTCGGTTAAAAACGCACCCCAATAAGTTTCGAGTTGGGAATAGTTGATTTTCCCCTTCTCAATTCTCTTGTCATAGGCAAAACTGCTGATAAAGAACTGTCCCCAGGGAGTGATCGTCGTCCCCAATACACCCATGCCAATCAACAGGTAATCGCGCATATATGTCGGTGTGGTTTGAACGCCATGAGGGTAAAACAAGTTGCTGACCGCCAGACCCCAATCCGGTTGCGCCCTGATCGCCGAGACAATATAAGTAATATAGAACAGGCTGGCGAGCAGCATAATGGCCTGGGTCAGCTTGTAGTTCCCCTTCACAATGAAAAGGAAGGAAATAAACAGGATGACCACCACCGATGGAATGGCCGGCAGATGCAGCATCCCGCTGGTTATCTTGACCGCTGACAGGTCGGTGATCAAGGTACCGATGTTCGCGATCAGCAAAGCACCGAACATGAACATCGCTGTCCGGACGCCAAACTTCTCCCGGATCAAATCCGCCAGTCCCTTGCGGCTGATGATAGCCAGCCGCATACCCATTTCCTGGGTCACGCCGAGCAAGATGGTGATGATGACAAGCAGGAAAAGGATGGGGTAACCGAGTTTTGCACCTGCAATCGAATAGGTGGCGACACCACCAGCATCATTATCTGACATGGCAGTAATGGTCGCCGGGCCGAAGACGGAAAGGAAGATCAGGATATTCTTCCAATACCGTTTGAAAAAGCTGCGTTTGGTGATGATATTAGTCATGGAGCCCTGCTTTGATCTCAGCGGTAAAAGCGCGGCAAGCGTTTCTTCCAGGCCGTTGGGATGACCTTGTCCAGCGCATCGTCGGCGGTGACGATCCCATGCAGGCAGTTCTGGTCGTCCACCACCGGGACAGCCAGCAGGTCGTATTTCGCCACCGTCTGTGCGACGGTCTCCTGGTCATCGGTCAGGTTGACTGTGATGACACGTTTCGCCATGAAATCTTTCACCATCGCACCGGGGCTGGCAAAAATGAGATTATTCAGTGAAAAAGTGCCCAGGAGGTGATTCTCCTCGTCAGTCACATAGACATAGAACATCGTCTCAACCTCATCCGACATGGCACGCAAAGCCTCAATGGCCTGCGCGGCTGCTAGTTCCGGGCGGATGGAGGCATATTCAGTGGTCATGATACCGCCCGCCGATTCCTCAGGGTAGGTCAGGAGTTTACGGACATCGTCTGCATCCTCCTTTTCCATCAAGGCCAGCAAGCCTTCCTTGCGGTCTTTAGGCATATCGGCCAGCAGGTCAGCTGCTTCATCCGGTTCCATCTCTTCAAGCAAGTCGGCAACTTTTTCGTCCGACATGTGCTCGATCAGTTCAGCTTGGAATTCCGGTTCCACCTCTTCGAGGGTATCCGCTAGGTGCTGGACATCCAGAGTGTCCAACAGTTGACCGCTCTCCAGCTTGTTCAGGTCCCTGACAATTTCTGCCAGGTCGGCTGGGTGCAGTTCATGAAGTTTCTCCGCCGGGACACGTAAATGCATCTCCTGGTCACGGCGCATCAGTTCCACATCGTCCCAGGCAATCCCTTTCTTCTTGAGATGACCGCTTAGATAATGCGCCAGCCCGACCAGCCCCAACCGGCGCATAATCCCCACCCAGGAAACATCCACGTTGCTGACATAGATCGTCCCGTTGACACGCACCAGTTCCACGTCATTGACGCGCACCACGCGCGCCCCTTCCGTGTCAATAATCTGCTTATCCAGCACATCGCGGGAAAGCAGGATATCATCCTCTTTCAATTCAAATAAAGGGGCATCGTTAAACCGGTATTTCAACGGGATGACCGGTGAGAGCAAAGCTGCCACCGCTGCAAAGGGCAGGATCCGTGTCCCGCCTTTGCCTTCAATCGCCACCGCCTCGATCAGCGGGTGTGGAAATTCCGCCCAGGGCCGCACGATTACATCGGTTAATTTGCCAACAGCCACCCCGTCCAGATCTGTGACGGGGCGTCCAAGAATTTCGCTCAAGTAAGCCATAATTGCCTCCAAAAAACAGGGTACACGTAAGCAGTAGAATATGGCGGAAATATGAAATGCTATGTAAGCAGTAAAACGCCGCCTGATTTACCAACAGAAGGCGGCGTTCTTTGGACTTATTAGCAGGATACCATCCATTTGGCTGGTAATCCCCGGAAGAATATCTTACCGGTGCGGGAGTTGGTGATGCGCGGACATGCGCCGCACACCTGGTCCAAAAATTGCGCTTTCTGACCGTGCGCTATCGTACTTAGCGGAATACCATCAGCGTCCACGCGATCACCTCCTTTCATTTTGCAATGCGATTTGCCAAAACCATAACCATGCAGGAACCGGGACTACCGTACCCGTGCAAGAACCGGGACTACCGTCCACCAAAAAGAAAAACCTCCGGCAGGCCAGGAGGTTTTGAAAACACGCGTACACCCCGCGGGGGTTCCGCGGGCACCTCCTGGTTGAGCTTTGGCACTGCGTGTCGTAGGGGACATGCTCCCAGCCACTTTGAGCGGGGCCTTAATCCGGCCCGGCCTGGTCTATCCCTTGGCGTCTTTCGACGTTTCGGGACAATGGCCTTTTTATCACGCAGACGCCTCGCCTAACGAGGTATTTGGTTGAATTGCAAGGATACACCCGCCCCTTGTAACCCGTCAAGGAGGAAAAATAACGTTTTCGTATTAAATAGAAGACTCCCAAAGCCGGGAGTCTCATCCTGTCGGGGCGGGCGGAGTTGCGACAGTCCCCGCAGGGGGGAACCACCGCCTAAGACAAAAGACTCCCAAACCAGGGAGTCTCATCCTGTCGGGGCGGGCGGAGTTGAACCGCCGACCTCTGCGTCCCGAACGCAGCGCTCTAACCGGACTGAGCCACGCCCCGAACAAGCAAGGCGGGATTATACCCGCCCGCCACCGATTTGACAAGCCGTTTGCGGTATAATCGCTGGGCTTAAGATTCAAACACGATGGACACGAAGGATCATTGAAGGTTTCCTTCGTGTCCCTTTGTGCTCTTTGAGTTAAAAGGAATTGTTATGGTAGAACCCGAAGAACCCACCGGCCAGGCCCCGGACCCCGTCAAACAGATCATCGGCACCGTCCAATTGGCGGACATTGATGAGACCATGCGCGCAGCGTATCTCGATTATGCCATGTCCGTCATCGTCGCGCGCGCCCTGCCGGATGCCCGCGATGGATTGAAACCTGTCCACCGCCGCATCCTGTACGCAATGCAGGATATGGGCATCCGCGCCAACACGGCTTTCAAGAAATCCGCCCGTATCGTTGGCGAAGTGCTGGGCAAATACCACCCGCACGGCGACTCGGCAGTTTACGAGTCGATGGCACGCATGGCTCAGGATTTCTCAATGCGCTACCTGCTGGTGGATGGTCAGGGTAACTTCGGCTCGGTGGACGGCGACGCCCCGGCTGCCATGCGATACACCGAAGCCCGCCTGCACAAGATGGCCGAGGAAATGCTGGCCGACCTCGACAAAAACACGGTGGACTTCACCGACAACTTCGACGGCTCGCTCCAGGAACCAACCGTCCTCCCCTCCCGCATCCCCAACCTGCTGCTCAATGGCTCGTCCGGTATCGCCGTCGGCATGGCGACCAACATTCCCCCGCACAACCTGAAAGAGCTGGCCGCGGCCCTGATCTACCTGATCAACAATTACGACACAATGGACGACGTACCCATCGAGTTCCTGATGAAATTCATCCCGGGACCTGACTTCCCTACCGGCGGGATCATCGTCGGGACGGAAGGCATCGAAGCCGCTTACGGGTCCGGGAAGGGGCGCATCGTCCTGCGCGGTAAAGCCCACATCGAAGAAATGGCCGGCAACCGGTACCGCATCGTCATCACCGAAATTCCTTACCAGGTCAACAAATCCACGCTGATTGAGCGCATCGCCGACCTGGTGCGCAATGAAAAAATAGACACCATTTCAGACCTGCGGGATGAGTCTGACCGGCGCGGCATGAGCATCGTCATCGAACTCAAGCGCGGTGCCCAACCGAAGAAAGTGCTCAACCAGCTCTACAAATACACTTCGCTGCAGACCACCTTCGGCGTCCAGATGCTGGCGCTGGTGAACGGCGAGCCGCGCCTGCTGCCGCTCAAGAAAGCCTTGCAGATATTCCTCGAGCACCGGATGTTGGTCATCACCCGCCGCACCCAGTTCGAGTTGGAAAAGGCACGCGCTCGGGCCCATATCCTCGAGGGACTGACAATAGCGCTCAACAACCTGGACGCGGTCATCCAGACCATCAGGGAGTCACCGGATGCTGATACAGCCAAAGAGCGCCTGATGAAGCGCTTCAAACTATCCGAACTCCAGGCCCAGGCCATCCTCGACATGCAGTTGCGCCGCCTGGCGGCACTCGAGCGTCAGAAAATCGAAGATGAGTACAAGCAGGTCAAAGGACAGATCGCCCACTACGAAGATCTGCTTGCCCATCCCAAGAAGATCCTGACCCTGATCCAGGATGACCTGCGCGAACTTTCGGACAAGTATGGCGACGAGCGCCGCACTCACATCGCCGCCGAGGCTGTCGAAAACCTGAGCGAGTCGGACCTGGTACCCGATGAAGCCGTCCTGATCTCGCTCACCGCCCGCGGCTATGTCAAGCGCGTCGCCGCGACCGCTTACCGGTCGCAAGGCGCTGGCGGCAAGGGCGTCACCGGTCATGCCACGAAGGAAGAAGATGAAGTCCTGACCCTGATCCCGGCCCGCTCGCTGGACACGATGCTGTTCTTCTCCGACCACGGCAAGGTCTACTCCGAAAAGGTCTATCAAATCCCGGACGCAGACCGGACCACCAAAGGCATCCCGCTGGTCAATGTCCTGTCGCTGAATGCCGGTGAGGTCATTACAGCCGCCCTTTCCGTTCCGAACTTCGAGGCCGCAGGATATATTACGCTGGCTACGCGTAACGGAAGAATCAAACGCATGGCTCTCGCCGAGCTGGCTGCCGTCCGCCCCTCGGGTATTATTGCCATCGGTCTGGAAGACAGCGACCTGCTCGGCTGGGCGCGCCTGACGCACGGCGACAGCGAAATCATCCTTGTCACCGAACTGGGAAAAGCCCTGCGCTTCGCCGAAGACAAGGTCCGCACCATGGGCCGCAACGCCGGCGGTGTGACCGGCATCAAACTATCCGGAAAAGATAAAGTCACCAGCATGGAAGTGATCGAAAAAGGTGGCGATCTGGTACTGATCACCACGCAGGGTTACGGCAAGCGCACTCCGCTGACGGAATATCCGTCCAAAGGTCGCGCCACCGGCGGTGTGCAGACCATCACCAAAGATATAGCCGATAAGATTGGCATCATCACCGCCGCGCGTGTCGTCCAGGAAGCTGACGATCTGACCATCATCTCAGCCAACGGCATGGTTCTGCGCATGAAAGTCAAGGATATAAAGCAAGCCGGGCGCGTCACCCGCGGCAATCACATGATGGATGTCAAGGAAGGCGACCGGGTGGCTTCCATCGCCCGCATCGCCATCGCCGAACTCAAGCGCGTGGGTGTCAAAACGAATGGGGAACCAATCCCGGAACCGGGAACGCAGTTTGAAATGCCGTTGAAATGATCCTGGAGTCCATCGGCAAGCTGACGGATTACCCGTTAAAGAAAAGCGATGCTCACCAGAGCACCGCTTTTTGTTTTTTTTTCTGTCATCAGGGGAATTTAACCCGTAATTCTAAAATATGGACGATGGAACTACCTTCCCGGAAATCACCAGGAACATTGTCCCCAATAAAAATATCATAAAAGCAAGCATCACTGCCAGGACAAAACGCTGCTGGGCAGTTGTGTGAGTAATCTTGTCAATACTGCGGCGCGGTTTACGCGGCTTGGGGAGTTCAGGTGCGTTGGGATCCGGCGATCCTTCTTCTTCCGTAAAAGAAGCCTGGTCACGCAAATTATCAAGCATAAGTCACCTCATCAGCAAGATAGCCAACACCGGCAATGCAAATTACCAACTTGTCCTCTAAAAGTATATCACAAGACCGGACTCAGACGCACTTCCCCAAATTGTACTGTGAAGGCCCGCCCCTCCTTGGAACGCAGCCGCAGACTCCCATCACATTCCAGCCCTTCAAGCAGTCCCGTTCTCACTGGGAATCCCTCGGCCCGTATTTCCACCTGCTCCCCACGAAAAGCCAGGTGGTTTTCCCAGACGTTGGAAAAAACATCCTTTGTCAACAAACCCCGCCAGGTGAGCAAGGCCTGGAGAATATCTCGAAGCAAAATCGGCCGGTCCACACTCTCTCCCATTTCAGCTTCGACACAGGTCGCAGGAAAATTCAACTGGTCAGGTGGCGGGAGCGCTTCAGGTTTAACATTCACACCGATCCCCAGAACAATACTATCGACTTTTTCTCCCATCCAGACAGCCTCAGCCAGTACACCGCAGACTTTGCTACGATGGAGTAGAACATCATTAGGCCACTTGATTTCCGGATGCAGTCCACGCATTTCCAGTGCCTCGCAAACTGCCGTGGCCCCCAGCCCGGAGAATAACTGTACGGATTGTTCCTCACCCGGCAAGGGTCGCAGCACAAGACTGAATGCCAGCGCTGTCCCCGGCGGGGTAAACCAGCGGCGGTCGCCCCGGCCGCGGCCGGAGGTCTGCTCCTCGGCGCAGACCAGTGCCAGGTCCGGTGCACCATCGGCGGCCCAAGCCAGGGCTACATCGCTCGTGGAACCAGTCTGCTCAAAGGTTCGCAAACCGCCCAGCGGAATATTTAAAAGGGTTTTTCGGAGGATGCGTTCGTCCATAAGATAAAAGACACCCGGTGTTCAGAAGCAGCAGGTATCAATATCAAGGCAGTACATACCACGGGTCGACATATTGCCCGTTAAGACGGATTTCAAAGTGAAGGTGCGGACCGGTCGAATTTCCCGTGCTGCCCGCCAGACCAATCACCTGGCCTTGTGTCACGCCTTGGCACAATGAGACATTGATTTGACTTAAGTGGCCATAGACGGTGGAATAGCCATTCCCATGGTCAATCATGATCACGTTGCCATAACCGGACGAATTCCAGCCAGCCGTAACAACGACTCCGCCATCGGAAGCATAAATGGGAGCTCCGAGGCCAGCGGCAATATCAATTCCCAAGTGTGAAGATGAAAAGTCATTACCGGAAAGAAAGTGATTCCCTGCCGGCCAGATGAAACCTCCGGTGCCTATAGGTCCATCGCAGGTTGCACCGGCCATGCTCGACGTACCCGAACGACCGCGTGCCACTTGTGGTCTAATCCAATCAACAGGCTTGTCCTTTCCTCCAGGTATCATCACAAATGTACCAGGAGAAATAATAGGGTTGGTCAGGTCCATATTATTTCCCGGCCAGTTCAGGATATCCTCTGCATTGGCTTTAAACTTACTGGCTACCGAATCCAGCGTATCCCCCTGCTGCCACTGATAATACACGCCATCTGTCGGCGGTACTTCCAAAGCCTCGCCGCTGCGGATGTTTTCGGGGTTATCTTGCAAGGTTTTGGAATTTGCCCAAAACAGTGTTTCCGGCGTAATATTATATTTTTTGGCAATGCTGAAAATTGCATCCCCGGGTGCGACAGTGTATTCGACGATATTGTAAATGGCGTTCGAGGAAATATCTGTCTTAAGCACAATTTGCCGAACAATGGCCTGGGCACCGGCGTCCAAACCTGTCGTAACAGGAAGGGATGCAGGCGCTCCTTCTTCAGACTGAGTTGGAGTGGGTTCGGGCGCGGCTGAGACCCGCTGAGGGGTAATTTTCCAGTACGCGAAACCCAGCAGCACGGAAATAAACAGCACCGTCACGCCCCAGGAAATACCACTAAGAAGCCGGGGGGATTTGGTTAATCTACCAAATAAGCTCATAGACCTTCTGTCAGAGTCTCCAGGAATTCCTGGTTATTCTTGGTTTTGGAGATGCGCTGTAAAAGCGCCTCGGTCGCCACCGCCGAATCCATGCCTGCCCCCTGCGGCGGTGCGGATACCATCTGGATATACATGCGGCGCATGGTCCAAACACGCTGAAGAATATCCGGGCCGAGTAGCAAATCTTCGCGGCGGGTGGACGAACGCTCGATGTCCACAGCCGGGAAGATGCGGCGTTCCTGAAGTTTGCGCGTCAGGATCAATTCCATGTTGCCGGTGCCCTTGAACTCTTCGTAGACCACATCGTCCAGGCGGGAACCGGTATCCACCAGGCAGGTGGCAATGATGGTCAGCGAGCCGCCTTCTTCGATGTTGCGCGCCGCCCCGAAGAAGTGCTTGGGCGGATACAAAGCCGAGGGGTCCATACCACCTGAAAGTGTGCGCCCGGATGGGTTGACAACCAGGTTATAAGCACGCGCCAGGCGGGTGATGGAGTCCACAAGAATAACCACATGGCGGCCGATCTCGGTCAGGCGCTTGGCCCGGTCGAGGGCGATTTCAGCCGTGCGGACATGGGAGGTCACCGGCTCGTCGAAAGTGGAGGCAACCACTTCAGCATCCACTGAGCGGTCCATATCGGTGACTTCTTCAGGACGTTCTCCGATCAAGGCAACCATCAAAGTCACATCCGGATATTGCGTTGAAATCGCGTTAGCGATCTGTTTCAGGATGGTGGTTTTACCAGCCTTGGGCGGTGAGACGATCAGCCCCCGCTGGCCGCGTCCGATGGGAACGATCAGGTTGATCAGGCGGGTGGCAAGGATATCACCCCTGGTTTCCAGGTCAAAACGCCGGTCGGGAAAGATGGGGGTAAGATCCTCGAAGCGCGGCCGCCGGCGGGCCTCTTCCGGATCAATCCCGTTGACAGATTCAACTTTTATCAGTCCAAAGTGCCGCTCTGATTCGCGCGGCGGGCGGACATGACCGATCACCAGGTCGCCGGAGCGCATTTCATAGCGTCTGAGCTGCGCCTGCGAGACGTAAACATCGTCTTCGCCAATGTTGTAGCGCGCGGAGCGCAGGAAACCGATGCCTTCGCTCATGATCTCAAGGATACCGCCGCGCATGTCGATGCCCTGCTGGGCCGCCTCTGCCTGGCAGACGCTCAGGATGAGAGCTTCTTTCTTCAGGCGATGGGCATTTGGCACGTTGAATTCCTTGGCCATGTCACGCAATTCAGCCAAGGGTTTATTTTCGAGTTCAAGAATGTTCATTTCGCTTTCTCAAGGTGTGGTTTGAAAGATGGGAAGATGGGAAGATGGGAAGATGGAAATAGTCAAAGAACAAGCGCCCCCAGGGCAGGCTTGTTTGGGGTTTTCGATTTTAAGAGGTTGGGTAAGGGTTCAAATGAATCAACTTGTCATCCTGATAGGATGAACCAAGCGGTCAAGTTCGTGCGCATTATAGCATGTAACCATAGGTGGTGCAAGCGGGTTCAAGACCCATTTCTGTCTGACAGAATACGGTTCTGCATATCCCACAGGCGGCGGTAGAGACCGCCCGCAGCAAGCAAGCCGGCGTGGGCGCCGCTCTCGATCATACGCCCGTGGTCAAGCACAAGGATTTCATCCATATGCTCCAGCCCCACCAGCCGGTGGGTGATGAGCAGGAGGCTCCGGCCACGCGTCAGCGAGAAAAGCATATCGAGGATGAGCCGCTCGGTGAGCGGGTCAAGGTTGGCGGTCGGTTCATCCAGCAGGAAGATGGGAGCATTTTTCAGCAAGGCACGCGCAATCGCGAGCCGCTGGCGTTCCCCGCCACTGAGACGAAAACCGCGTTCGCCAATGATCGTTTCATAACCCTGCGGTAACCCGGCAATGAACTCATGGATTTGCGCTCGTTGCGCAGCGTTCTGGACCTCGGTCTCGGTGGCCGTTGGCAGGGCCAGAAGCAAATTCTGACGGATGGTGTCATTAAAAAAATAGGTCCGCTGGGTGATAACGCTGACCAGCCGCCGCACACCCTCCTGGGCAAACTCGTGAAAGTCGCGGCCATCGAGCAAAATCCGGCCCTGCGAGTAGTCCCAGAAGCGCAGCAGGAGATTCGCCAGCGTGGACTTCCCCGCCCCGCTCGGCCCGACGATGGCAATCCGTTTTCCGGGAGCCAGTTGGAAAGTCATATCCTGCAAAGCGGGCTGGGATTGGGCAGGGTAGGAAAACGTGAGATTGGTTATTTGCAATTCGTGAGTGGTGGTGGGTAATCCGGACGACAAATCGCGCCGAACGGATGGCAATTCCGGAACCATCGGTTCCGCATCCACCACTTCGAACAGCCGCCTCGCAGATTGCAGACTGGACGAAAGCATCTGTGCGGCAAGCGGGAGCGGCATGACTGCCTCGAAGCCAGCCAATGCTGAGAGAGTCAACACAGCCAGCATCACGCCGGAAATCCTTCCCGTCGCGACCAGCGGAATGGCAAGCGCCAGCACTGCCAGCATCCCCAGGTTCACCAGCAGGGTGGTCAGCGCGTTGGAAAAGCCGGTAAGCGAGGCGAGATGCCGCTGGGTCTGGCCGTAAGAACTTCCGTCTGCCACGAGACTCTCGGAGTAGTCGCTCCCGCGGCCAAAAACGAGTAAATCGGCCAGGCCCTGGATGCCGTCCACCAGGCGAGCCTGGAGTGCGGCGCGGCGGAGGACAAGCTCGATACCAGAACGCCGGCTGAGGGTCCAGGAGAGCAGCGGTACGGCCATCCCAAGTACGAGCGTAAATGCCAGGTAGACCCAAGCCAGGTGCAGGTCAACCCGGCTGAAGAAAATCATCATTCCTGCAGCAACGACCGTTGCCACCAGCGGCGGAGCGACCACGCGTACGTAAAAGTTCTCCAACATTTCCACGTCAGCAACGATGCGGGACAATATATCCCCGGCGCGATATTCCATCAGCCGGGCCGGGGCGAGCGGTTCCAGCGCCCGGTAGAACCAGAGGCGCAGGCGGGCAAGCAGGCGAAAGGTTACATTGTGGGATGTCAGGCGTTCGACATAGCGGAAAACGCCGCGCGCAATCCCGAAAAAACGCACGCCAACAATGGCAATCTGCAGAGCACCCAATTCCGGGTGCAGCGCGGCAGCGGAAACCAGGAAGGCGGATGTGCCCATCAAACCGACATTGCTACCGACCGTCAGCGCGCCGAGCAGCACCGAGAGCGCCACCCAGCCCCAGGAACCATTCAAGAACTGCAACAGGCGGAAAGCAACCGGCAACTGAGGTTTGACCGTGGAGTCCTGCCGGCCGGATTCAGAGCCGGGCAGGCTTGAAGAATCAAGTTCATTTATTCCTTTGTACCCTTGCGATCTGGCGGGAATATCCACTATTTGCTCGGCAGCGCCAACCAGCCGGGAATAGATGCCGCCCTGCGCCAGCAGTTCGCGATGTGTGCCTTCTTCCACCAGATGGCCCTGATCCAGAACAAAAATCCGGTCAGCTTGAAAAACAGTGTTCAAGCGGTGAGCGATGGTGATGACCGTGCGCCCGCGCATCAGGATGTGCATGGCGGATTCCACCAGCATTTCATGCTCCGGGTCCAAGCTGGAGGTCGGTTCATCAAGGATTAAGATGGGAGCATTTTTTAGGAACGCCCGTGCCAGGGCTAGGCGTTGGGACTGCCCGCCGCTGAGATGGGCACCTTCTTCGCCAATGACGGTCTCGTACCCCTGCGGCAGGGACCGGACAAACTCATCCAGGTACGCAGCTCGGGTTGAAATGGCAAGTTGCTCGTTAGTGGCATCCGGTCGCGCCAGGCGCAGGTTGGCGGCAATCGTGTCGTGAAAAAGGTACGGATTCTGGGGAACCCAGGCAACCATGCTGCGCCAGGATTCGAGTGAAATACCAGTTAATGGTTCATTGTTAATGGTGATTTTCCCACTGCCTGGATGGATAAATCGCAGCAGCAGCGCGGCCAGGGTGCTTTTCCCCGACCCGCTCATACCGACCAGGGCAATGTGCTCGCCGGCATGGATCTCCAGTGAAATATCCTGCAGAGCGGGGACGGTCACACCCGGGTAGGTATAAGAAAGAGCAGATAAAGAGAGAATAGAAAACAGCGGCGTGTCCGTCCTGACTGGTTGACTGCTTTCCTTTCCCTCCTCTCTAATATCCAGAATGGCAAAGATCCGGCGCGCGGCGGTCGTCCCCGACATCCCGGCGTGGAAGCGCACGCCAAGCATCCGCAGCGGGATATAAAACTCCGGAGCCAGGAGCAGCAGGAAAAAAGCCTGCTGGAAGGCAAGATGTCCATAGAGCAGGCGCAGACCCACTTCCACGGCCACCACCGCGGTGCTGACCGTGGCCACCAGTTCGAGAACCAGCGCCGAAAGGAAGGTGACGCGCAAAACACTCAAAGTTCCATCGCGGAAACGGTTGCTGGCCTCGGCTATTGAGTTGGCATGATCCTTGCTGCGGCCCAGTTCCTTGAGCGTGGTCAGCCCCTGCAGGCTGTCGAGGAAATGGGCGCTCAGGCGGCTGAGCGTATCCCACTGGCGTTTGGTCAACGCTTCAGCGGTTTTTCCGATCAAGTACATGAAGACCGGGATGAGCGGAGCAGTCAGCAGGAGCACAAGCCCCGAAAGCGGATCACGGGGAAAGACAACGATCAGGATGGAAAGTGGAACAAGCGCGGCGATGATTAACTGTGGCAGGTACTGACTGAAATAGGCGTCCAGCGTCTCAACCCCCTCGACCGCCGCGTTGACCAGTTCTCCGGTGCGCTCGCGGCGGGTATAGGCAGGGCCGAGACTCAGAATCTTGTCAAATAGCCGCTGGCGCAGGTCGCTCTTGACGCGCACCGCCACTGCGTTGGCGCTGACTTCACTCCCCCAGGCCAGCAATGCCCTACACAAAACAATCACAAGCAACAGCCGGAGAAGTCCCGCCACATCCGATAACAACTGGCCACCCAAAAAGACCCCGTCCACGATGCGGCTGAGGCCGGCTGCCTGACCGATGGTCAACAAACCGGTCAAGAGTCCTGAAAGAACCGCAGCCGCCAGGGCAAGGCGGCTATCACGGGCAAGAGTCAGCAACCGGCGGGTCATGGAAGAATGGGCGGAAATTCAAGGTTCCAGAATTTTTTACTTCATCATCCAAAAAGACGGCAAGAAAATGCGCAGCAGTGTATCCGCGAGCACACCCAGGATGAGCAGATTACCAAACAAGCGGTTATGGTAGAAGGCAAAGCCGGAGAACCAGGTGGGCCAGCCCGGCCATTCCTTGGGCGGTTCGGTTGGACGCGGTTTGGTCAGTACGCCCACGGCATACAGCAGGCGTTTCCCGGCCATAAAAACGATGAGCATCACCGGAGTGAAATAACACGGCACGAAAACCAGGTAGAGGATGACGGCATAGATCAGGATGAACACAGCGATATTAACGTAACGCGCCGCTTTTTCCCCGATACGGACCGGAAGGGTACCAACCCCTTTTTTCTTATCCTCGGCGGATTTGTCAATGTGCTTGCCGATATTGATGCTGACCACGCTCAATCCGAAAGGCACGCCCGCCAGGGCAATATTCCACACATTATCGGTCCAGCCACGCGCCAGGACGATATACACGCCTGCCACAAGAATCGGCCCCCAGATCAGGAATATAGCCAATTCGCCCAATCCCAGGTATTTGAGCGGCCAGGTGTAAAACAACAGCACCAGCGCACCAAAGGCGAACAAGCTAATGACCGCCAGAGAAAAATTGGTGTAGAAAAGTGCATATATGCCCGATAGAAAGGCCAAAACCCCGCTGACCAGGAACCAGGTGATTTGCTGGCGTTTGGTCCAAAAGCCCTGCACCAGCGGGTGGACGCCGTATTGCGTGCGAAAATAGTTGTCCTTATCTATGCCGCGGCTGAAGTCGGTGTAATCGTTGAGCAGGTTATTCGTCCCGTGGGCGATGAAAAGGCCAAGCGTCACGACCAGCCAGGGCAGGAATGAAAAATGATGGTCGCGCCAGGCCAGGAGTCCAGCAATGGCGCAGGCATAAATCGTCACATTGGTGACCGCCGAGCGGGTGGCGATCAACCATTTTGAAATAACATCAAGCGCATCCCACTCTTCTTTCTTTTCCATTTTAACCAGCGTGGAAAGAGCGGTCCACCACATTTTGAAATTGATTTTCATTGACATCTCCTCCTCTACAGATCCTTGAGTTTCCTCACCCGCCGGGCGATCGCCCGGATCAGTCCTGCAAACACCAGCTCATGCACTGGCCAGAGCAGATACCAATAAACGAATCCCAGCATGCCCCTGGGGGCAAAGAACGCCGTCTGTGACAGCACCGTTCCTCCGCCGTCAGGAGTGGTGCGCCATTCCATCCAGCCCTGCCCGGGAGTCTTCAGCTCCGCCTTCAGCCGGAGTATTCGTCCCGGTTCAAGCGCTTCCACGCGATAATAATCCACGACATCATTTTCGGACAGGGTCATCTCCGAGCTTCGCCCGCGCATGCCTGGGCCTCCAGCCAGCCTGTCCAGCAAACCGCGCAGGTGCCACAACCAGTTCAGGTACAACCAACCATTTTTTCCTCCCATACCAGACA
This sequence comes from uncultured Anaerolineales bacterium, assembly GCA_903873975.1. Classification (GTDB taxonomy): domain Bacteria; phylum Chloroflexota; class Anaerolineae; order Anaerolineales; family Villigracilaceae; genus UBA877. Next base: position 28,885 of record CAIQQN010000016.1, read on the forward strand.
CCACCCTATACACCGCTTCGGGCCGAGCCTCGATCATAATCTCCCGATTCTCAATGAAAAAACCTTCCATCCTGATCCTGTGCAAAGGAGCGCCATTCCTCCAGGCCGGTTCCAACCGGGACGGGGAGAGCTGCTCCAGCGCAAGCAGGATGGAATTCCGGTACGTTTGCGGATGGATATCAGGAAATACCTTATCCGCGACTGAAATGCGAACAATACTGCTGCCGCACATCCCGCCAATGAGCGGCCTGGCAATGCGCTGCGGTATCGGTGTCAGCCTGCCCACAAAGAATGCCATCAAATCCGCCGGGATCCATGGAAGCAACAGTGCGCCCCGTCTCAACCCCCGCAGGCGTGCGTAGGCCAGCATCGTCTCCGCGTACGACATGATATCGCTGCCACCGATCTCGTAAATGCCACCACGGCAGGCAGGGATCTCCAGCGCGGCGAGAAGATATGCCAATACATCCTGCGCGGCAATCGGCTGAGCCAGGTTCTTCAGATCGCGCGGCCCGATAAGCAAAGGGAACTGCTCGGTCAGGTAACGGATCATCTCGAATGAAATACTCCCGGAGCCGATGATGAGGCTGGAACGGAACTCAGTCACCGGGACGCGGCCCGAACGGAGGATTTCCCCCGTTTTCAGTCGTGAGCGCATGTGCGCGCCGATCTTTTCCTCCGGGTGGGCCAGGCCGCCAAGGTAGATAATTTGCTCGAGGCCGGTTGCAGCTGCCATGGTGGCAAAGTTGTGTGCCGATTCGGTTTCGCGGGCCTCATAATGTCGCCCGCTTGACATGTTGTGAACCAGGTAAAACGCTGCAGCCACATGCTCCAGCGCGGAGGCGAGCGAATTCGCCTCGAGCAGATCGCCCTGCGCCACCTCGACTTGCGACAACCACGCACGTCCGCGCAGGCGCTCCGGCTCCCGCACCAGAACGCGGACACGATAGCCTTTTTCCAGCAGGCAGGGGATGAGGCAGTTTCCGATGTAGCCAGTCGCGCCGGTCACAAGGATTAACTTTTCCATGGGAAAATCACCTTATGAAGGTGCGAGGGCGCGAGCACGGTCAGCGATCTTGCGGATCATCCCGCTGAAAATAAACCCGTGGATTGGATAAAGCAGATACCAGTACAGGAACCCCGCCAGCCCGCGCGGAGCAAAATAGGCCGTCTGCATGAGCAATGTCTTGCCATCCTCCTGCGGGAGGGATTGGAATTCCAGCCAGGCTTTACCCGGAACTTTCATTTCGGCTCGCAGGCGAATGAGCCGGTTCGGTATGACGGCTTCGACACGCCAAAAATCCAGCGACTCACCCACGCGGATTTCGTCGGGATGCCGGCGACCACGACGAAGTCCCACTCCGCCGATCAGTTTGTCCATCCAGCCGCGAATCTGCCATGTCCAATTCAAGTACAGCCAGCCGCGCTCCCCGCCCAACCCGGTAAAAGCCTGAAAAACAGGAGCAGGCGGCAGATTCAGAACGAGACGGCGGCGCTCGAGCAACATTCCCTCACTGTTTGCCAGCATCAATGGACGGTTATCTCCCTGCGTGACAACCAGCGCATCGCTCCAGGAAGTTTCCACATCATCGTTTGATATGCGTCCGAGTGCCAGGTGGACAGCCTGCTGATAGTCCAGCGGTTTAATGTGCGGGAAGATTTGCAGGGCCAGGTCATTTTGTGCGGTACTGTCCACGTGCAATCCTTGGATGAGCGGCAGGACAACCCGCCAGTGGATGGGGGTAACCATATGGACCCAGTACGCCGAAAGCCGCGGGGCATACACAGGAATGGGAATAAGCAGGCGCTTCAGGCCGCGTTCGCGCGAGTAGTCAAGCAGCATGTTGGCATAACTTAATCGAGTGGCGCCGCCTATCTCGATCAGTTTCCCGGTGCTGGCGGGATTATCTGGAGCCGCGATCAGGTATTGAAGCACGTCCCGGATGGCAATTGGCTGAGCCATGGAAAACCACCATTTCGGGCAGACAAAAACCGGCTGTCTTTCCGCTGTGTATCGCACCATCTCGAACAGGGCGCTCCCCGACCCAATGACCATACCAGCCTGAAATTCCGTTGCCGGAATCCGACCCTGCCGCAGGATAACGCCGGTCTCATGGCGGGATTGCAAGTATGGCGAGGATTTGTCAGAGGCCATAGCCAATTCACCCAGGTAAATTATCCGTTGCAGGCCCGCTTCTTCTGCCGCTGATGTAAAATTATGCGCTGCGCGCAGGTCACGTTCGGTATCTGGTCGCAACCCCTGCATCCCATGGATCAGGTAATAAGCAATCCTTATCCCCTGCATGGCACCAACGATCGAAGAAAAATCCAGCGCATCCCCTTCCCGGATCTCGATTCGTTCGCGCCAGGGATAACCCTGGAGACGGGAGGTGTCCCGCACCAGGCACCGGACCCGGTATCCGGCCTGCAGCAACCGGGGAACGAGCCTCCCTCCAATATAACCAGTAGCACCGGTGACAAGAATCAATTTATCCATAATGTTTTCTGATCAGGGTCAAATATATGCGGTGATTATACTGCCTGGGATTAAAACAGCAAGAGCGCGAGACGCTCTTGCTGTATATTACGGGAACCGGTCAGGATGTGTATGCAGATGCGCTGGAACAGTCTCGATAAGGATATTGCAATGGTCGAATAGGTTGTTTTCAACCATGTCTGGACCCGCAATACCCTGTTCAACCGACCTTATCCCTCTTTATACAGACTCTAATAAACCAATTTCTCCGGTTCGACTTCCACGCGCTTGCGGAAGATCCAATAAGACCAGATTTGATACGCAAGCACAATCGGCACAAAGATGGCTGCAACAATGGTCATAACCTTTAGGGTATAAGGCGACGAAGCGGCATTCACGATGGTCAGGCTCCAGGCTGGATCCAGACTGGAGACAAGAATTCGGGGATACAGCCCGGTAAAGACCATGAGCGTGGCAAAGACGACCGTCAGCGAACCGGTGATAAAAGCCCAGCCGCTCTTCCTGGTACGAATGAGCCAGCCGGTCACGAGCAGGGCCACTGCCGCCAGGAGGGCAGGGATAAGACCATTGAGGCCGGGCTTGGTCAGGATATCGGTGGCAAAGAACGTCCATGCCACAAATGCGACTGTCAGGACAGTGGCAACAATCCAAAAAGAAAAGGCTGCCTTCTTTGCACGTTCTAAAATTACATCAGAGACCTTGCGAGTCAGGAAGTTCGCCCCGTGCATGGTAAACAGGGACACGAAGACCAATCCGCCAAGCAGTGCATACGGGTTGAGCAAGGGCAGCAAGCCGCCGTAGTAGTTCATATCCTGCTCAATGGCGAAACCGCGCATCAGGTTCGCCACTGCCACGCCCCACAGTAAGGCCGGGAGCAGGCTGCCGGTGAAGATGGCCCAGTCCCACAAGGTGCGCCAATTTTTGCTTTCGCGCTTGCCGCGGAACTCGAATGCAACGCCGCGAAGAATCAGCGCCACCAACATCAAGACCAGCGCCAGATAGAACCCGCTAAAAAGTGTGGCATAGACATTCGGGAAAGATGCGAACAACGCGCCACCAGCGGTTATCATCCAGACTTCGTTGCCGTCCCAGACCGGGCCTATGGAATTGATAATCGCCCGGCGCTCATCGTCATCCCTCCCCAGGAAAGGCAGGAGCAACCCAACACCATAGTCAAAGCCTTCCAGGAAGAAGAAGCCGATGAACAGGATGGTTACGAGAATAAACCAAACAGTATTGAGGGTCATTTTTCTCCTCCTTATTTACTCTATGGGCTTTCCGGCCGCTGGCTCAGATATGCCGGATTTATACATCAACCAGCCAGTGACTGCCACGAGCGCGCCCAGGAGTATAAAAAACAGGATCAGCGAAAACAAGACATCGCCTGTGGTCACATTGGGTGAGACGGCGTCCTGCACTTTTTGCAGGCCATAGACGATCCATGGCTGGCGGGCAGACTCGGTCAGAACCCAGCCCGCCGTACTGGCAAGGTAGGGCAGAGCCATGCCCGGGAGCAGGAGCTTCAAGAATAACTGACTCTTATCCAGGAATTTGAACCTGGGCTTGACAAGCGCCAGAAAGGCCAGCAAGGCCATGATCAGGCCTGTCCCCACCATGATGCGGAAGGACCAGAAGGAGAGCGTCACGGAAGGAATATAGTTCCCAGGGCCATACTTGGCTACAGCTTCGGCCTGCCAATACTGCAATCCATTAATTCCGCCCGTGAAATTGCTATACAGAAGGAATGAAAGGGCTTTCGGTATTCGAATTTCGAAGGTATTCTCCTCTCCTTTTTGATCAATCCCTGCAATTAAAACAAGATCAGCAGGCTGTTCATCCTCCCAAATTGCTTCCGCGGCACAGATCTTCATTGGTTGGGTTTTTGCCAGGAATTTACCGTGAGCATCCCCGACCACGCCAACCATAACTGTACCAATCAGCGCATAGACCGCAGCCCAGCGGAAGGCCTTCTGAAAAAATTCAACATCGGTGGCATTCTTGCGCAGGAGGTGCCAGGCACTGAACCCCAGCACAATAAAACCAGCGGTGGTGATACCCGCCGCCAGGACATGAGAGAATTGGAAGGGCAGATTAGGGTTGGTGACCAGGGCTATGAAATTCGTCATTACCGCCCGGCCGTTCTCGATGGCGTACCCAACCGGGTTCTGCATGAATGAGTTGGCAATCAGGATCCACAGGGCGGAAATGTTCGAGCCGATCGCCACCAGCCAGGCTGCCGCCAGGTGCACCTTCTTCGAGAGTTTGTCCCAGCCGAAGATCCACAGGCCGATGAACGTGGATTCCAGGTAGAAGGCCAGCAGAGCTTCAATCGCCAGTGGTGCACCGAAGATATCGCCCATAAAGCGGGCATATCCCGACCAATTCAAGCCAAAGTGGAATTCCTGCACGATGCCTGTCACCACACCCGCCGCAAAATTGATCAGGAAAATCTTGCCCCAAAACTTCGCCAGGCGCTTGTAGGTCTCATTGCCAGTGGCGACATAGCAGCTTTCGAATATTGCAACCAGGATGGACAATCCAAGCGTCAGGGGGACCAGGAAGAAGTGGTAGATCGTGGTAACAGCAAATTGCAAACGCGAAAGAGTCACGGGATCCATAATATTCGCCTCCTGGAAGAAATTCTGACTACCATAATGATTATATATTAAGACAATGTCATTGCACAACCATCCGCACGCGGATCAGACCCTCCGGTCAGGACGCCGGTTTCCGGATCACGGACGATGACCTGACCGCGGCCAAACAGAGCCCGCTCCCAGCCCGTCACTTCCCGCACCGGGTGGCCGCGTCTCGTCAGATCGGCAATGGTCTCCGCCGGTATACCATCCTCCAGTGCCACCTCCCCACCGGCGGTCCCATCGCTGATACAGAAGCGCGGCAACTCCAGGGCGGACTGCGGATCAAGACCCTGAGCCAGAGCCAGGAAGACTTGCAAGTGTCCCTGTGGTTGCATGAAGCCGCCCATCACCCCCATCGGACCGAAAAGGGTCCCGTCGTAAACGCGCGTGATCATCGCTGGGATGATGGTGTGGTATGGGCGTTTGCTCGGCGCAAGTTCATTCGGGTGACCCGGCTCCAGGCTGAAATTGTGACCCCGGTTCTGGAGCGTGAAGCCCCAGCCATGCGGAACAATCCCCGTCCCGAAGCCCATGTAATTACTATTAATGAAGGAGCAGGCGTTACCCCACTGATCTACGACGCAAAAATAAACTGTATCAGAACCTGCCACCGGCGTGCCGCGTTGCTGGTCAAGTGTAGCGCGGCGCGCGTCGATCAATTTACGGCGCCCGGAGGCATATTCTTTGGAAATCAAGGCTGGATAGACCTCCGCAGTCTTAAAAACTACGGAAGTCTCGCGATGACGCGGATCTGCCACGTACCAGCGGCTGTCAGCAAAAGCCAGGCGCAATGCCTCGATTTCCAGGTGCAGGCGGTCGGCGGCGAGCGGGTCGGAGGGCAGGTCAAACCCCTCGAGGATGTTCAAAGCAAGCAGCGCGGCAATCCCCTGCCCGTTGGGTGGACATTCCCACAGCCGCAGACCACTGTAGGTGGTGGAAATCGGTTCGTCCCATGTGGACGTATGCGCCGCCAGGTCGTCCACCGTCAAACAGCCGCCTGCCTGCTGAACAGTGGAAGCTATCGCTTCGGCAATTTCGCCTGTATAGTAGGCCGTCTTACCACCTGCGGCGATCGTTTTCAGGGTGCGCGCCAGGCCCGGGTTGTGGAAGATCTCGCCGGGGTTCGGACCGCGCCCGTCGATCGTCATCTCGCCACCATTGAGGGACTCTTTCAACTGTCGCCCGGCAGCTTGCCTCCAGAAATGGGACGTGACCGGTGCAACCGGAAAACCCTGCTCCGCCAGGCGGATGGCCGGGGCAAGCACAGCGGATAGACTCAGGGCAGTTCCGTGGCGCTCGATCAGATCGCACCACCCCGCGCATGCCCCGGGGATGGTGATCGTGTAGGGATGGTAGGGTGGAAGTTCCGTCAACCCGTTCTTCCGCAGCAGGTCCAGGTTCAGGGAAGCGGGTGCACGGCCAGAGCCATTGAGGGCGGTCACCTGCCCGGTCGCCGCCTCGTAGAACAAGGCAAACATGTCCCCGCCCAGGCCGGTGGAGGTTGGCTCGGTAACATTAAGCGCCGCGGCAGTTGCCACGGCTGCGTCGGCAGCATTGCCGCCCTGGGATAGAATTTCCAGCCCGGCGGCGGTTGCCAGCGGCTGGGAGGAAGCCACCATCCCGCCGCGCCCGAAGACGGGGGAATGCCGGGATGGGAAAGCAGGTTCCAAGTCGAGAGAGGATGCCAGATTATTTCTCCGGGGCAGGCGGCTTGGCCGGGAGGGTCGTAACGAGGATCTTGTCCACGCGTTTTCCATCCATATCCATCACTTCGAAACGCATACCGTTCCACTCGAACAGGTCGGCAGACTGCGGGATGCGGCCAAGGTGCAGCATGACAAAGCCGCCGAGGGTTTCATATTCTTCCTCGTCCGGCAGGCGGCGCAGGTTGAAGATTTCCTTGAACTCATCGTTGGGGAGCATCCCATCCAGCAGCCAGGAACCGTCCTGGCGCTGGGTGGCCTGCGGCCCGCCCTCGAAGGCACCGACGATTTCCTCGAGGATATCGGCCAGGGTCAGCAAGCCCTGCACCACACCGAATTCATCCACCACCAAAACCATTTCGCGCTTGGCTTCTTTCAGGATTTCCAGGGCACGCGAGCCGAAGGCGGTTTCCGGGACGTAAAGCGGCGGACGGGCAATCTCCTTGAGTTGCTTGCCATTTTTCAAATCTGCCAAAAGCAAGTCTTTGGCTTTGATCACGCCCACCACATTATCCAGGCTGTCGTCGCCCACCGGAAAACGGGAGAACGGACTGTCCTTCACTTTCCGGCGGATCTCCGCAACCGTATCGTTCACGTCCAGCCAGATGATTTCGTTGCGAGGCGTCATGAGTGCATTCACGCGCTGGTCGGAGAGCGAGAAGACACCTTCGACCATATCCTGCTCCGCCTCTTCAAAGACGCCCGCCTGTGTACCTTCGTTGAGTTGGACAAGCAATTCTTCCTCTGTCACGGGAGGTTCATCGGTATGCTTCACTCGCAACAGGTGCAGCATTACATCAGTGGATTTGCCCAGCAGCCAGACAACCGGGTACAGGACAGCCGACACGAAGGACATGAAGCCCGCAATCCCGCTGGCGATCTTTTCAGCATTGTAGAGCGCCAGTCGTTTGGGCACCAGTTCCCCCAACAACATGGTGACGAAGGTAAGCACGATGACAACCAGGGTCAGCGAAAGCGAATGAGAATAAGGGATAAGAGCCGGGATCTTATCCAGTTGTGCCGCCAGGGTGTCTGCAATCGGTCCACCGACGATTGCGCCGGTAAGAATACTAACCAGTGTAATGCCGATTGTGACCGTCGGGAGAAAACGGTTAGGCTTTCCTGAAAGATCGAGGGCGCGCTGGGCACGCAGGTCCCCCTCGTTTGCGCGATGCTGAAGGCGCGACCTGCGCGCCGCAAAGATGGCTGCCTCCGACATCGCGAAGAAACCGCCCACCAGGATTAGTAAAAAAATGATCAGGATCTGAATTCCAATATCCATACCAATAACCCCTTTCTCTATATAACTAACAGCGCAAGCCGGTCGTAACCATCGCAGGCAGCCATTCCGCTCTTTCGCATCGATTCCAACTCGCTGTGCTCATATAAACACCGCCCCAAGCCAATCCCCTCCGGAATAGCCTCACTATACATTTCCCAAAATAACCCTTCCGGGAATTTCCCGGCATGAAACCTGAGCTCCTGTTCCACGAACAGCGCCACGATGGCAGACTCAAGCACCGGGTCAGGGCCAAGAACCTTAATCGGCTTGCGGCTCAGGTACCAGGTGGTGCCGAGCATATTGACACTGCCCCCAAAGGGGTCGCGCGCCGCATAATGCAGCGTTCGCACGCCTGACATATAAAACGCACCCATGCACATCGGGCAGGGTTCGGTGGTGGTATAGAGGATGCAGGAATGCTGGTCAAGGCCGGTGTAATCCAGTTGTTGCAGTGCCTCCAGCTCGGCATGGGCAATTTCCACGCCTGGGGAGGGTCGTTGTTCCCACACCCTGCGCGGGTAGACACGATTGCGGCCGCGGGAAAGGATTTTCCAATCCGCATTGGTCACGACCGCACCGATGGGAACGCAATCGTCACAGTAGGCTTCCCAGGCCAGTTCGAAACAAGCCTGCCAGGGTTCGAGTAGGTCAGACCACATTGATCCCTGCGCCTTCGACTGCCTCCCCGATGACCCAGACCGGCAGTTCAATTTCCTTCGCCCTCTTCAAAAACGCAGCTTTCCTGGATTTCGGGATTGCCAGTAAGAGCCCGCCGCTGGTCTGCGGGTCGAACAGGAGCACCTGCTTTTCTTCTGAAATATTCGCTGAAAAGCGGATGTGTGGCCCAAAATATAGACGGTTGTCCGCGGCACCTCCAGGGAAAGTATGCATTTCAGCGTACTTCTGCGCGCATGAGACGAAGGGGATCTTCTCCATCTCCAGCCGGAAGCCGACGCCTGAATCTGCGGCCATTTCGTACCCGTGACCGAGTATGCTGAAGCCGGTCACGTCCGTGCCGCCGCGCAGACCAAACTCCACGGCCAGAGCGCCGGC
>CAIQQN010000017.1 GCA_903873975.1 uncultured Anaerolineales bacterium
CGTTGCACTGATAGAGAGCGCCCTGCAATCTCCGAACTCGCGTACGGTCATACTCACCTTACAGAGTACCACTGCGAGCCGCCCGTCCCTTGAAACACTGCAAATCCTGCTCAAACAACTGATCGACCAGAGCAGCTTCGGTGGCCTGGTAGACCTTTACTTCCTCAACCTCCAGACCCAGGAAACCATCCACTTCGCTTACCAGGCTGGACAGGATATTTCAAAAAACCCCGATATTGCTTTTTCGGCTGACAGCACAATTAAAATCCCAATCATGGTTTCAGTGGTCCGTCACTTCAATAGCCAGATTAGCGCTGAAATTGATACCCAACTGAAAAACATGATTGCTAGTTCCAGTAACGATGCAGCTGACAGTTTGATGACCACCTTGGATACAATCCGTGGACCACTGGTTGTCAGCGAGGCGATGCAACAACTCGGCCTGGATAATACCTTTATCGCCATGTATTATGCGGTCGGTTCCATCCCATTACAGCACTATATCACACCGGCAAATTCCCGCTTGGATATCAACACCGATCCGGATACATTCAATCAGACCACGCCTTCCGATATGGGTATGCTGCTCGAGGATATTTACCTGTGCGCCCAGAATGGCGGTGGTACCCTGGTAGCTGCCTTCCCCGGGCAGATCACTCAGGTTGCCTGCCAGCAGATGATCCAATATCTGCAGGAAGATAAACTCGGTGCGTTGATCCAGGGAAGCCTCCCGGAGGGAACGATCATTGCCCACAAGCACGGCTGGGACAACTACGAGAACCAATTTAGTGATGCGGCTATTGTTTACACTCCCGGAGGAAATTACATTCTGACGATTTATTCATATAATCCGGTTCAATTCATGTGGGATGTGACTACACACATGTACGGTGAACTTTCGCGGGCAGTTTACAACTACTTCAACCTGCCGTCGCAGTAAATACCAACCCCGTTATCAAATGGATGACGGGGCTTTTCATAACAATTCTCTTCAATCATAATAATGATATTTTTCAAATACCTGTGCTTGAAAGATAACTGTCTGTATGAAGGGTAATCAGTATATAATCAGTCCATGAGTCAGACCTTGAGCCTCTACCGTCTCCAACAGGTCGATAGCCAGATAGATCGTGCCCAGGCCCGCCTTCAAACCATTCAGAAAACGCTGGATGATGATGCTGAATTGCGCTTGGCTAATGAGCGAGCGGATTCAACAAAAGCCATCTGCGAATCCACCGATCAGTCTTTGAAACAGGCTGAGGCTGATGCACAAAGCCAGCGCATAAAAATCGAACAAACCGAGTCCAGTCTCTATGGCGGCAAGGGTCACAGCCCAAAAGAATTACTGGATTTACAGAACGATGTTGCTGCTCTCAAACGCCACCTGATCACACTGGAAGATATCCAACTGGAAGCCATGCTGACTGCGGAAGAATCCATGACTGTCCACCAGACCGCTCAAGCAGACTTGCTGGCTGCCCAGAACCATTCAATAGAACAAAACCGGGGTCTGCACGAGGAGCAGAACTTACTTCAAAGAGAAATGGAAAAGCTCCGCGCCGAACGTGCCGCAGTGGCCGGACCGATCCCCCCAAATACGCTTGGTTTATATGATCAGCTTCGCCAGCAGCGGCGCGGCATTGCTGTAGCAATCATCAGCGAAAACTCATGCTCTGCTTGCGGCTCTGGTTTATCTGCAGCGCAAATGCAAGCCTCCCGCGCCTCCGGGCAAATGGCACTCTGCCCGTCGTGCGGGCGCATCCTTTACGGAAGTTAACTCCTGTTTCAGGTGATCTATGCGCTTCCGCTTCCCCAACATTGATGCTTTCTCCTTCTTATTAGGCATTATTCTTGCATCCTTGTCGTGGTGGATCCTCTCCATACTTCGTCCCGCGTTCCACCAAATGCGCTCGACAGCCCTGGCAAAACAGGCAAAAAATAAAGAGAAAAAACATGTTACCACCGGTGTTGAAGAACGTTATCGTCAGAGCGTCCTACAACAGGCACAAAGCAAGCATTTAGCCGCTCCGCTCTTTGCCCTGGATGAAATCATTGTATCGCCTGCTCTCCTGGCACCACCGCCACGCGTCGAGCCAGGTACGCCACTTTTGAGCGAAGACATCGTCGCCGCTACTATCCCCTACATCCCTTCCTGGCCAGAACTGGCAGCCATCTATCAAGCTCCCACTCTAACTCTCGCCCAGGCGCTTTCGGGGCATTCCGATATCGTCCTTACAGGGCAACCTGGGATGGGAAAAACGGTAGCCCTGGCGTATCTGGCCTCCCGCCTGGCTCGGCGGGATCCGGAGCCGGGTCTGCCGCCGGACACAGTCCCGTTCCTCATCCATGTCGCCGACCTCGACTTGCCGGTCAAGAAAGACGAGCCGCTCAACCCGGTTATTGATCTAATCACCGAGAAAGCTCCCGTTCTTGACCTGACCCGTCTCCCTGATTTCGTCCGTAAAACCTTCTTTGAAGGCCGGGCTCTGCTCCTGCTGGACGGGACTGATGAACTGACCCCGGATGGTCTGAAAAACGCGGTTGAATTCATCAAGACTGTCAAGCGGGCTTACCCTAAAACTCGCATGGTCACCACTGCATCGAGTGAATTTCTGGACGGATTGGTAACGCTCAACTTCATCCCCTTTGCACTGGCTGCCTGGAACGCAAAACAGCGCAGGAAATTCCTCGAAAAATGGGGTGCCCTTTGGACAAACTTTGTGGCCGTCGAATCTTGGGCACAGACCAGCGAACAAGTGGACCCATTGCTGCTCAACGGGTGGCTGGACGGAGAAAACTCCAGCCTGACGCCACTGGAATTGACCCTCAAGACCTGGGGCGCATATGCAGGAGATATGTGCGGACTTTGCCCTCTCGATGCAATTGAATCCCATTTGCGCCGTCTATCTCCAGCAAATACCCCTCAGGAGGCTCTCGAAATGCTGGCATGGCAAGTCAGCCTGAGCAATGAGCCAATCTTCGACCCGCGCAAAGCGCGCGAGTGGATCAAATCATTTGAACCGCCCGAAATTGCCAATCCAGATGAAGTCGACAATGAAACAAGCAACAAGAAATCCGAAAAGGTACAAGCTTCCTCCCTCGGCCTGATCACAAAAATGGTGGAAAGCGGCCTACTGACCCAGCACCGCAATAACAGGATGCGCTTTATCCACCCGGTTTTTGGCGGTTACCTGGCGGGAAAAGCTCTAATAAACTACAAATCAGAAGCTCTTCTCGACCAGCCTCCCTGGATTGGCAAATTTCTGGCACTGCACTTCCTGGCTGCATTTGGCGATGCAACCCCGTTGGTCGACAAACTACTATCCGTGCTTGACCGTCCCCTCTCGCGCAACCTGCTGATCCCGGCCCGCTGGCTGCGGGATGCCCCTCGTCAGACGGCCTGGCGCGGGCAGGTGATGGTAAAACTTGTCGAACTCCTACGGCAAAACGGTCAGCCACTCGGTCTGCGCGGACAGGCACTCTGCGCCTTCATCCTAAGCGGAGATCCGAGTGCAACTGTTTTGTTACGGGAATTGCTCGAAGAACATGATGATGACCTCCTACAATTGGTGGCTCTCGGGTCCGGGGCGTTGCAAGATATAAAAGCCATCGAATTGCTGTCTGATTTGCTGAGTACACAGAGTTCCAATGTCCGCCGCGCTGCCTGCCTGGCCCTGGTTAACATTGGAACGACCGCCGCCATGGATATAGTTGCCTCCGTTCTTCTGCATGGTGACGAAAATCTACGTCGCACTGCTGCTGAGGCGCTTGCCAACCATCCCGGTGAGGGCCATGCCATGCTGAAAGAAGGTGCGGGAATGAAGGAGGATTTGTTGGTCCGGCGCTCTGTTGCCTTTGGCTTGGGCCGCATTCAGGAACCTTGGGCAGAAGAATTGATTGACCATTTGCAGGCTGATGACGATCAATGGGCTGTTCGTAACGCTGCAATGGAAGTGAATGAAAACCGTCAACGGCACAACCCTCACATCCCGCAACGTCTGCCGCCGCCGACCGAATCACCCTGGATAATCGCCTTCGCTGGAAAACAGGGACTGGGTGTCTCACCTGACAAGCCACCCACCGATTTATTGCTGCTGGCGCTTAAGTCCGGCACAGAAGAAGAACGACTGGCATCCCTCGCCTACTTGCGCATAATGCCGGTGGAGGGCGTTTTTGGCGTTCTTTATCAAGCCATGTACGGCGGCGAACCGACCCTGCGCGAAGCTGTCTTCCAGACCTTTGCGGAGATGGCTGCGCGCGGCGTTGACGTTCCGGACCCAGTCCAATTCGGGGTAGGTTACTAATGCTTATTTTAAAACCACGCTCATTGCCTTGGGATCTTTGATATGTTCAATACGCCCATCCTGATGACCATTGCTGTACTCGGCGGGACCGGTAAAGAAGGCAAAGGACTCGCTTATCGTTGGGCAAAAGCCGGATACAGGGTATTGATCGGTTCGCGCACAGCGGAAAAAGCCCAGGCAACCGCTGCTGAACTGACCAATTTACTTGGCGGTGAGGCCACCATCGAAGGGATCGCTAATTTGGCGGCTGCTCAACTCGCCGATATTGTTGCTCTGGCCGTCCCTTACACCGCCCACCGTGAGACCCTCGAAGCGGTCAAGGAGGCACTGAAAGGTAAAATCCTGATTGATGTGACTGTACCGCTCGTCCCGCCAAAAGTAACAAGGGTGCAGATGCCGGCGGCCGGCAGCGCTGCGCAGGAAGCACACGAAATCCTGGGCGGTGAAGTGCAAGTGACCTCCGCTTTCCAGAACATTTCACACGAACATCTCATGCAGGATGGGCCGGTCGAATGCGACGTATTAGTGACCGGCACGAGCAAGGAAGCACGTGCCGAGACACTGAAACTGGTAGCGGCAACCGGCCTCACCGGTTGGGATGCTGGTCCCATTGAAAATTCGGTCGTGGTCGAAGGCATGACGAGTGTGTTGATTGGTATTAATAGACAATATGGGAGCAAATCTGCCGGAATCCGTATAATTGGAGTACGGGCGCCAGCCCAGCAACGATGACATTGACTTTCACTCCCCTTCCCCAAATGCCTCTGATCTATCCTGGTGATAGGCTGGCAGAAATGCTACTAGCCTCCTTACAGACCGCCCGCATCACCCTGGAAGATGGTGACATTCTTATTGTTGCGCAGAAAATTGTCAGCAAAGCTGAAGGGCGGCTGGTCAATTTGGAAACCATCACCCCTTCGAAAGAAGCCATCGAATTGGCAAAGCGCAGCGAAAAAGACCCGCGCATGGTCGAACTGATCCTGCGTGAGAGTAAGGAAGTCTTGCGCGTCCGCCCTGGAACGATCATTGTGGAGCACAGGCTTGGCTTTGTCTGCGCCAGCGCCGGGATTGACCACTCGAACGTTCGGGGCGAAGATGGCAATTCCAAAGATTGGGTGTTGCTCCTGCCCGAAGACCCCGACCGTTCTGCTCTCGAAATCCGGCTCAAAATAAAAGTCGCCACAGGCAACCGCATTGGCGTGATGATCATTGACTCGCACGGTCGCGCCTGGAGGCTGGGAACGATTGGCACAGCAATTGGTATTTCCGGTCTGCCCGGCCTGGTGGACGAGCGCGGCTGGCAGGATCTATTTGGCTATCGGCTTAAGATCACCATGGTTGCCGCGGCAGACGAACTGGCTGCAGCCGCCTCACTCGTCATGGGCGAGGCTGCCGAAGGGATCCCCGCTGTACACGTGCGCGGTTTTCCCTACCCCCTGCGTGAAAGCTCGTTAAAAGAATTGATCCGATCAAAAGAAGACGACCTGTTCCGATAAAAGGGATTGGCCAATAAAAGCGTACCTTTGGTTTGGATCCAGGCGATTTCTGGCAATATCTTAAGCGGCTGGTTGCCGGGAGCCGGGTCATCATTGAACGCCCGAAAGGGTCGCAGCATCCGCGTAACCCGGAAATCGTTTATCCACAGGATTATGGCTATCTCGAAGGGACTAATTCTGGTGACGGCGGTGGGATTGACGTGTGGGTCGGCGCATCTGGGACACGCGAACTGTCAGCCCTTGTTCTGACGGTTAATCTCCACAAACGCGATGCCGAGATCAAAATCCTTCTTGGTTGTTCCAAGGATGAGATAAAGACCATTCTCGTGTTTCATAATGAAAACGACATGGGGCAACCCTTGTTCGCAAGCCGAAGGAGTAAAAATGAAGGACATTCCTGAAACCCATCTTGATCTTCTGACGGATGAGAAAAAAGCCTTTCTCTTTCTGGCAACTTTGATGCCCGACGGAGCACCACAAGTAACACCTGTCTGGTTTAACACCGATGGTGAGTATATACTCATCAACTCGGCAAAAGGTCGCGTGAAGGACCGCAATATGCGTACCCGCCCTCAGGTGGCGCTGTGCATCCTGGACCCGTCCAATCCCTACCGCTACTTGCAAATCCGCGGCAAGGTGGCCGAATTTACCACCGTCGGTGCTGATGATCACATCGACGCGCTGGCACTCAAGTATCGGGGTGTGCCCAAGTATCCATATCGCCAGGAAGGTGAACAGCGCGTTATGTACAAGATCCGAATCGAAAAAGTAGACGCTCACGGATGAAAATTGTTGCACTTGCCGGCGGTGTCGGTGGAGCGAAACTGGCCGACGGCCTCGCTCAACTTCTCTTACCTGAAAACCTGACTATAATCGTCAATACCGGGGACGATTTTGAACATCTCGGTCTTTATATCTCCCCGGATTTAGATACTGTCTGCTACACGCTGGGCGGATTGGCAAACACAGACACCGGCTGGGGCCGCCGGGAGGAAACCTTCCACGTACTGGAGAACCTCCAAAAACTTGGCGGACCAGACTGGTTCCGTTTGGGTGATCGGGATTTGGCAACTCACATTGAGCGAACCCGCCGCATACAGGAAGGCCAGCCGCTCAACCAAATCACGCGCGCCTTCTGCCGCGCCTGGGGTATCGATTATTCCATATTACCGATGAGTGACCAGTCTGTGCGCACGATGGTGGAAACCACGGAAGATGGCGAACTTGCTTTTCAGGAATACTTCGTCCACAGGAAATGCGAGCCAAAGGTGAAAGGATTCCACTTTGCCGGGATCGAAAACGCCCAGCCTGCTCCGGGAGTTCTCGAAGCGCTTGAGCAGGCTGATGCGGTTGTGATCTGCCCATCCAACCCTTGGGTGAGCATTGACCCGATTTTGGCAGTAGCAGGTCTCTGGTCCGTTCTCGCCGCAAAACCTGTTGTCGCAGTCTCACCGATTATCGGCGGGCAAGCGATCAAGGGTCCGGCCGCGAAAATGTGTATCGAGTTAGGCATCTTGCCCTCGGCGCTGGCCGTTGCCCATCATTACGGCAAAATTCTCTCCGGATTTGTCCTGGATAGAGTGGATACAAATCTGGCGCAAAATATTACAATTCCCACATGGATTACAGACACCTTGATGAAAAATAAAGATGACCGGCGACGTTTGGCTCAAGGTGTGCTAAACTTGATTGAAATCTTATGACTATTTGGGCCATCGTCCCTGTAAAACCATTGCGGCGCGGAAAATCGCGTCTGGCTGGTATGCTGACGGAAGATCAGCGTACCCGCCTGAATCGTTACCTGCTCGAGCATGTTCTGACCACGCTCAAAGAGATACCGGAAATCGAGCATACTCTGGTTGTCAGCCGTGACCCGGCGGCACTTGCTTTGACGCGCGAGATGGGTGGCCGTACTGTTCTGGAGGATGGCGCACCACAGTTCAATACCGCCATCAAGCGTGCCACGATTGTCGCCAAGGCACAAGGCGCGCATGCGGTACTCGTCCTCCCTGCTGACCTACCGCTGGTTACGCCGGCGGACGTGAAAGCCCTGCTGAAACGCGGCAAGAAACCACCGGTGGTGGTCATTGCCCCGGACCGGCGACAGGATGGTACGAATGGGTTGTTTGTCAACCCTGCCGGGATGATCGAATACGGCTACGGACCTGGCTCATTCCAGTGTCACAGTGAACGTGCGACTGAGGCTGGAGCAAGGTTGGTTGTCATTGACTCCCCCAATATCGCCCTCGATCTGGACTTGCCTGAAGATCTGGAAGCACTGGGCGGGATGGAGATGCTCGGGCTGACTTGATAGAACTCAACTTCAGAAAATCATGCAAGAAAAATTGTAATGTCTTAATAAAGACAGATTGTCAGACATTTATTAATAAAGAACTGAATTCCACAATATTACCAATACATAGGTGATCCATGGAGAATGAAGAAGTTAGCTCTCTAGTCATGACACCCGCGCAACTACAGACGGAATTACTTCGCTGCGAGTACTGTGAGGAAAAGCCCTGTAAGGAGGCCTGTCCCGCCCATTGCTCGCCGGCTGATTTCATCATGGCAGCACGAGTCGGGAATGGCTCCGACATCCGCCGCTCTGCGGCAGAGATCATGCATGCCAATCCGCTTGGCGGAGTCTGCGGGATGGTCTGCCCGGACACCCTGTGCATGGCTGCCTGCACACGCAAGAAATTCGATGGACCGATCAATATCCCGCTTGTCCAGGCGACCATTATCAATATGGCCAGGAACCTGGGAGGCATCCCGGAATTCTCCAAACCGAATCCGGAAGGTAAGAAAGTAGCCATCATCGGCGGCGGTCCGGCCGGACTGGGAGCCGCAGCCGCCCTGGCCCAGATGGGCTATGCGGTGGAGATCCTGGAGGCCGCTGACCGGCTCGGCGGGATGGCGAGCCTGATCCCTGAACACCGCCTGGAGAATCAAACCGTTGAGACGGATATCCAGTTTGTCCTGAAACTGGGGAACATCAAAGCCAAAACGGGAACCAGAGTTGACGATCCGAAAACGCTGCTCAAAAAAGGATATGCTGCAGTTGGCGTCACGACCGGCCTGTGGAAGCCAATCGAACTGGGCATCGAAAATGAAGACCTGGCGGTCAGGATGGTCGATCTGCTCGCGCATCCGTCCGCGCACAAATTCGATGGGCGTGTAGCGGTCATCGGCGGTGGGGCGACCGCAGTCGACTGCGCCATCACGGCCAGGCAACGGGGCGCAAAGCACGTCGAGCTTTTCATGTTGGAAAAACTCTCGGAGATGCCGCTGACTGCAAAGGAACACAAGGAATTGCTGGACTTCGATATCGAGGTTAACGGCCGCATCCGCCTAACCAAGATCCTCAAGGACGGGAAGAAACTCTCGGGCGTGGAGACCGTCAAGGTGGAACTCCCCGAAGGGGCAATCTTCACCCCAGCGGAGGTTCATAACGTACCGGGATCGGAGAGCACGCGGGTAGGCTTCAGCGCGGTCATTGTCGCCATTGGGATGCGATCCGCACTGTCGCGCGATCAGGCAGACGGCATTTTCTATGCCGGCGATATGCTTACCGGCCCAAAAACGGTCGTGCAGGCTGTTGCCTCCGGCAAGAACGCAGCGCTCGAAATCGACGCTTATCTCAAGAACGAGAAGAAACCGGTCATCGAAAAGCCGACCAAGTCTTACTTTGTCCTGCCCGGCTACAACCCGCTACCCGTCTCGCTGGCTACCGATTTCTTCAGCCGTCATATCAGATCCCCTTATCTTATCTCCGCTTCCCCATCCACTGACGGGCTGGAGCAGATGACCAAGGCCTACGAAGCAGGCTGGGCCGGTGGGGTGATGAAGACCGCTTTCGACAACGTCCCAATCCACATCCCGGGCGAGTACATGTTCACTTTCAATCCACTGACTTACGGCAACTCCGATAATGTCTCCGGCCACCCACTCGACCGCGTCTGCCGTGAGGTGGAACAACTAATCAGGGATTGGCCCGATCGGCTGACGATGGCCTCGACCGGCGGCCCGGTGACAGGTCACGACGAGAGTGACGCGGCCGGCTGGCAGTCCAATACTAAGAAACTGGAAGCAGCCGGGGCGATGGGCATTGAGTACTCGCTCTCCTGCCCGCAAGGCGGCGACGGGACCGAGGGTGCCATCGTCTCGCAGAACGCAGCCCTGACCGCCAGGATCATCGACTGGATCATGCAGGTCGGAGAACCGGACATTCCTAAGCTGTTCAAGTTGTCCGCCGCCGTGACCGCCATCGTGCCCATCCTGCGGGCAATCCGCAAAGTGCTCGACAAGTATCCGAATAAAAAGGCTGGCATCACGCTGGCAAATTCCTTCCCCACCCTGGCATTCCGCCCTGCTGAAGGCCATCCGTGGGATGAGGGCGTCATCGTCGGAATGAGCGGAGAGGGCGTTACACCCATCTCATACCTGACACTGGCACAGGCCGCCCCGGAGGGCATCGAGATTTCAGGCAACGGCGGCCCAATGAATTATAAAGCGGCCATGGACTTCCTGGCGCTGGGTGTCAAGACCGTCCAGTTCTGCACCATCGTCATGAAGCAGGGATACGGTATCATCCGCGATCTGGAATCGGGCACCTCCTTCCTGATGCAGGAACGCGGCATCCGTTCGATGAAAGAATTGATCGGCATCGCCCAGCCGCACCCCTTCACCGATTTCATGGCACTCACACCTGTCAAGAAAATCTCGGACGCCTGCCCGCTCCTGTGCGTTTCCTGCGGTAATTGCGCCCGCTGCCCATACCTGGCAATCACTCTGGATGAAAAAGGCTTGCCGCATACCGACCCGGCGCGCTGCATTGGCTGTTCGATTTGCGCCAAGAAATGTTTCACCGGCGCCATCAGCATGCGCGTCCGTAGCGCTGAGGAACTCTCTGTCTTGAAAGAACATTAGGAGACGAACCATGACCGCTCGCTTCGAGAACGGGATTGTCATCACACTGGGAGGGAAGAGCCGTGTCTTATGGAACGCGACGGTGGTGACCGACGGGGAACTCGTCACTGCGGTGGGCGATTCAGCCGAAATGAAAAGCCGCTTCCCGGAGGCTGAATCCATTGACTGCTCCGGGCAGGTCGTCCTCCCCGGATTCATCTGCGCCCACCACCATTTCTATTCGACCATGGCGCGCGGCATGTCCATCCCCGGGGAGCCGGCAGCGAACTTTGTCCAGATCCTTGAACGGCTGTGGTGGAAATTGGATCGGTCGCTGGCAGAAGAAGATATTCTCCTTTCCGCGCAAATACCCCTGATTGACTGCATTCGCAACGGGACGACAACAGTCATCGACCATCACGCCTCTCCATCAATGCGGGACGGCTCGCTCGATCTGATCGAAAAAGCCGTCCGCCAGGCAGGCATTCGCGCCTCCCTTTGCTACGAAGTTTCTGACCGGAATCGCCCCGGAGATGGAGTGGAGGAGAATGAACGCTTCATCAAGAAGGTCGGCAAAGGCGACGGCCAGATCGCGGCTATGATGGGCTTGCACGCCTCATTTACCTTATCGGATGCAACCCTTGAGCGATGTGTCCGCATCGCCAGGGATGCCGGTGTGGGTTGCCACATTCATGTTTCTGAGGATGCCGCTGACCGTGAGGACTCGCTCGCCAAATACAACATGCCCCCGGTCAAGCGCCTGGACAAGCTGGGCCTTACCGGGGAAAAATCCATTTTTGTCCACTGCGTTCATATTGACGATTCCGAGATGGACATCCTTGCCGCAACGAAGACACCGGTTGTCCACAACCCTGAGTCGAACATGAACAACGCCGTCGGGGTCACGCCAGTGCTCAAGTTGTTAAAGAAAGGCGTACTGGTTGGCCTTGGCACCGATGGCATGGGATCTGATATGCTCGCCCAGATGCGTTGCACCTACCTGCTTCAACGCCTGGCAAACCACGACCCGCGCGTGGCGTTCCTGGAAGCACCCCAGCTCCTGCTCCAGAACAATGCCCGGATCGCTGAGCGCCAGTTTGGTCTACGTCTGGGAGAGATAGCCGAAGGCCGCCCTGCCGACCTTGCCATTCTCGACTACCAACCTCCCACCCCGCTTGACGAGACTAACTTCCTGGGGCATCTCATCTTCGGCTTGGTGGACGCGACGGTCGATACGACAGTCTGCAAGGGAAAGATCCTGATGAAGGGTAAAAAAATACTGAGCATTGACGAAGAACATTTAGCTGCCCGCTCGCGTGACCTTGCTCCGAGGATGTGGAAGCGATTACAAGAACTCAAATAATATCAATCCTCCCGCAGGCCTGTCCTGAGTGAAACAAAGGGTCGAAATCCGCGGGAGGATGACAAATTCTTATTGGTAGAAGGATGGATGGTTATGGAACGCGTTGCACTTTACTTGCAAGATTCACACGATCTGCGTGACGGGCTGGACTGCGTGCGCTATGCTGAGAGCCGGGGCTTCGAGGCTGTCTGGCAAGCGGAATCGCGGCTGGTACGTGATGCCATTGTCCCAATGTCTGCCTATGCCGCAGTGACCGACCACATCAAGGTCGGCTCGGCAGTTATCAATAACTGGACGCGCAACATCGGCTTGCTGGCGGCAACCTTCCTGACCTTGGACGACCTGGCTCCAGACCGCATCATCTGCGGCATCGGCGCCTGGTGGGATCCACTGGCGAAGAACGTCGGCATCGACCGCAGGAGACCCCTGACGGCGATGAAGGAAACTGTAACAGTCCTGCGCCGCCTGTTGAATATGGAGCGAGTCACTTTCGAAGGGGAATTTATACACGTCAATGACATTGAATTGGATGTGGTTCACGGTCGTCGTGAGCCGCGTCACATCCCGATTATGATCGGCGCCACCGGTGACCAGATGATGGAACTGGCTGGCGAAATAGCAGACGGGGTGGTGCTGAACTATTGCGCTTCCCCGGAACACAATGACCACGCCCTCGAACTCCTGGAAAAAGGCGCGCGCAAGTCGGGGCGCAAACTGGAAGATCTTGATCGGCCGCAATTGATTGTCTGCTCAGTGGATCACGACCACGACGGGGCGATCGAAGCTAGTAAAAGTCTGCTCTGCCAGTATCTCGCCCAGCAGCCCCACATCGCCCGAGGGAGCGGCGTTTCCCAGGAAGTTGTAACAGAGATCCAATCCATCCTGGGCTGGCCTGCCACCAGGGAACAGATTAACAAAGCCAAGCATCTGGTCCCGGATGAATTGGTCCTGCGCATTACGGCTTCAGGGACGCCGGACGAGGCGCGCAGCAAAGTACAGGAGTACATCAAGCGCGGCGCTACCTGCCCCATTCTCTACTCCGCCGGGGGAAACATGAAACTGCTCATTGATACATTTGCTCCCGGAACTTGAGCTACACGGGTTATAATTCGGTAAAATATCCAGCAACGAGGCTATGCGCTTCGATAAACAAGCCTGATAGGGAAAATGTCAATAAAATGATTACCGACTCGTGACTCAAATAGGATAAAACTATGCCAAGAGATCCTAATATGAAAAACGATAGTAATCCAGTGAATCAACTACGCGTGGAATACGAACGTCAAAATGCACGTTTTGACGCCCAGTTGCCCATCGTCCAGCGTTTCCTCGAAGCGCAGGCGCGTCAGATCGCGGATGCTTATGTCGAACGGGCGCAGCGGGTCCACTTCACCCTCCCGGACCGGGTCATTTCAACCAAAGGAACTGAGGCCATTGCAGTTCCGCAGGCGGTTCGCGAACAACGCGTGGGCGGTTTCACCTATCGGCTGGCCGGTCGGGATATCCATGATACGCTGCGGCAGCGATTGACCGAATTGGAACAATCCAACGACCAGGCGATTGTGATCGCCGCGAGTCTGATCCGCTTTGCATCGGCAACTTACATGATTCGCAATATGCTTCCATCTGGCAGAATTGTCACATACAAACCGGCTGAGGAAGACGATATACCTTCCATCCCGGTCAGCGATGGGACGGAGCCGGAATCAGCAATTACTGCCTCCACAGACGCGATCGCAGAAGAAGGCAATGGCGAGGGTGGCCGCGGCAATCTCCAGGTCCCGTACGTACCTGCAGCAAGGCGCTTCTACCTGCCGCAATGGGTGGCGTTCGGCGATAAAGGCGAGTTACTGGTTAACACAAACAAGGAAGCCGAAGCTCACATTACTTCGATGCAGCATTTCTTAACCGTCTTATTTGCGGCCCGTTCGTTGGCGCCTTACATGGTCGTTGACGATGAGTTTGGAAAGAAACGCTATGGAATGCTCGGTCAACTGGTCAACCAGGGAAGGGCGCTGGCAAATCATCTTACAAATGAGATTATTACCCTCATAAAAAAGCGGGCAACCGAACAGAGCCTCAACCGTGGGTTGAGCCTGAGCCTGCCTTACTTTGATGACCAGGATCTCCGCATCGAGACATATCATTTTGTCGTCATCCCCGCTGGGCGGATCATGTTTGTGCCTGCCTTTGTAGTGCGCGCCGCCCTCGAGGAACAGGCCAAGATCGCTCAGGATACGCGCTTTAGTTCTTCCACTCGTAAGCATTTGCTGCTCGAGCTTGAGATGCTTGGAAATGCTTTCGAAACACTTGGCGATTAAGAAGAATATGTTCCATGAGGGACGAGTGCTGGAAGTTCGTCTCCTATTCTTTTAGCTATGAGTTCAGCACCCATCCACAGCTTGCGCGTCCCAGAAGTGTTCCGATCGTTGGAGACTTCCTCAAACGGCTTACCCACATCCGAGGCAGAGTCGCGGCGGTCATTATATGGGGACAATGTACTTTCTGAACAACCACGCCAGTCAAAATGGCAGAGATTCTTCCATCAGATCCGCCACCCTTTCATCGTTCTGATGTTCCTGGCGGTGCTGATCAGTCTCTGGCAAAAGGACTGGACACTGACCCTTATCATCCTGCTCCTGACCATTGCCAGCAGCGCTTTTTCCTACTGGCGCGAGCACCGCGCCGAACAAGCCATTGAAAAGTTGCGTCACCTGCTTCCGGCTTATGCACATGTCACCCGTAATGGGACGGAAGCCCATATCCCGGCCAGCGAGGTTGTTCCGGGTGATGTGCTGATCCTGGCCGAGGGCGATAACGTCGCCGCGGATGCGCGTGTAATAGAAGAATACGGGCTGCGGGTCAATAATGCTTCGCTGACCGGCGAGGCTGTTGCAGCTCGTAAAACAGCCGAAGCTTCTATCCTTCCAAATATCAGCGACTTGGAACGCCCCAACCTGATTTTCGCCGGGACATCTGTTGCATCCGGCACCGGCAAGGCCGTGGTCTATGCTACTGGTATGTTAACCCAGTTTGGCCGCATCGCCCATCTGACCCAGACAGTTCAGGAAGAGCCTTCCAGGTTCCAGAATGAGTTGGAACGTCTGGGAAAGATCCTTACCTGGTTAGCATTGATAATCGGCGGTATCGTCTGGGCGCTTGCCACTTATGAACCTAATGTCAGCAGCCACTACACCAACCCGCTGTTGCTCGCCCTGGGAACCATTGTTGCTCTAACGCCGGAAGGTCTGCCGGCCACGCTGACACTTTCTCTCGCGATTGCTGTCCAACGGCTGACTGGACGAGGTGTATTGGCCAAACGATTGAATGTTGTGGAGACTCTGGGCAATGTCTCGGTCATCTGTACCGATAAAAGCGGCACGCTGACCCAAAACCAGATGACCGTGCGTGAAATCTGGGTGGCGCGCCACAAGCTCCAGGTCACGGGAGTGGGTTATGAGCCCAAGGGTCAATTCATGCCCTCTCTGGTGGGTAGTCCCTTTGAAAAAGACCTGCTTCCCCTGCTGGAAGCGGCTCTATGCTGTAACAACGCCCGTGTCAACCCACCAACACCTGAACATCCCACCTGGACAAGCCTGGGTGACCAAACCGAAGCGGCGCTCAAGGTTGCCGCCTTGAAATATAAGTTGAATGAAGAAGTTATCACCAAGCTCTTACCGCGCATTCACGAAATCCCGTTTGACGCCCGGCGAAAGCGAATGACTACCATTCACCGGGAGGTTGGCCGGGAAATTGCCTTGTCGAAAGGCGCTCCGCGCGAAGTATTACAACTCTGCTCTCATATTCAGGTTGGCGGGGAAATTCGCCCGCTTGACGGAACGGTCCGGGCCGAGATCCTGGCCGCCAACGACGACTATGCCCGCCGCGC
>CAIQQN010000018.1 GCA_903873975.1 uncultured Anaerolineales bacterium
ATTAATCTCATTCATCAATGGAATCCCTCTCAGCGTGTATTGGTCCTATCTGATAAACCTTCACCTTTGCCTGTGATCCGGGCCCTGCGCCATGGTGCTCTTGGCTATTTTGTGAGATTGGAGGATTTTGATCATCTTATCCAGGCCATACAATCCGTCTATCAAGGAAATCGGTATGTTAGCAGCCAGGCGACCGAACAGATTCTGGATTCGGTAATTTCTGGGAAAAACTTCCAAACCGAGGTCGACGAACGCCTTTCGTCAAGGGAAAAGGAAATTCTTCAATTAATCGCTGAGGGTAAAACAAATTCCGATATCGGCAAATTGTTGGTGATCAGTACTCGAACGGTTGAAACGCACCGTAATAATTTAATGCGAAAATTGGGTTTTTCATCACAAATGGAAATTATTCGCTATGCGTTCAAGCACGGTCTCCTATCTATCGAATGATTATTCCTGTGGAAGTGAGAATGATCGGTTAAATTTCGCTCCTCTGTTATTCTTAAATCCAATGCAACCCGTCAGATTTACCAGAAGTTCTAAAGTAAGAAAATTTGTGTCCACTTGCCCGGCAAAGAATCAGTCTACCTGTGTGTTGTAAGCAAGAATAACAATTCTCTAAAAGTCCAAATCGTCCCATCATTTAGAATAATTGAAGTCCTCGCGAACATAATAATAGGACAGTCAAGCCCAACGAACAGAGGGCTGTCGTTGATTCCAATTAATCTCTTCTCGTCCGCAATTTCTCTTGGATGTGTCATTGGAAGTCTCGAGGAGTTTGGATGGTAGATCCCAGACAATTTACTATATTGAGATCCTCTCTGGTAATTACAAAACGGCCTTTCTTTTTCATAATATAGAATAATTATGGTTTTTTCAGATTACCTTTCCTTTGCGCTTTCAGAAATGGGTATCTTAATGAATGCAAATATGAATCTGAGTTCCTATGCCAAATACTTACAAAATCTTAAGGTACTTGTCTTCTTGTTTGCTGCATGCTATAGTGAAGATTACCAATTCAGATTCATTCTCGGTTACAAAAGGAGGTAGATATGACTGAAACTCGGTCGCAACGAATGGTTGAGCGGCTTCGTTTCCTGCATGGGGCATCCGCGGATATTGAAGCCTCGGCTATTGTGAGTATTGATGGTTTGGGTATGGCTTCCGCTTTACCTCAGGGTGTGGAGGAGGAGCGAGTCTCAGCGATGTCTGCTGCCATGCTTTCGCTTGGCGAACGAATCGCAGACGAATTAGGTCGTGGCAATGTTGAGCAGGTCTATGTCAAAGGGCAGAATGGCTATGTAATTCTCCTGTCAGTCGGCGATGAAGCTGTGCTGACAATTCTCGCTCGTGACAAAGCCAAACTGGGTTTGATATTCCTCGATATGCACCGCGCGGCTGAAGACTTGGCGAAAATGATCTAGGCGGTGGCACAATATGAAACCAATTCCGAAGAGCGGTTTTTTAAATACCAATAACTTTGGGCGGATTGCCATTCTTTCTTACCAGGAAGTCCTCGGTAAGGGTGGCCTGAACTCCCTACTCAACCTGGCAGGGCTGAGCAACTTCATCGATAACTATCCTCCCGCCAACATGGACCGCGGTTTTGATTTTGCTGACTACACTGCGATTCTTGTCGCCCTCGAAGATATCTACGGGCCTCGCGGCGGCCGTGGTCTTGCCATTCGTGCCGGGCGTGCGACATTTCAAGACATCATCGACAATTACGGCGCGATGGCCGGTGTTACAGACCTGGCTTTTAAGATCATGCCTCTAAATATGAAAATCCGTTTTGGCTTGGGACAGGCTGCAACGACTTTCTCCAAGGTGTCAGATCAGCAGACCTCTCTTCAGGAACAGCCGGATTCCTTTATTTGGACCATCCACCGTTGCCCCTCCTGCTGGACCCGCCAGGGAGCTGATAAACCTCTCTGCTTTGTGACTGTAGGCTTTCTGCAGGCCGCGTTTCAATGGGTTTCCAACGGTCATGAATTCCGCGTCAATGAATCAAAGTGTTGTGCTGTTGGTGATGCTGTTTGCGAATTTACGATCCAGAAAGAACCCATCTCATAAAGATGGATCGTTCCCATCCTGAGAAATACCTTGCGTCTTCGGAGAGACACAAGGTATTTCTCTGTTTCTTTACATTCCTCTTTAGAAAGCACCTGCTACAGTTCCTTATGCACCCTACCCCAGACCAGAGCGGCATCTGAAAGGACAGATTCCCATTCTCATTGTCCTGGCAGAGGCGGTTACAAGCCACCACGTGTCGAAGCGGCGTCAAGCTGCTATCGACCGGTTTGGCGACACGAGTCGCCAAACACGGCTGTTTCAGCACCATAAGGCGCTTATGAGAGTCCCCAATACTTCGCTTGAACTCCTCGCCATTCGGAAATATGGCTACATGCCATCCTGCAAGCATGGAAATGCAGATCTGTCTCACAAGAAATAACTGTAAGGGTCCACCGTCTATGCCAGATAAATTCACCAGTCTTTCGCGCTGACAGCTTCAGGCTGCCCAGCGCCAGGACGCAAACATGAATCTGCAGCGTAAAAACTAACCTATGGAAGAAGACCTCAATTTCAAGCTACAAACGATTCCAACTTCCAAAGGCATTGAAGTGAACGCCATCACTGCCTGCATTGGTGATGGTTGGATTTTCCATCCTGTCGTCCTGTAGGCGTCTCAGTCTTTATGGCCCAAGGCAGAATGCCACACTGACCACACGCCAGGGAACAACTCCATTCGTGACCTGGGCAGGATCCTGTCATTCCCGCAGCGGGACGAGACCGCGCAAGATGTCCGTGCCGTGCTAACCCCCACGGACCCCGCCACCCAAGCCATACGCGACTTAGCCGTCCTCGCCCTTGCCCACCCTGCCCTCCCTCTCGGCCTTTCCGCCGACTTATTAATATTCATGGACGATAAAATTGTGTTGTAGACCGTCAAGCTTAAAAGTCTTGATATCGTCACGCAACCCGCCCGCTGCGGTAAGTTTGTCCGTGTGTGTCAGTCCGTAGGGGCGGGATCTCCCCGTCCATCCCATCCACCAAAGGATAATAAATCATATCCGAGGAAATTGATTCTTCAAAAATGCAACCTGCAAACGAGCAACTGTTCCAACTTGCAAAATCTGATATTCATCCTTGACAAAATAGAACAAATGTTTTATCATCCAAGTACACGGCTGGATATATTTTTTGCCGTGAATTAATTTACCTTAACATGGAATTCAATAAGAGCATACCAATGCCCGATAGAAGTCCCGGCCCCCTTACCCTTTGCCGAGGCGGTCATCGTCCATGGTCTATTTTTAATCATCCGTCATCCCTTCGTCCTCTCTCGTTTCGTTTGTTTTGCAGAAAATCGCATGTGGTCAGAATCCTTATGCCCACTAATGGTATTAACTATAAAGAAGCTCTCTAATAGAACGCGGGATTCGCTGGTATTCGTTTGTTATTCGATCGATCCTCAAAACAATCGAATATCGAGGCTTGGTCTACACTATCCCGGTGCTCTTCAGGGAACGGGTTGTTTGTTTTGCGGGAAAACAACCTTGGGCAAGGACTTCATGTCCACAAACGTACTTGTTAATGAGGAAGCTCTCGAAGAGAATATAAGAACTGGGAGGGGTTGTTTGTTCCTGCGTTGTTCCTCAAAACAAACAACTGTCCCCGTTAGGGAAAATCGTCCCGGTGTTCTTCCGGCGCAGTCCCGGTGCTTTTCCCGGCGAAGGAATGCTTTGATTTGCTTAAAAACAATTCTTGTCGAATTTTCACGCTCATAAGGTAACTTTATCTAGAAGAACCTCTCACTGGAGAATCCCCTCGCAGCACCCATTTGTTTGTTTCCTCTTTTTGGAGGAAACAAACGATTCGCCTTCCCCACCGCCAACGTCTTGGGTGCCACCCTGGCCGAGGCGCCGTCATGCCGCCATCGGACTTTCAGCGCCACTAGGCGCCGAAGTCCAACCTGTTATTCGTTTTACGAAATCCAATCATTCGAATTTGGACGTGGGGATTCATTCCGCGAAAAAATATTAATTAGTGACTTTTATTGGGTGGAAGCGGATTTTATATAGTCCTCCAACGCACTTGTAGCACAAATCTTACAGTTCCCGCACCTGTCGGTGATAAAATAATCTCGAATTCTGAATGTCTATAATGACCATGTTACCTGATTTCCGCGTTCGCCAGCGCGACTACCTGCTCGAAATAGCCCGTGCCCTCACCCAGGAACTCGACCTAGATAAGCTCTTGGCGCGCATCCTGCGCATCTCCGTCGAAATGCTGGCCGGGCAGGCCGGTATCCTCGCCCTCAAAGAGACCGGCGGCTGGCGCGTCGCCGCCGCCCACGGCATTCCCCCGGCTTTCTTGAGTTATCTTGAACCTCTCTTGGCTGAAGAAAAAGCCGCCGAACTCAATCTGGTTGAACTCAACCGCATGCTGAAGGAACTCACCTATACTGCCAGCATGGGATTGCTCAATGGCGTCGGCATCCCCCTCGCCGCTCATGGGCAGGTTATCGGTGTTATCTTTATCTTCCGCTCATACCCGGATCTGTTTTCGGCCAATGATAAATTGCTGCTCCAGTCTTTCGCCGACCAGGCCGCCATCGCCGTCTTCAACGCGCAATTATATAAACAGATCAGTTATGAAAAGGGCCGCCTCGATGCCCTCGTCGATTCCGCCGCTGACGGCATTCTTATTCTCAACGCGGACCATACCGTTGAACGTTGCAATATTGCTTTCGAAAAACTTTACGGGCGCCCGCGTGCAGATGTACAGTCGAAGGCTCATGCTGAGATCATCCGCTGGGCGCGCCGGCCCGAAGGTCTGACTCTCGAGGAAGCTGAGGCTGACGGCTGGCCGCTCACCACCAACGCTTACCTCTATGTTGAAGGCGACCTCCAGCGCCCCGAACCGCCTGCACTGCCGGTCGGTATCACCTATGCCCCCCTCCTCTCAGCCGGCGGGTCATTGCGCAATATCATTGCCACCGTGCGCGATATCACCAAGTTCCGCAATGCTGATCAAATAAAGAACACCTTCGTCTCCATCGTCAGCCACGAACTCAAAACACCCGTCGCCCTTATCAAAGGCTACGTCAGCACCTTGCGCCGTGAAGACGCCAAATGGGACAAGGCCATTGTCAAAGATAGCCTGGCTGTCATCGAAGAAGAGGCCGACCATTTGGCCGCCATGATCGAGGATTTACTGGATGCTTCGCGGCTGCAGGCCGGAGGATTGATCCCGGACTTATCCGACGTTTCCATCCCCGTGCTGGCCGAACGGTTGGCGGAGCGCTTCCGCACCCAGACCGACCGCCACACCATTGTGGTGGACTTCCCCCCAAAATTCCCCGTCATCCTCGCCGATGAGAACCGTATTTCCCAGGTCATCTCCAACCTCGTCTCGAATGCCATTAAATATGCCCCCAAAGGTGAGATCCGCATCAGTGGACAGGTCCGGCCTGAACAGGTGATCATCACCGTTAGCGATCAGGGTCCGGGTATTGACCCGGCCGATATCCCTTATATCTTTGACCGCTTCTACCGCTCGGACCAGGCCGTTCGCAAAACTAAAGGTGCCGGGTTGGGACTTTACCTGGCCAAAGCCGTTGTCGAATCCCATGGTGGGCGTATGTGGGTCGACCCTCAACCCGGTTCCGGTGCCCGCCTCTGTTTTTCCCTGCCGCGTTCGCGCGAAATGGGGTAAGATAGGCCGTTCGCTTGTAATAACCAATCCCATTTTTACAGAGAGTATTTATGCCTCCTCAAAAGACCCAGATTGCCTGTCCCCGCTGCCGTCAACCGGTTGTCGCTCAGATAGAGC
This sequence comes from uncultured Anaerolineales bacterium, assembly GCA_903873975.1. Taxonomy (GTDB): domain Bacteria; phylum Chloroflexota; class Anaerolineae; order Anaerolineales; family Villigracilaceae; genus UBA877. Next base: position 5,836 of record CAIQQN010000018.1, read on the forward strand.
AGCTCTTTGACGTTACCTCTGACCCTGGTGCTAAACAACGTCTCCTAGGCAACGTTTCCAATTTTGCCGTCTGCCAATCTTGCGGCTACAACGGTCTGCTGGCCACGCCCATCGTCTACCACGACTCCGATAAAGAACTGCTTCTCACCTATTTTCCGGGAGAATTATTGGTGCCCGTCAATGAGCAGGAAAAACTCATCGGTCCGCTCATCACCCAGGTCACAAACCGCTTGCCACCTGAAAAACGCAAAGCTTACCTCTTGCGCCCGCAAAGTTTCCTGACCTATCAGAGTCTCATCGAGCGAGTCTTGGGCACGGACGGTATAACTCCGGAGATGATCCAGGCCCAACAGAAACGGGTTTCGCTTGTCGAACGCCTGGTCAGCGCGTCCAGTGCGGAGGTCCGTTCGGCAATCATCAAACAGGATGGTGCGCTCATCGATGCTGAATTCTTTGCTATTTTCAGCCGCTTGGTGGAAGGTACGCTCTCCTCCGGCCAGGAACAGGCAACCCGCACGATGGATGAGATCCAGAAACAACTCCTGGCCGAGACTGAATACGGCCGCAAGGTTGCTTCTCAATCGAACGAGATCCAGGAAGCCATTAAAACCTTGCAAGTCGCCGGGAAGGGACTTGACCGCGAAAAACTGCTCAACATCCTGATCGAGGCTCCCAACGATGATCGCCTCAACGCCCTGGTCAGCTTCACCCGTCCGGGGTTGGATTATTTGTTCTTCCAGAGTCTCACCGAACGCATCGAAAAGAATTCGAGCGAGGAACGCAAAAAACTGGAGACCCTCCGCGGAAAATTACTTGAGATTACCCACAAAATTGACCAGCGCGCGGAGGAAGAATTCAAACGCGCCGGAGCATTGCTCAATGACCTGTTATCTGCCCAAAACATCCAGCAGGCTGCTTCCGATCATTTGGGTGAAATAAATGATACTTTTATCCAGGTCCTCAATCATGCCCTTCAGGACGCCAATAAAAAGAATGACGCCGTTTTAATGCCAAAACTCCAGCAGATTGTGGCTTTCCTGCAACAAGCCAGCGCCCCTCCCCCTGAACTGGCCCTCCTGGAGGAAATGCTCGCCACCCCGGATGAAACCGCACTGAATAAAATAATCGAACAACATGCTTCGGAATTAACCCCCGAATTCAGTTCCATTGTTGCCAGTGTTATTTCTCGCAGTGAAGAACAGGCTGGTGGAAAAAAATCCAGCGAGGATGTTCAGATGCTGGAAAAGCTACAGGTTATTTACCGTGCAATCCTGAAGTTCACTATGAAGAAGAATTTGGGCTAATAACGAGAACTTACTTATCTCTGCGGAAGTTCATTTTGTTATTCAATGATTGGTGGGTTATCCAATCTTATGCCATGACCGCGGACTGTCATTATGTAAGGTTGCGCCGGGTCGATCTCTGCGATCCGGTCACGCAGGCGGCGCAGGAGCGCGTCCAGCGCCTGGTCCGAAACGCCAACTGCTTCCTCTTCGCCCCATGCCTCACTGATCAGTTGCTGCCGGTCCACTACCTGGCCCCGGTGATCCGAGAGCACCCGCAAAACATGGAACTGCAAGGCTGAAAGCGGCGGGTCAATCAATTGGTTGTCCACCCACACCATCCGTGAGCGTTGGTCTAGCCTCAGGCGCCCGGAAGCATCCTCGAAGTCCGACAACGGGACGGTGGCATCAGAAGTCAGGTAAAGAAACTGCTGGGCTAATGCAATCTGTACCGTGTCCCCATCCTGCAGAGTTACCTGTCCTACGACGGGTGTCCCATTACAATGTACTCCGTTCTTACTGCCCAGATCTTCGAGAACAATTCCTTCGGGTGTCGGTGTCAGGCGAGCATGAAAACGTGACACCTGCCTATCCGGAATAATAACTTCACAGGTCAACTCACGCCCGATGGTGAGTATCTTATTAAGGACCCATCGCTCACCTTTTAGGGGTCCGGTCTGCCCGATGAATAGAGGGGCTTCTTCCAAGTTCCCGTCCATACGCTATCCTCCTGGAGAGATGGATTATACAACAGGATGCTAAAAGACGCTTATAATATAACTAATTGTAAGCGGATGTGCAACGCTGGTCAAACAACGCCGAAACCCTTGCCAGCCATTTGCCGTTTTATTTCGAGTTTGCTGCGAATCGGACCGATATGCCTGTCGCCCTAAAAACCGGAGAGGTACTGCGCGGCCGTTATTGCATTCGCGAGCGCATTGGCCAGGGAGGTATGGGTAATATCTACCTGGCCGACGACCTTCGTTTGGAAGGACGTCACTGTGCGCTCAAAGAAGTCGAACACGACCGTTCTGTACCTGCCAAACTGCTTAAGGAGGCTCGTCAGCAATTCCTGCACGAAGCCACCGTCTTAGCGCGCCTGGATCATCCTAACTTGCCAAAAGTCTCAGATTACTTCTCGATCGGTCCGCGCGATTATCTGGTAATGGATTACATCCCCGGCAAGGATTTACGCCTTCGAATGCTGGATGCCAAGCAGGGCAATTCCTTCCTGGCTGAAGAAGATGTGCTTGGTTGGGCTAATCAATTGGCCGATGCCCTGACCTACCTTCACAATCAGACCCCGCCGCTCGTCCACAGGGATGTAAAACCGTCCAACATGAAAATCACCCCCAACGGCCTGCTCAAACTGGTGGATTTTGGTCTGGTCAAAGCTCTTGTCCCGGATGAAATGACCATTACCGTCATCCAGGGACGAGGCACTGCCCTCTACACGCCACTTGAACAATATGGCGGCGACAGTTTGCACACAGACATCCGCAGCGATATTTATGCTTTCGGTTGCACCCTCTACCATTTGCTAACAAATAACCCGCCAGCCGACGCCCGGGATCGCTTCTTGCACCCCTCCAGCATGCCCGCGCCGCGCAAACTCAATCCAGCCATCAGCCCCCGCACCGAACGCGCCATCCTGTGGGCCATGGAATTGCATCCCAATGATCGCCCGGCAAGTGTGGAGGATCTCCGTCAATTTTTGATCGGAACGCGTGAACTACCTCCTCGTCCGCAGGGACAGGTGCGTATCCAGAATTCTCTTCTCCATATCGTCAAAGGGAAACCCGAACAGGTTATACTCTGGGTGTCAGCTGGCCTGTTAATCATCAGTCTGGTTGCTTCATTGATCCCGTAGACAGTCGCTTCCAGGCATACGCGGCTCCAAAGCCAACCACTGCACCCAGGATAACAACCCCCATCGCACCTAGCCATCCACTTCTTTGAAGATAATCAGTAGCTCCAGGCAGGCGCATGGCTAGATAGGTATAAGCCAGTAACCCCCCGGCAATAATGCACAGTGCCCAACGCACGGCCCAGCGCGAGGCAATATACTGTTTTCCAAGCCAATAAGCGAGAGAACCCAGTCCTCCCAGGATAAGAATCATTCCAAACCAATCACCTAGACCAGGCTTCCCTTGTGCCAACGGTGAGGAAGGTGTCGCCTCTGGCGTGGGTGTGGCTTCCCGCGTAGGTGTTTCAGTGATGTTTGGAGTCGGGGCAACGACTGTCACTCCGATGCCTTCGTTGGATACGTCCAGTTGTAAGACCACTGAGGTAAGCGCTTCATCACTTTCTGCACGGATTTCCAGTAGTCCGGGGCGGTCTATACTGAATGAGGCTTTTGCAACGCCCTGAAGCGTGTCAGCATTGATTTGCTGGACAACTCCCTCATTTCCGGGCAAATCAATAGTAAAGCGTACCCCCGTCCCATCTGGGACTTGGTGACCGTTGTGGTCAAGAATGATGCTTGTCCTCACTGAAACTGTATCGCCGACTTTGAAAGTCTGAGTGGGAGTCGCCTCGGGTGTTTCAGAGGCCGTCGCCGAAGGCACAGGCGACAGGTCCCTGGAGAGCCCGATGATTTGATTCGGGTCGGGGGTGGTTGCAGTGAACAGGTCGTATCCGATCCCTGGCACGGAAACAGGCGATGAACCCGCCGGGGAAAGTTCCCGAAAAAGTAAGCGTGACGCAACTTCCACAAACGGCGCGGATTTGCTGTAAAGACAGTAATAAGCTGTTAACTTGGAAATATCAGTGGCATCGAGGAAATACGGGGCATTGAACGCAAACACAACGATTTTTTTATCGCGCAGCAAGTCTTGTCGTTCGGAAAGGAAATCAGTCAGGAGCTTGGTCTGGGACTCGCCGGGTTCGGCATCCAGCATATTGATAACCACCCAATTTGCCTGGCCCAATGAGCCTTCCAGGGATGGATCGCCTGCCCCGCCCTCCAGGATGGCACCCAGACTTGTAAGTGGGTAGGAAATCAGGTGGCTGGCTTGCACCAACGCACTACCTTGGGGACCATAGAGTCGCAAGATCACATATTGCAGCGCATCTACTGCTAGCATAGGAACTTCTCCGCAAGTGCTGCACTGGCTTCCTTGGCGGGTGTCGGTTAGAAAAACGATCCGGTCGCCTGTCACGGGCGGCGATGGGAGTACATTGTTCAGGTCCCCTATGTTAGGGCTGATCAGGGTGGCAGAATCACGGGCAACTTCAAATGTCACCGCTTGCGACTTCCCCAGATTTGCCATTCTCTCCGACGGCGGGGTGACCAGTGCTGGAGTAAAATCGCCGTAAGTGCGATATTTGGCAGTCAGGATTCGGACAACCGCATCATCTACGCGTTGTGCAAATGCCGGGTCATCATGATATTTTTGATCGAAGAACTCAATCGCGTTTACAACAGACGTGAAATTATCTGGCGCGTCGCTGGATACAATATTCCCCAGAAAGAGCAGGTCATTTCCGGCCAGGAAGGCATCCCGCGCCACTAGCCGGGCTATAAAGGGTTGGCCGCTAGTGTCATAGAAGCTTCGCACTGTCTGGCTGCCGAGGTCGTCACTGACCATCAGCCCTCCTGCCGCGCGCCAGCTGGCAAAAGCTGGGAGAGACAGGATTTGCGAAAGTGCCTGTGGGTCAAAACTGACTGGGCGTGTGGTCGAACGAATGTTGCCCTGAAAACCTTGGTAGCGAATGTGGGAGACCAGCAAACCATCAGCAGTACTAACGGGAGTAGAAGCATTCCCAGTAACGGAAAAGAATGGAGCTAATTCAATCTGTTTCAATTGCTCAAGCGATTTGCGGACCGTAGCGGGTTCTTCTCCGGCAGGACGGTCTGCGCTTCCGCGGCCGGGGAAGTGATCGGCGATAACCATCAACTGACCATTGCTGCCGGAATGTAGGCCGGTGATATAGGCACTCCCCATCGCCCCCACCCAATATGGGTCACCGCCAAAAGCACTCGCACCTAAGCCGTTCCCCAGCGTCGATCCAGGCGATTCGAGTACATCCAGCGAAGGGCCGAAATATAGGTTAAACCCAATGCTGGAAAGTTCCTGCCCGGCCACTGCGCCAACCTGTTCAGCTAGTGCCGTGTTCCAGGTCGCGCCAAGTGCCATCAAATCAGGTAGAGGCGTCAGACCGTTGAGGATCTGGTCATTGGGATAGCCATCGCCATCCTGGGAGATGCCAATGAAGAGGGGGATGTAATTAACCGGGGTGGAGGTGGGCGTCGGTGCGGGAGAGGATGTACCGGTGGGTGTGCCGGTACCTGTGCCGGCGGGCAAGCCTTGCGAGGCTTGCCATTCTGCAGATTGTAATTGGGAAATCAACTTATAGGCACCAGAAACGGTATCGGGGCTGGCTACAAAATTGTCATTGCCTGACAGCATTACCACACCCCCGACATGGTAACTGGCAATCAAGTCATAAATCTGGGAGTTCTGATCCGCGGTAGAACCGTTGAAGGTCACTAAAAAAAGTTGACCCACCCGTTCCTCCGGCGTCATTTTCGCCAGTATCTGACGGGCGTTCGCGGCTGGGTCACTAATCTGTAACGAAATTGCTGCGCGCGCCGCGGTCATTGGGCTAAAGGACAGCACCAACGAAATCAATAAAAGGATAGATAGAAAACGGCGAAGAATCATTTTAAATCAAACCGGTGATAGCGTTTTCAAACGTTGCGTTTTGTAACCTGGTCAAACCATTCCGATGGGATTACTTGCCTCTCTCTAGCAGGCGGAGCGCCAATGCCGGGTCATTAGTAATGATGCCGTCCACACCCAGGCCAATCATGCGCTTGATATCCGCTTCGGTAGTGGCCGTCCAGGCGTTAACTCGTTTGCCGGCCGCGTGGACACGGTTAACTAGGTCGATATTCACGTCTGTTACATGCGGATGCAGGGCAGCGTAATCGCCGTGCCAGCCGAAAGTCCGGCCCAAGAAGCCCAGCACGCCCGGAATAGCCAGGAGTCCTCGCGGAACCTCGGGAATGAGCAGGCGCGCTTTCTTCAGGTTGCGGGCCAAGAAAGACGAGAAGAGTACCCGCTTTTGCATACCATGGTTTTTAAGGATTTGCGTCACCTTCGGTACCAGCATGTCGAACGGAGTTGAATAGTTTTTCAATTCAATATTCATATAAATTCGTTTTCCGATGCTCTCGAAGACCTCATCGAGGGTGGGAATCTTTTCGCCGGGAAACTGCCCGGGGAACTGCACACCGGCATCTAGGTCCCGCAGTGCCGCGAGGGTGAGTTTTGCAGCGTTCCCGGTCCCGTTCGTGGTGCGGTCCACCGTCTGGTCATGCAGGATGATAACCTGGCCATCTGCTGTTAATTTCACGTCGAACTCAACGGCATCCGCGCCCTTATCGGCAGCCTGCTTGAATGCGGAGAGCGTATTCTCCGGCGCGTATGCCTCATCTCCACGATGAGCAACAATAACAGGGGCGGGTAAATCAGTCCACATCTTAAATGTCCACGAAGTATGCTTGTGAGGCTCTGTCGATCATTTCCTTCGTCATCGTCGGTTCAGTGGAAAGATAGCGGGATATGTCGAGAATCTGGTCACATAGGTCGCGAGGGTGGGAGGCGCGCATTTTTCTATTGCGCTTAATATAGTACTCCTGTAACAGGTAAGCCAGCGCTTGATCGTTGTATGGAATGCCCTTCTGCTGGGACACACGCTTAAATATCTCGCGATAATCCTCAAAGCAAGGGTTGGAAATTTCAATTTTATGGCGCAAACGACGTAGGAATGCTTCGTCCACCAGGTCGCGCGGAGGCAGGTTGGTGGAGAACACCACCAGTACGTCGAACGGGATTTCGATTTTTCTACCGGTGTGCAAGGTCAGGTAATCGACGCGGTTTTCGAGCGGAACAATCCAGCGGTTGAGCAAGTCACGCGGTCTCACCTGCTGTCTGCCAAAATCGTCAATTAGTAGTATTCCCCCGTTGGCCTTAACCTGGAATGGAGCCTCATAATATTTATTCGTATCGTCAAAGACGAGGTCGAGCCCTTCCAAGGTTAATTCACCACCAACCATGATGAACGGTCGGCGGATTTTGACCCACCGCGGGTCGCGCCGTCCGGTTGAGCGCAGGCCACCGGTACCGTTCGGTTGGGAATCTGAATCGAGGGCTAGTTGGTGGTTAACCGAATCATACAATTTGACAACCTGCCCACCCAGATAAAGCGCATATGGGATATACATCATCTGGCTCAAAACGAGATTACCAAACGCTTTTGCCACGCTGGTCTTGCCATTACCGGGAGGCCCATATAGAAATATTGACGTGCCGGAGTTCAGCGCCGGGCCAAGCCGTTGGAAGGTAGTTTCGGAAAGGACCAAATGGGAAAGAATCTGGCGCATCGTCCGGCTGGTGATTGCCACCCGTCCTCGGCTCTGCCGGCGGATGGATTCGTTGTAGGCTTCAATTGGGACAGGTGCCGGGCCTGCATACTGGCTGCGCTCCAGAGCCTCCCGTGCACGGACGATGCCTGCACCTGTGATGGCATATTGATACGAGCCTTCCCCCAATCCCATTTGTGAGGATTTCACCTCAATGAGTTTCTCGCGTTTAAGTGTTTCGAGAATCTGATCCACAGTTCCGGCAAAAGGCAGGGCAATCTCCTCGGCAGTCTTAAAACCGGAGAGGTATCCCTGGAAATAAAAAATCTTTAATGCCAGGTCCTGCAACCATAGCAACGACAGGCCAGTATCTTCCAACTTGGTCATTGGTGGAGGAACAAAGGAAATGACCTGGGTAGTAGTTTCAGTTCTTGGCACAGCAGTCATAGCGGCCTCCCGAATGAGAATACAGGTGAATTATAGCACGCCGATTTTCTTACAGGGTTACATTTCGTTTATAATTGGTCCATGACTCTGTCGGTTATTATCCCTATTTATAACGAAATTAGTACACTCAATGCGATCTTGGAACGTGTTCTGGCAACCAAACTCGCCTATGAGATCCTTCTCGTGGACGATGGTTCCACTGACGGAACCCGTGACCTGCTCGCCAAGTTAGACGGTCGCCAGGGTATCCGTGTAATCCTCCATGCACAGAACCAGGGCAAGGGAGCGGCCGTCCGTTCCGGCATCGCTGCTGCGACCGGCAATGTGGTACTAATTCAAGATGCCGACCTGGAATACGATCCACGTGACTATCCAGCCCTGCTTAAACCCATTGAGGAGGGCAAAGCTGATGTAGTCTATGGCTCGCGTTTCCTGGGTGGGCCGCGCCGGGTAACCATGTTCTGGCACATGCTTGCCAACAAATTACTAACCCTGACAACCAATTTGCTCTATAACACAATCCTGAGTGATATGGAAACCGGCTACAAAGTATTCCGGCGGGAAGTTCTGGAAAACATCAAGCTGCGCGCTGATCATTTTGACTTCGAGCCGGAATTCACTGCCAAGATTCTCAAACAACGGGTCCGCATCTTCGAAGTGCCAATTTCCTTCAACCCGCGTGATTATTCTGAAGGTAAGAAAATTAAGTTGAAAGACGCTTTTGAGGCTGTTTGGGCTTTGGTCAAATATAGATTCGTGGATTGATATAAAATGACATCCACTCCTTTAGAATAAGGGAGCTTATTGTTCTCGGCTCTTTACTCCAAATACTTATTCAGCTATTCATGAGCCATGAATGAAGAGATTGGTTGCATCAAGGCTATTCTTCTTATTCCTGAACCATTGTTAATCAGGGCAGCCGGCAGGTTTGACATCTTTTAGATTAAGTTGCAGGGACGTCCGTCCATTGAATTCGTTGGATTCGAAGGTATACAGTAAATCCAAACGCATCGGTAGGTCGGATTGGAGATAACCGAGTCGGAAACCGATCGCGTCAAAAGTGACGTGTTCATCGGTAACCACCAGCTTTAAGTGTTTACTTTCTGCCCCGACTGTCCGCGAATTGGTGACTCGCACATTCCGGCTGACAAAAACCGCTTCAGGGTTGCCATAACCGGTCGGTTGGAGATATTCCAGGTGTTTGAGCA
>CAIQQN010000019.1 GCA_903873975.1 uncultured Anaerolineales bacterium
GAGATAAACATGTCAGGACAGATTAATGCTTTCGAAATGGCGCAGAAGCAGTTTGACGGTGTCGCCAAGCTGCTCAAACTCGACCCACAGATGGCCGAGGTACTGCGCTGGCCGATGCGTGAATACACCTTCCGCATCCCGGTCCGCATGGATGACGGCTCACTGCGCGTCTTTCAAGGTTATCGCGTCCAGCATAACGACGCCCGTGGTCCGAACAAGGGTGGCATCCGCTTCCACCCTGCTGAGACACTGGATACCGTGCGCGCCCTGGCGACCTGGATGACCTGGAAATGCGCTGTGGCCGACATCCCGCTGGGCGGCGGCAAGGGCGGAATCATTGTTGACCCGTCCACGCTTTCCGTTGGTGAGAAGGAACGTCTGTGCCGAGGGTGGGTGCAGAATATGTGGAAGAATATCGGTCCGCGCCAGGATGTCCCTGCTCCTGATGTCGGTACTACCCCGCAGATGATGGGCTGGATGATGGATGAGTACTCCAAACTTGTCGGCGTATACACTCCCGGTGTTTTCACCGGCAAGCCGCTGGGCGGTGGTGGTTCGGAAGGTCGCACCGAAGCGACCGGTTACGGCGTCATCTACACCGTGCGTGAGGCCATGAAGCATCTGGGCATTGACCCGAAGAAATCCGTGGCTGCCATCGAAGGCTTTGGCAACGTTTCCCAATATGCTGCTATTGGTTTCATTGAAATGCTGGGCGGAAAAGTTGCCTGCGTTTCATGCTGGGATCGCAATGCCAAGACCTCCTTTACTTACAGCCATAAAGACGGTGTGGACCCGCGCTTTTTGCTCACCATCGTAGACCAATATGGCACGATTGATAAAAAGAAAGCCGAGGCCGCTGGTTACATTGTTGAAGATGGTGAGAAGTGGATCGAGAAGGATTGTAACGTTTTGATCCCGGCTGCCATTGAAGGCCATGTCAATGCTGAGACCGTCATGAAGATTTCGAAGAATGTCAAAATCGTGGCAGAAGGTGCCAATGGCCCTTGCACGCCTGAGGCAGATGAATACTTCAAGAAGAACAATATCTTTGATATCCCCGACTTCCTATGCAATGCCGGTGGCGTGACCTGCTCATACTTCGAGTCAGTTCAAAATGATGGCAACTACTACTGGCCGAAGGAAGAAGTGTTGCAGAAACTCGATCAGAAGATGACCTCCGCCTTCCATGGTGTGTTGGACATGTCGCTCAAACAGAAAGTTTACATGCGCGATGCGGCCTACATGGTCGCCATTGACCGCGTGGCCAAGGCCATGCAGTTGCGCGGCTGGATTTAGTCTAACCTGAAATTTCCAAAGAACCGGGACGCCAGGCCAACCTGGCGTCCTTCGTTGTTGTATAATAAGGCTATCCACTACGGAGCGAGTTTGTAAAAATGGATCTGCCAGAAGAAACCCCAAAACCGGAAGAACTCACCCCCTCGGAAGAGACCTTCCCCGAAGCACCGATCTTACCGGAGGCCTTTACCCCGATCGGCGAATTAACCCATCTGCCACGCGCCCGCCGTAGAAGGGCGCAGCGCATGTTGGTCCCGCCTGCAGCGGACAAACGCGCTGCCTTGTTGGATGATCTGGCGCGGCGTGCCTTCCCCTCGTTTGAGTTCTTCCTGTTTGCTTTTCTGTGTGGTGTCATTTTAGGCACGGCTTACTTGTTGAATGCGCCAGCCCTGCTCCTGTTGGGGGTTTTGCTCGCTCCGCTTCTGACCCCGTGGGTGGGTCTGACGCTGGCCGTGATTACCGGCTCCTGGCGTTTTTTCTTCTTGACTTTGGGCGGGCTGCTGGTAGCCGGGGTGTTGGTATTTCTGACCGGGTCGCTGGCCGGGCTGGCAGGCCGTCTCTGGGGTAATTTGCCGTTTTATTATGCCAGGATCCATGCCCAATTGTGGTGGCCGGATTTATTGGTTGTGACGCTGGGGGCAGCTCTACTGGAAATTTCCTTCTTACGCTCCGAACAAAAACCAGTCCTGGCGAGTGTGATGCTTGCTTACGGGTTGTTCCTGCCGATCAGCGCAGCGGGCATCGGGCTGGGTATTGGGAAGGGTGTCGGTGGCGTGACCCTCTGGCCGAATGGCTTACTGGTCTTCCTTGTCCATCTGGCGCTGGCTACGCTGGTCGGTGGTATCGTTCTGGTTGGAATGCGTTTCAAACCGATGAGAGCCAGTGGTTACCTGCTTCCAATTTTCCTCGGATTGCTTTCCCTGATGGTGCTGGTCGTTCTTACCGGGCTTGTGACGTTCATCCGGGATGAAATTACAGCCTCCCGTCATATGCCGCCGACTCCCACTATTTTTATTATCCCGCCC
>CAIQQN010000020.1 GCA_903873975.1 uncultured Anaerolineales bacterium
CGTCCGGTCGGAAAGGAAACCGTAGATGGGATTGTCGGCTGCGTCGATGAAAGTATAGATCAGCATCATCATCGCCCATTGCGTGGTGGTCACCCCCTTCTGGAGCACATAGTATGTGAACGCAAAGGTTTTGAGCATGTTAATGGGGATGGACATGCCAAACATGCCGACGGCATAATTAAAGGTGGTCGCGCGCGGTTTGTTCATCGGAAAACCCTCCTTTGGTGAATCCAGGCTCACAGACAGGTTTCGGATAGGTCAATTGCTTACAATATTATACATAGGATTCCTGATGAAAGATCCCACCAGTTTGACCATGGCTTTCTCAAAGTCGAAACATTCCATCGCTGTGGCGCCTCCTTGCCCAATTTCCCAGTGGAAAAGAAGTGAAAAAAGGGCTGTGATGGGCGCTACGCCCCCCCCGCAACCCTTTTTTCGCACATTTCTCCTCCTATAGCTCGATCTGTGCCTTGAGCATGCCGTTCTGCGGATCGATTTCGAATGAGGTGAATCCCGCGGCATGGCATAGTTTTTTCATGGCTTCATTATCGGGCGACATCAAGGCCAGGACGCGCTTGATCTTTTCACTTCGTCCGATGCGCAGGCTGCGTTCCAGCAGTTCCCGGCCCAATCCCTGGCCCTGGTAGGCGTCGCTGATCAGCATGGTGAAGCGCGCTTCTTCATCAGTACCGTGTAATTTGCTCAGCCGCGCCACGCCGAGGATGATCTTCCTGCCTTTCTCCTTGCCTTCAACGACCAGGGCGATCTCACGATCGTAATCATTATGCGTCATGCGCGCCAGGCGCTCATGGTTCACGCGCTTGCTCAGCACCAGCGGTGACAGGTAACGCATGGTCACCGTCCGTTCCGAGAGCGAGGCGTGAAAGTTGTGCATCAGCATCTCGTCCTCAGGGCGGATTGGGCGGATCATGACCGGCGTGCCATTCTTCATCGTCCATGGGATGGCATACTGGGCCGGGTAGGGCCGGATCGCCAGCCGGGGCAGCCCACTTTCATCTTTGCCCGCGTGGATCAGGACGCGCGCATCCAGCGCCAGCAGCCCCTCGGGGGAGGCGATCAGCGGGTTGATATCCAGTTCCTTGATCCAGCGCTGCTCAGCCACCAGTTGGCTGAAATGCACTAATAGTTTTTCCAGCGCGGCGAGATCCACCGGATGACGCCCGCGGACACCTTTCAGTGCTTCGTAGATCTTCGTCCGCTCGATCATCCGGCGGGCGAGAGTGGTATTGAGCGGTGGCAGCCCCAGGGCGCGGTCCTTGAAAACCTCGACGAGCTGCCCACCCATGCCGAAAAGTACCACCGGACCGAATTGCGAATCGATGCTTGAGCCGATGATCAGCTCATATCCTTCCAGCTTTACCATTGGTTGAACAGTAACGCCCAGGAAATCGGCAGCGCTGGCTTTGGCTGTCACTCCGCGCTGGATGGCTTTGAATGCAGAGCGAACGGCTTGCCCGTCCGGCAGGTTTAACTGCACCCCGCCCACATCCGTTTTGTGGGTGATGGTTTCAGAGTGCAATTTCAGCACCACCGGGTAGCCCAGTTCTTCCGCTTTTGCCACGGCTGCCTCTGCGCTGAGGGCCACGAAGGTGGGCACGGTTGGGATGCCATAAGCTGCCAGCAACCCCTTCGACTCCACCTCCGTCAACAGCAGCCGCCCGGCACGGCGCGCATTCTGGATGATCGTGGCGGCAGTCTCCCGGTCGATGTCCGCGGCGTTCTCCTGGGGCAGGCTGACCGTCTCATACAGCGCCTGCAGGTTTTCAGTGAATTTCCACATGTAGGCAAAGGCTTCCGCGGCCGTGTCGGGATACAGGAAGGTCGGGATGCCGGCCTCGTTGAGTATCGTCTCACCCGCGGCGATGTCCTTCCCGCCCGACCATGAGGCCAGGATGGGTTTGTTATATCGGCGGGAATGGGCTTTGACTGCCCCGGCAGTGGCGGTGGGGTCCGTCATTGCCTGGGGAGTGAGTATCACCAATAGGCCGTCGCTGCTCCTGTCCCGGGCGGCCACTTCCAGCGCCTGAGCGTAGCGTTCCGGGGAGGCATCGCCGAGAATATCCACCGGGTTGTTGTGACTCCACTGCGGTGGCAGGATCGCGTTGAATTTCTGCATCGTATTTGGAGAGAGGTCTGCCAGTTTGCCTCCACTGGTGATAAGCGCGTCCACCGCCAGGACGCCGGGGCCGCCGGCATTGGTCAGGATGGTCAGGTGCGGGCCTTTCGGACGCGGCTGCTTGGACAGCACCTCTGCCATGGAGAAGATCTCGCCGATGGTTTTAACCCGCAGGACACCGCAGCGCCGGAAGGCGGCATCGAGCACCTCGTCGGAACCGGTCAGCGAGCCAGTGTGGGAGGCGGCCGCCCTCGCGGCGCCCTCGGTGCGCCCCGGCTTGATCACGATGATCGGCTTCGCCAATGCCACCTCACGCGCGGCTGACATGAACGAGCGCGCATTGCCGATGGTTTCCATGTATATGACGATGCTGTTGGTGTTCGGGTCATCACCCAGGTGGTAGATCAGGTCGCCCCAGTCCACATCCAGCATGGAACCGACCGAGACAAACGCTGAAAATCCGACGTGCTCTTTGAACGACCAGTCAAGCACGGAAGTGCACAATGCACCCGACTGGCTGATAAAGGCCACGCTTCCCGGCTGCGCCGGGGCGGTGGCAAAGGTGGCGTTCAGGCCGGTTATTGGGTTCATAACTCCCAGGCAGTTCGGGCCGATCACACGCATACCGCCGCGCCGGGCATGTGCCATAATCTGCTCCTCCAGCCTGGCACCCACGGGCCCGACCTCCTTGAATCCCGCTGAGATGACGATCGCCCCTTTTACTCCCGCTTCCACGCATTCTGCAATGATACCCGGGACAGTGGGAGCCGGCGTGACGATCACCGCCAGGTCCAGCGGGTCAGGCAGATCGTGGAGGCTGGCATAGGCCCGGATGCCCAGGATGTTGGCCCGCTTGGGATTGACCGGGTAGACCGTGCCTCCGAACGGGCTGCTGATCAGGTTCCAGATCACGGTACGGCCGACGCTGCCGGTCTTTTCGGAAGCCCCGATCACCGCGACCGTCTGCGGGGAAAAGATGGGTTGGAGGGAACGGGGGGTGTAGCGGTAGACATCATGCGCCGGGTCGAAGGACATCTGCTGGTATAGTTCAGGAGCATCGCTCATTGGTTATTCTCCTTACTGAATTCGTCAACCTGACAAGCAGCCATGCAAGGGCTGGATTTGATTATATCGCCACTCCCAACTGAGGAGGCTTGATGAGAGTAGGGCAGGCAGAGAGCAGAGAACAGAGAAGAGAGAAGAGAGAGCAGTGAGCGGGAAAAAGATTCACCACGAAGGACACGAAGAAGCACGAAGTTTCACGAAGGAAGAACATTTAAGGGAAAGAGCAAAAGGCGGAAGGCAGCTTTATCGACGACTCATGTCGTCGATATGGCTTACTACGACCTGAGGTCGCAGTAAGCACAAAATTAATTCACAAAACAACGAGGAACAACCCCCCTTCCGTCGATGGTTCTTCTCGAAGAGCCGGTGTGGGAGAGAGTTCAATATATCCATGCATTTGTTTTAGTGAATTATTTAGGGATCGGAAGGGCCTAGCATCGACGCCTCGTCCCACGGGGATACCCTTCGGGTACTATGTGCTTCGCGATGGCGTCGATGTGGAGCTCTCCCGGAAGGACACCGGGACGGTGTGCTCCTTGGCCCACAGGGCTGCTTCGCGAAGGTCGCAGAGCGCACAAATTAATTGTCAAAACGAAGAGGAACGAATGACTGGATTTTATGCAAGAACACCGGGATGATACGCAGGGCGGACGCCGTCCCCAGAGGCGATGATATCTGCCCCTACGTGAAGACCACCTCGGGCTTACTTCGACGACTCATCCCACGGGGATGCTTCGCGATGTCGTCGAAGTGGTCGATGGCGGCTGGCCCCCCAAGGGGGTCCCGGAACAGCACCGGGATGATATGCTTCGCGAAAGCCGCCACGGCCAGACCCCCCCATTCGTTTCAAAAAATAAAAAAAAAAGGAACGAATGGTTTTCTTCTGAAACGCCTTTTTTCATCGAGGGTTTCTCCATTATAAAGATACCATGTGGCGAGGGGAGGATTCGTTTCCTATTCGTTCCGCGAAACGAATAACCCGATCCCTTTTGAGCACGATGACTCCAGACGGGTACGATGTATCGTGTCCCTACGCGATGTTCGGTTGTAAAGGTACAAGAAAACACGGCAAGGAAGGCGATAAACGCCGCATGATTATAATAGCACAGATGTTCTATTATTACAAGGGTGATTTGCTTGAAGTGCTTGGCAATTCTGGAGTAGGTCTTAGAAGTTCGTTTGCCCGGAGTCCGAAATCTCCAGATTTCGCGAAAGCCGCCTCGGCTAGTCGCAATGACACAAAACAAGAAGGGCGACATGTATGTCGCCCCTACAGCCCTTCGGCACCTCATGGCGCCGAAGCAGCCGACGGCGGCTCGAAGCCGCCTCGGCTAGCCACCCCGACCCTCCCTCCGCTGCGCTCCGGGATACCCTTCGGGTACTATGTCCCAGAAGAGCACTGGGATGATATGCTCCGCGATCCCCATTTCGAAATACACGAAATGGAGAGGGAAAAAAGCAAACGGAGAGGGAGAGTCCAACCCCGCCATCTACCTTTCAAGGGCACATGGGGCTGAGCTTGTTCGACTCGTTCACCGCATCGTACCAGGAGAACTCGTTGTTGTCGCTGAAATAGTAGTAGATGGACCCGTTGGGCATCAACACCACGCTGATCCCGCCGTAGCCGGACATGAAAGGAGTCCAGAATGAGCAGGTATACTGGCGCCCATCCGCTTGCGTCCATTGTTTCGCCCAGAAGGCGGCTTTATACTTGAAAACGGGCACGCCGGTGGTGTTCAAACCGCGCTCCTCGGCGTTTCTCTGCAAGGCGGCGGCCAACAGGCCGGGCTCCAAAACCTGCACGCCGTCGATCATGCCGTCCTGATCATTCAGGAGCAGGCCGACCTTGGCGATATCGTCCCGGGTCCAGAACAGGCCATAGCCGCCGAAGGGCGCCCCGCTCGGGCTGTTGTCGGTGCGCAGTGCCGTCAGCGCCCCGGCGCTCAGATGCAGGGGAATGTAAACTTCGTCCCGTACCAGGTTGAAGATATCGGCTCCGCTGCCCTCCTGCTCAACCAGGTAGTTGTTCATCGCCCGGGTCAGGATGAAACTATCAGACGTGTGGTAGACCCACGCCTGTCCGGGCGCTTTCCGGTTGGGGAACTGGAAGGCGTACTTGATCTTGTCGGCCAGGGTCTCCGACTCGTCCAGGAAAGAGGCCATGGCCGGGCCAGCCTCGTCCAGTTCGAAACCGGATTGATCGTAGTTGCCGGTTGCCATGTCGAGCGTGTTCTCGAAGGTGACCGCCGACCAGTCACCGGCAGCTCCAGCAGCCTCCGGTACATAATCCTTGATCAGCAGGCTGTAAACGCCTGCGCCATATTTCTGCCCCAGACGCATCAGGGCCAGGCTGGCGAAGGCGGATTTGGCAGTCGAATAGGAGGGCAGCCGCATGCTCTCGCAGTAGGCATATTCTCCGTAGCGGGTCGGGCAGCCGGAAACGTAGTTGACCCCGTTGATGACCAGCCCGTAGGCGGTCAGGTCGCCGGGGGTGATGCCGCTGCCAAATCCGGACAGGTTGACCCCCGAGTCGGGATAATCGGTCCTCAGGGCGGAGATCGGCCTGGTCGGCAGGCGGTCCGCTGCTTCAGCGGCATGCTCCGCCTTTATTGTAGATGCATTTGGAATGGTTTCAGGTGTGTAGGTGGCTGTTAATTGTCCCCACAGGTCGAACTTGAAGTAGAGACAGGTCTCCTGGGTGACCTGGTAGCGCACCTGGGAAATGCTCGTGCCGTTGAACAGGAAAGCCATCACTCCGTTGTGGGTGCAGTTCTGGTTGCGATCCACCAGGGCAAACGGGAAGGAGAGGCGGGCATAGCCGTTGTCAGCGTTCTCCTGCCAGATGCGCCCCGGGCCGATGATGTAGTTCCAGTACGGGTTCCCGCTGAAGACCAGCCCCTGGGTGACCGGGATGAGAACACTGCCATCCTGCACAAACTCGAGGTCGAACTCCGGGAGCTGCATGCGGGCCGGGTCGGCGGAAAAGTTCTGGTCGTCCCGGATCAGCTTGGATCCGCCGTTTTCACCTCCGGCAGACAGGTGCAGGCGGCCTTCGAAAACCACGGCTGGAGCGGCGGCGGCTTCCGGCAGGGCAAAGGCGCTGTCGTCCAGCGGGCCGGTGCTGAGGCCGGTCATCAGGTCAGCGTAGGTGAGCAGAGGGCGATCCACAGCGCCTGAGCCGCTCAGGATGGCGCCCAGGCGGGCGCTGGGCGGCAGTTCGCTGGAAGGGGGCTGGGGAGTGTTGGTCGGCATGGGAGTGGGAGGGGCGGTCGTGAGGGGCTCAGTTTCAGAACTCGCAGCGGTCGGTTGGGCGGCTTGGGAGCCGCAGGCGCTGGCGAGCAGCAGGGCGGTGACAACCATGAATAGGATGAGTCTCTGGATCATATTCTAACCTCCAAGAGAGCAGTGGAACAGGTTGGTCAGACCTTGCGGAAGAAACGCACCCGGTTTTCGCCGGGGCCATCGTGATCGGGATCAAAGGCTACCCCATTCAACCCGGCCTCCCCCGGCTCGATCTGGAAACCCATGCGAGTATGGAAGGCGATCGAGCCCGTGTTGACCGGTGAGGTGACGCAGCGTACCAGTATTCGTTGACCCAGGCGCATGGCTGTGAAGAAGTGCTCGTAGAGCTCGCGACCAAAGCCGCGTTTGCGGTACAGCGGGTTTACGCCAACGAAGTGTATATAGGCTTCCTCCGGCCGGCTCTGCGAAAAAAAGCCGATCAGGAAAGCCGCGATCCGGTTGTCTTCTTCGATGATAAAGCTGGTGTTGCAGAAATGTTCAAAGAACAACCGCGGCAGCATGTCGCTCATCTTCCGTCCACCCCACCATTCGTCGAGCACCGAAATGATGGGTGGGTAGTCCGATGGCCGCACATTTCGAACGATCATGGATTCTTGGTCTTCCTACAAGAGATGCTATTCCGTCAAAAACGCTGGGAGTCTATCTATCTAAGGAATCTTTAGACTGTGATGATACTTCAAGGCGCCCAATTGTCTGAAGCTGCCCTGGGCCAGTTGCCCGTCCTGGTAGATCGGGAAGGTATGCCCGGCATCGCGCAGTTGCTTGAGGGTCTGCGCCAGGCCGAGGGTGCCGAACTCGCGTGTGCGCGTGACGTGATCCAGGTCAATGATCTCGGTCAGGACAGTCTGGTTGGCACTGGCCTCCTGGAGCACGCGCCCATCCGGGTCGATCATCGTCGAGCGCCCGCCTCCCCACGTCCCGATCCCGTTGACACTGATGAAATAGCATTGATTGAAGAGGGCATTCGCCTTACACATGGTCAATTCAAGCTCGCGGTCGGAGGTGGGGGTGAGGGTGGGCTGCAGGATGACCTCCGCTCCCATCCAGGCCAGGGTGCGCGAGACTTCCGGGAACCACATGTCATAGCAGATGCACAGACCGAAGCGACCAACATCCGGGATGTCGAAAACGCAGAACTTGTCACCCGCAGCAGTCCCACCTTCATACGGCAGCCAGGGGAACATTTTGCGATATTTCACCACCAGCTCTCCCTCAGGAGAGATGACGAGGGCGGTATTGTAGAGTTTGTCGCCTTCCTGTTCGTACATCGAACCAGGTACGAGCCATTGGCCTGTCTTGCGCGCCAGCGCACACAACCGTTCGGTCAGCGGGCCCGGAATGGGTTCGGCATTTTTCTTCCATTTATCGCCGTTATCCGCGGTGACAAATTGGACGAGACCTGGAACGACCAATTCATGGAACATCACCAACTGAACCCAGGGAAAGTTCTTCTTGATATTCGTGGCAATATCCGCCATCTTGTCCACCGTGGCATTGGCGTCCCATGGGACGACGCACATTTGTACTCCTGCGATACCAAACAAGCGTGTCATAGCATCTCTCCACAACTTCAGGTTGCTTCAACAAAATGACAGGCCACAAATCGGCCGGGTCGTACCTGCCGCATCCCAGGTTGGGACTGCGTGCAAATCTCCTGAGCCAGAGGACAACGGGTGTGGAAGCGGCATCCACTGGGAGGATCGACCGGGCTGGGGACGCTGCCTTCCAGGATGGTCAACTGACGGCCGCTATCCACCATCGGCAGCGGAATCGCGCCGAAGAGAGCCTTTGTATACGGATGGAGCGGTTCGTTATAGATGGCTTCGCTCGGCCCAAGTTCGACCAGCTTGCCCAGGTACATGACCCCGATCCGGTCGCTGATCTGCTGGACGATATTCAGGTCGTGCGAGATGAACAGGTAGGTCAGGCCGTGCAGTTTCTTCAGGTCGTCCAGCAGGTTGATGATCTGCGCCTGGACCGAGACATCCAGAGAGGAAGTGGGTTCATCCAGGACGAGCAGTTTTGGGTTGACGGCCAGGGCGCGCGCCACCGCCACACGCTGGCACTGCCCGCCCGAAATCTCATGCGGGAAACGATCCAGGTGCTGCTTGCCCAGTCCGACCTGCTCGAGCAGTTCGAGCACCCGGCCGCGGATCTCCTTTTTGGGCAGCACATGGTGGGTCACCAGCGGCTCGGCCACAATTTGCTCAACCTTGAAGCGCGGGCTGAGCGATGAAAGCGGATTCTGGAAGACGACCTGCATCTGCTGACGCATGTGCCGCATCTCTTCCCTCTTCAGGGTAGTCAGGTTCTGACCGCCGAAGACCACCTGACCAGCGGTCGGTTCGATCAAGCGCAGAACCATGCGGCCCAGGGTTGTTTTACCACAGCCGGATTCGCCCACCAAGCCAAGCACTTCGCCGGCGGCAATCTCAAAATCGACCTCGTCCACGGCGTAGACATAGCGCGCCCCCCCGGAAAGCCACCCGCCGGGCAGGCGGAAGTGCTTGGTCAGGGAATGGACCTGGAGGAGGGTATTCGTCATGGTCATGGCTTGGGCTCCACCAGGAAACAGGCGCTGGAATGGTTCTCGCCGAGTGGGTAGAGCGGTGGGGTCTCCAGACTGCAGCGCTCCATGGCGAACTCACAGCGAGGAGCAAATGAGCAGCCGGTCATCGCCCCCGGATTGGTGGGCACAGTGCCCGGGATGGTGGACATTTTTTTGCCGCGCGTCCCCGGGTGTGGTATGGCATTCATTAGCCCACGCGTGTAGGGGTGCTGGGGCTGGTTGAAAATATCCCGCGTCGAACCGCTTTCGGCCACGCGCCCGCCATATAAAACAGCCAGCCGGTCACAGGTCTGAGCGATTACGCCCAGGTTGTGGGTGATCAGGATGACCGCCACATCGAACTTTTTCTGGAGTTCGCGCAACAGCTTCAGGATCTGCGCCTGGATGGTCACATCCAGGCTGGTGGTTGGCTCGTCGGCGATCAGCAGGCGCGGGCTGCAGGAAAGCGCCATGGCGATCATGACGCGCTGTTGCATGCCACCTGAGAGCTGGTGGGGATAGGAGCCCAGGATGCGCTCCACGTCTGGCAGTCCAACCGCCGCCATGACCGAGCGGACCTTTTCGCGGGCTGCCTGTCTGCTGACTTGCATATGCTGGCGGATGACCCGCTCGATCTGCGAGCCGATCGAGAAGACCGGGTTGAGCGAGGTGCTTGGGTCCTGGAAGATCATGGCGATTTTACTGCCGCGCAGGCTCTCAATCTGGCTGCGCGAAAGGGCAAGCAGGTCAGTACCCTCGAGGAGCACCTGCCCGCTGGTGATGGTGGCCGAGCGCGGCAGCAGCCGCAGGATCGACAGGCCAGTGACCGTCTTCCCGCAGCCGGTCTCGCCAACCAGTCCGAAGACCTCACCGGGTTGGATGTCAAAGGTGATCCCGTTCAGCGCCTTCAATCGGCCGCGCGAGGTCTTGAACTCCAGGTACAGGTCACGGATTTCCAGCAGGGCGCTCATCGGTACTGCCTTGGGTCGAAGATGTCGCGCAGGGTATCGCCAAGCAGGTTGAATGCCAGCACCACCACGAAGATGGCCAGGCCTGCGAAGACCGCGATCCACCACTGGTTGAGGATGAACTCGCGCCCTTCGGCGACCATCAGGCCCCAGTCGGGCGAGGGCGGCTGGGTGCCCAGACCCAGGAAGCCCAGGCTGCCCATCGCCAGGATGACCGTGCCCAGGTCAACTGTCGCCTGGACGAGGACCGGCGAGATGGTGTTGGGCAGGATATGGCGCAGGATGATGATCGAGTCACGCACACCGGTGGCCTGGGCGGCCTCGACAAAGTAGCGCTCGCGCAGGCTGATGGTCACACCGCGCACCAGGCGGGTGTACCACGGCCACCAGGAGACCACCAGGGCAATGGCGGCATTATGCAATCCGCGGCCCAGGGCAGCCGTGATCGCCATGGCCAGCAAGAGCGAAGGGAAAGCCAGGAACAGGTCGGTGACGCGCATGATGGTTTCGTCCACCCAGCCGCCCTTGTAACCGGCGATGGCCCCCAGGGGCGCACCGATCAGGATGGCAAATAAGACCACTCCGATCGGCACGATCAGAGCCGGCCTGGCCCCCACAATGACCCGGCTGAGCATGTCACGCCCGAGCCGGTCGGTGCCGAATGGATGTTCCAGGGAGGGCGCCTGCAACCTATTGTTAACGTTGGTTTTCCCGGCGCCCTCCTCGGGCGAGGGTGCCACCAGGGGGGCAAATACTGCAATCAGAATAAAAAGGATGATAACAATGGTGCTTGCCAGGGAGAGCGGGTCGCGCACGATCACACTCAGCACATGGCGGATTGTGCGTGTGCTCTGGACTTCGGGTTCGATGGTCAGGACGGGAATGGCAGCCATGATCATTTCAGACTGACACGGGGATCGATCCAGGCCTGGAGGATGTCGACAACCAGGTTGATGACGACATAGGCGGACGCGCCCAGGAGGGTGATGCCCATGATGGCGGGATAATCAATGTTCAGGAGCGCCCGGACGGTGAATTCACCCAGCCCCGGCCAGGTGTAGATGACCTCCACAAAGAAGGTGCCGGTGAGGGCAAAGGCAATTGTCAGGCCGATGACCGTCAGGGTGGGGCTGATGGCGTTCTTCAATGCATAAAGATAAGTGACGATGACATCCCGGATGCCATAGGCGCGCGCGGTGCGGATGTAATCCTGCTCCAGCACCTCCAGCATGGCGGCACGCGTCATGCGGGCGATCAGGCCGATCGGATAAGCCGCCAGGGTCAGCGCAGGAAGTAAGAGATGAAAAAGGACATCTTTAAGTGCAACCCAGTTATGGGTCAGAAGTGTGTCGAGGACAAAGAAATGGGTGATCGTCACAATCGGGTGGGTAAAGCGCAGATCGTTGCTGACCCGGCCGGCGAGCGGCAGCCAGTGCAGGTTGCGAAAGAAAATAATCTGCAGGACCATCCCCAGAAAGAAGGCCGGCATGGAGACACCGATGATCGAGATCGTCCGCACGCCCACATCGAGCGGTTTGCCCTGCCAGCGGGCGCTCAGCACCCCCAGCGGGATGCCGATCAGGACAGCCAGCAACATGCCGGTGATGAGCAGTTCCAGAGTTGCGGGAGCCCGATCCAGGATCTCCTGCAGCACCGGCCGTTTGGTGCCGATCGAGGTGCCCAGGTCGCCATGCAGGAGGTCGCGCATATAGATTACGTATTGGACCGGCAGCGGCCTGTCCAACCCGAGTTGGTGCCGGACGCGGATAATATCTTCCGCCCTGGCCTTTGGACCGAGATAGAGCACTGCCGCGTCGCTCGGTACGACGCGCGCCAGCAGGAAAGTGATGATCGAGACGCCAAACAGAACGAATAGAGAGGTCAATAAACGGCGCAGGACGTATTCTAGTTTACGCAACATTGAATTAAACCCGTCAGGGATTAGGA